>NZ_JBXAOE010000018.1:0-194525 GCF_058802485.1 Cupriavidus sp. GW822-FHT02D05 | reverse complement strand
GTCTGCTTTGCAGCGGTGTTTCGTGTTGCGAGGGGGCGAATCATAGGGGACCCCCTCGGCCTTGGCAAGCGTTTTCTGAAATGATTCTGGCACCAACAGAAAAGTGCTGCAAAAGACTAATGAAGGCCCGTTGGCATCGCCGAGCCACGGCGCTAGCCGGCGGCCACCTGGCTGCGGCAAACTATGGCCGCAGGACAGGCCCGGGCGGCACACGACGAAGTCCGCTACACCCGCGGGGCACTCTATATAGAAGGAGGAACTTGCATGACCATTCGCATCGTGAAGCTCGGCTCGCCCCGACAGCCCGACGAGGGAATCCGCATCGGCACCGTACGCAGGCCGCCCCGGGGCGTGCCGAAAGCCGAGTTCGCCAAGCGGGACTACTACGATGTGTGGTTTCCGAACCTGTCGCCCTCCGCCGAACTGGTTGCACAAGCCTTGGACATACAGAGCGGAGGGGATGAAAAGGCATGGCGGGCATTCGAGCGGCATTTTCGTGCGGAAATGGCGCGCCCGGAAGCCAGCAGGACATTGGATCTGCTGGCCGCGATGTCACAGCAAACGAACTTCTCGATTGGCTGTTATTGCGAACACGAGGAAAGATGCCACCGTTCCATATTGCGCGCCCTGCTGGCGGCGCGCGGGGCCGCGCTATCTTAGGCGGTGCGCTCAAACCGCCTTTTGGTCGCGCACGCACTGGCGGCGGAACAAGGGACGCAGGCTTGGCCAGCGGATAGGCAGGAGCGGGGTGCGATGGCGCACAGCGTTGCGCTCGGCATAGTGGGCCAGCAGTTGCTCGCCAACCGACTGCCGGAAATAGGCGGGCGTCGGGTAGTCCATGGTCAATCCCTATTGTGGTTCATCAGGATTGACAGTATACCGATTTTTGGTGCACTGCGTCATGCTGAGGCTTGCAAACGCCCCATTCCGGGGCATTGGGTTGCCGCCGGAACGCCCAGAAATACCAATGAAATCAACGAAAAGCAGCGCCCTGGTGGCGGCGGGTGCTGACTTGACCTGGTGCGGGATCTCTTCCGTATATCGAATACTATCTACCAGCGCTCAGGAACCTGTGGCGGCGGCCTCGGCCACATCTTCGGCTGCCTTGGCGGCGCTATAGACGTGCCGCGTCGCCAACAGCGCCGCCAGATCCGCATCGCCGGCGATGACGGCCTGCAGGATCTGCGCATGCTCTTCCCAGTTCTGCCGGGCACGCGTCACGTTGGCCGGTGCGAACAGCAGGCCTGTGCGCTCCCTGAGCGTACGCACCATATCCTGCAGCACGCTATTGGCCGCGATATTGCCCAGCACCTCATGGAAGCGGGTGTTCAATTCGATGAAACGCTCCGAGCGTCCGCTCGCGGCGGCCTCGGTGCCCTGGCGCAGCACTTCGCTGAGTTCGGCGATCAGGGCAGGATCACGGCGCTGGGCAGCCAGCTTGGCGTTAAGCCCCTCCAGGGTGGCCCGCACTTCAACCATTTCCTTGGCGATGTTCGGCGACAGCGTCGCCACCGAGGCGCCCCGCCGGGGCTCGATGCGCACCAGGCCTTCGGCGGCAAGCGCGCGCAGCGCTTCCCGCACGGGGATGCGCGACACGCCAAGTTCAGTGGAAAGCTTGTTCTCGACCAGGCGCTCGCCTTGGTTGTACTGCCCGCCGAGGATGCGCTCACGCAACGTATCGGTCACCAGGGCAAACAATGGGGAGTGCTGGGCGCCAAGACTGGCGCCGGCGGAATCCGAACCAGGAAGTGCGTGTTCGGTACCATGGGCGTCGGACATAGATTCTGGCTTGGGTCGGCGAGACACTGTCCTCGGGTGTGGCGCACGGGCGAGCCATCGCGAACGAGTGTCAAAGGGATCAGGGACCGCGGCGCTGGCCCGGAAGGCTGAGGGACAATGCGACCGCGGCGGCATTGTCCGCATTGTATACCGGCGCACTACGGTTTTTGCGCAACACACATTGCCAATGCCAAGGCTCACATCAGGGCGCGCCGCGCCCTGGCACAACGCGCCGCCCATGTGCCGTGGGCACGGGTCCGGCAGGCTATGATGCGTAGCCTCTCCCAAACCCCGCCCGCGATTCGCCGATGGCTCTTAACCTGGTCTGGCTCTCCTTCTTCCTGCTCGCCTTCATCGTCGCCTGCATTCGTGTGGCGACAGGCGATACCGCGGTGTTTCCGGCGATGCTCGCGAGCCTGTTCGACAACGCACGCACCGCGTTCGAGATTTCGCTTGGCCTGGCGGGCGTCATGAGCTTGTGGCTGGGCATCATGCGCATTGGCGAACGCGCCGGCGTAGTCGACGTCTTTGCGCGGGCGGTCAATCCGCTTTTGCGCCACTTCTTCCCCGGCGTTCCGCAGGGCCACCCGGCCCAGGGCGCGATGATGATGAATGTGTCGGCCAATATGCTGGGGCTCGACAATGCGGCGACGCCGCTCGGCCTCAATGCCATGCGGGAGCTGCAGTCGCTCAATCCGCGCGCTGACACAGCCAGCAACGCGCAGATCATGTTCATCGTGCTGAACACGGCTGGCTTGACGCTGATCCCGACTTCGGTGATCGCCATGCGGCAAGCGATCGCGGTCAAGCAAGGCCTGGTCGGGTTCAATGCCGCAGATATCTTCCTTCCGACCCTGCTTGCCACCTGCGTGTCCTGCGTTGCCGGCTTGCTGGCAGTGGCTTGGGCGCAGCGGCTCAACGTGCTCAAGCCAGCCGTGCTGGCCGCCTTCGGGCTGCTGGCGGCGGCTGTCGGCGGAGTCTTCCTCTGGCTGCGGCACGCGCCCCCGGAACAGGTGAGCACCGCCACCGCCCTGGCTGGCAGCGGCTTCATCCTGACGTTGATCGTGGTCTTCCTGATTTGCGGCGCCGTACGCGGCATAAACGTCTACGAGGCCTTCATCGACGGCGCCAAGGAAGGCTTCGGCGTCGCTGTGCAGATCATCCCCTATCTAGTGGCAATCCTGGTGGCGATCGGGCTGTTTCGGGTGACCGGCTGCATGGATGTCCTGATGCGGGGCCTGAGCGCCGCTTTTGCTTGGCTGGGCCTGGACACCGCCTTCGTCCCCGCGCTGCCGGTCGGGTTGATGAAAATCCTGTCTGGCGCGGGCGCCCGCGGGCTGATGATCGACGTCATGAGCACCTATGGCGTCGACTCCTTCCAGGGTAAGCTCGCCGCGATCATCCAGGGCTCGACCGAAACCACCTTCTATGTGCTTGCCGTGTACTTCGGCAGCGTCAACATCCGCAACACACGGCACGCGCTTGCCTGTGCCTTGTTCGCCGATCTTGTGGGATTGTGCGCCGCGATCGGCATCGCCTACCTGTTCTTCCGCTGAAACTGGCACGCCGTGCCGCGATAAAACCGACGAATTGCCGACAAACACTCGACGAAAACAGGGCGAAAGATGATAGAAGACGAGCTTTCGATGTATTAAGCCGCTACTTTGTTGCTCACATACAACATGTTTGTGAAGCCAGACACGCTTGGCCTACATGCCGCTTGGTGCGACGCAACAAATCATATATAGTGGAGTCTGTCTCCTCCACCACCTCGGTGGATTCCAGCCCGCGCACGAAACTGCGCGGGTTTTTTTTGCCCGCGTTTTGCCAATCGCCATGGTTTGCCATTGCTGTGGCGGCTCACGGCATCGGCCGCAGCCGATCCTGCCCAGCGCACCAAAGAAGCTCAGCCGCTGCACCATGAGAAGGCCAGGCCGCACCGCTCCGGGGTGAAACCTCGAATTTCGCGCAAAATGTTGCGACGCAACATTCGATCCCGTAGAGTCAACCTGTCTCTTGCGCCTGGCAGGGCGAATCTCCGCCTCGCAGCGCCCACCCTTCTTGCCGACATGATCTCCGCGCTGCGCCTGCCCCGCCCCGATGCCTCGATGTTGCAAAGAGGCCTGGTCTACGCCTTCTCGTTCCTGGTCCTGGCCGGCACGGGATGGCTCACCGGGGAAGCGGGCTATCTGTGGGCGGCAACGGCTTCGATCTGGACCTGCCTGGCCGACCGCCGCGGCACCGCCGCCGAACGGCTGGCGGCACTGGGCTCCGTCGGCATTGGCGGTGCCGCCGCATGTGCCCTGGGCACCGCTGCAGCGGTGACGCCATGGACGGCGCTCGCCGTGGTGCTTTTCGCCGGGCTGGCCGCCGGGCTGGCCGAGACCCGCGGCCCCGTGCCCGCGCTGTCGGCCAAGCTGCTCTATGTGGTGCTGATCGCCTCCTGCCTGCAACCAGCGGGCGAGGCCGAACTGGCCATGCGTGTGTTGGCCCGCAGCCAGGAATTCCTGCTCGGCGGCATCTTCGCCTGCGTCGTCAGCCTGGCCCTCATCCGATCCGCGCGCGACACGCGGCCGCGCGCCGAGATACTGGCGGTGTTCGATGCGTTGCTGCGTTTTGCCTCCGATCTGGCGGCCGATGCGCCCGTGGGCGATGCGACGGCCACCAAGCGCGACATCCGCGAGCGTATCGAGGCTGCGCATCAGGCGATCAACATGCGGCGCAGCCTGCGGGACCCGCTTGGGCTGATGCACTATGCCTATGTGGTGAGCCTGGCCGATGCCATGTTCGCCCTGTTGATCGTTGCCGCCGAACTGCGCAGCCGGGCCGATGACGCGGGCCCCAAAGCCGGTGACACGGGCAGTGCGGAGCACCTGCCGCTGCGCCACTTGCTGCGCTGCGTCACCGATGTCCGGGAGCAGGTCTGCGAAGGTCTGGCCCATCACGCGCCTGACTTGCCGTCGCTATGCGCGGCGCTGGCCGGCGAACTGCGCCGGCTGCATGCACCGCTGGCCAATGCCGGGGCGCCGCCGTTGTACCAGGCTGCGCTGAGCGCACTGGCCCGCTATCCGGCCTTCGGCGACTGGCGCCGCGAGTACCGTTGGCCGCGGCGCGCCATGCGCCGGACATGGCAACGCTGGCGCGCCGTGGTTGCGGAGCACACCGCCCGCGATGCCCGCGTGGCCCGCCATGCGGTGCGGCTGGCGCTGGCTGGCGGCCTGAGCCTGATGCCGGCGCAGTTCTGGAGAGTCGATCACGGATACTGGGTAGCGGTCACCGTCATCATGGTGCTTAGCCCCCAGTTGCAAACCACGCGCAGGATCTCGTTCCTGCGCTTCGCGGGTTCCCTGGCCGGCGCGCTGCTGGCCTGTGCCATCGGCCTGGCCCACCCGCCGGCGCCGCTGGCCCTGGCAATCAGCGCGGCCTGCCTGGCTGCCGCCTATACGTGCCGGCTCGCCGGCAGTCCCGAGGCCTTCGCAATGTGCCTGACGCCCGCAGTGATCCTGTTCTCGTGGGTCGGGGCTCCAGCGGCGGACAGCAGCCACTTTGCCGCACTGCGAGGCATCGACACGGCGCTGGGCTGCCTGATCGCCCTGGCTAGCTACTATGTGCTGGCGCCGCGGGCCGAGCTGTCGCGGGTGTATCGCCATAGCCTCGACGCGCTGGTGGCAAACACAACGTACCTGCGGGCCGCATTTGCCGGCGCCAGCGCGTTCACTGCCTCGCCCACCCGCTCGCCCGCGCCGACGCAGACACGGCTGGAAGCCTTGCGCATGGCGGCCGGGCGTACCTCCAGCCGGGCGGATCAAACCTTGCAGCAGGGTGTGGCAGAGCTCGCTCCAGAGTTGGCCCGCGAGTACGCCCAGCTGCACCTGGCCTTGCGGCGCATGGCAGCGCTGGCTGGCTTGGTGCGCGCCGGGCTAGAGGCCCAAGCAGGCAAGAGCCAGCCGGAACCGGCCACGCAGGCCGTCCTGCAAGGCCTCGCCGCACGGCTGTCCGACCTGGCAGCCAACCCCGGCGCAGGCGTGACTTCGCTTGCAAGCGGGTTCCTGCCGGATTCCGCGGCACCGCTGGACCGGTTTCTGGTTGAACAGGCCGGCTTCGCCTCGGCCCAGATCAACACCGCCCACGCAGCCGTGGCCGCCGTGCACCGGCTGGCCGGCGGCCAGCCCAGGCCCAACGGCCCGCATTTGCCCTATCCGGGTTGATGACGGTCAAAGCCCAGCACTCTGCGTTCATCGCGGATCGGAACCATCTCCTAGAATGGTTCCATTCCTCAGTGACCGGTGTGAGGCACGCCATGCCCG
Organism: Cupriavidus sp. GW822-FHT02D05; assembly: GCF_058802485.1. Taxonomy (NCBI): domain Bacteria; kingdom Pseudomonadati; phylum Pseudomonadota; class Betaproteobacteria; order Burkholderiales; family Burkholderiaceae; genus Cupriavidus; species Cupriavidus sp. GW822-FHT02D05. Next base: position 188,439 of record NZ_JBXAOE010000018.1, on the reverse strand, counting down.
AAATTTCCTTTCCCCGCAGCGTCCCCACCTACTGTGCGGCTAGCCTGACCCTCTCCTGCCCCGCCACTGTCAACGGGCAACCCACCTTGTATTCGATCACGGCCGAGGCGCTCGAGACCCATTTCGGCGCCCGCTCCCCACGCGAGGAGGATCTGGTGCGGGCGTTTACCAGCCACCGGCAGCGCATCGAACGCATTGCCGAAGGCCTGTTCGAACTCACCCAGGCGCGGGAAATCCTGTTACGTAGCGGGCACATCCGATTCGCAGGCTGAAGGCTCAGCCTTCCGCCGCCTGGCCGCGCACCAGGAGCACCGGCACGCTGGCCTGCCGGATCACGGACTCGGCCACGCTGCCCAGGACCAGCCTGCGCACGCCACGCCGGCCGTGGGTGCCGATCACGATGAGGTCTGCGCCCCATTCAGCTGCGGCATCGTTTACCGCGCTGGCAATGTCGCCCCCCACGGTCTGCTGGGTGACCAGCCGCGTTTCATGGCGCACGCCCTGCGCGCTCAGGCGTTGCGCGGCAGCCGCCAGCGCGCGTTCGCCGCTGTCGGCCAGCGCTTGCTGCACGGGCGTTGGGTCGTAATACGCAACGTCGAACATAAGCTGGCCGTTGTCCACGACATACAAGGCGAGGACTTGCGCGCCCCCGGTGCCCGCGATCCGGATTGCCTCGGCAAGCGCCAGGTCGGAGGTTGCACTGCCATCCACTGCCACCACAATCTTCTTATAAGCCGCATTCGTCATTGCCATTTTCTCCAGTAGAACAACGGATAGTGGCGGAAGCGGCATCGCATTCCGCCGGATTCGATACTACTCGCCCCCGCGCGACGCGGACGTTCCGTGCGCGCCCGAGTCCACAATCACGAGGTAGCGCCCGGGCCGGGCCACCGGCGCCCGGCCCGGCGCCAGGACCCAAAGCGAGTCACCGCGCTGCGCAGCGGCCAGGTAGTCGGCATCCAGCAGACCATAGTGGTCAAGGAGGCGATTCAGGGTGGCGGGGATCCGCACGCATCCCTTGGAAGCCGGGTGGCCCAGCCGAGACTCAAGCCGGTCCGGATCGGTGGCATGCATCTGCAAGCGCATCTGGCTCTCCCCGCCCTTGCCCCAGCCACGTTGGGCATCGACCCAGCCGAAGTCATAGATGCGCATCCCGCTGACGCCGTAGCCGCGGATGCCGTTTTCGTTGTAGGTACCCTCGGCACGGAAATCCATGTTGTCCATGCTGTGGCTGAATACACCGGTCGGGGTGATGAAATGATCGAAAGTGCCTGGCTTGCCTGTCGAGACGGGCGCGGCGCCCACCCACTGCCAGGGCGCATCGTCGGCGGGCCGCGCGAACAGCATGGCGGCCTGGACGCGCGGGTTGCGATCGACCAGCACAGCCCAGTCACCCGCATCGGCCTCCCGCCCGTCTGCCTGTAGCGCGGACGCCAGCAAGCCGGCATACCGCACGGCGACGGCCGCCGGGAGGCTGAGATGGCGGGACACTTGTTGCGCGAATGCTTGCCGGACCATGCTGAGCTCATTGGCGGCGGCAAGTGGTGGCTGGAACGCCACCAGCGCGGCTAGCGCCAATGGCGCCAGACGTCGTCTGAAGCGAGCGAGCCAGCGCCGAAAACCTTTGACGCGGGCCCGCCCGAGGCGAGCGCACGACATGATTGCCTCCTTTAGACAGGCGTTGCGGCTAAACGCCATGGTTGACGTTTACGCGGCGCGGCGCCTTGTGCAGGATCAAGCTCCACGCACGGAAGCGCTCCGACGCCACCGTCCCGAAACGGTGGACGGTCTACTTATATAGACCGCGAAGGCACGGACTATTTCCGTTGTGTATGTCGGACGCCGCTTCCCCGGGGACGAAGGATCGCCAGCGTACCGAGCGTGGCGGCTCAGCCGCCGCGTTTCGTGCCTTACGCAGGTCGCATCCATATACAATCACGCCCATGCAATACATCCATGTCGTCAATGGCGACGTAGCGGGCAACACGCTACGGCAAGCCCTCGCCCAGGCCGCCAGGCCCGACCCGGTCGTCGTGCTTCGCGACGACCTCGCCGTCGGGCCGCTGGCCGATGTCGATAGCAGCGGGCTGATCCGCTCCGGTTTCTGGCAGCGCGTGGCGCCGCACAGCGACATCGACTTCGCCGCCGAAATGCATCAAGCGCTCGACCAGCTGCATGGCCTGCGCAAGGACGAGCTGGAAGTTGCCATCTGGCATGGCCAGAGCGCTTCCGACCAGCTGATGCTGCGCCGGGTGGTGTTTCACCTCTACCAGTCGCCCCAGCGCATCAATGAAGTGGCCATGGACATGCGCGAGCTGGAAGCGCCCGCGCGCGGCAACCTGGCCGCTATCGGCATGTATCCCGCGGCCCGGCTGGCGCGGCGCTTCTCCACCATCGCCCCGGTCTCGGTCCTGCGCCTGGGCCGCCTGGGCTATGAGTGGCAGCAGAACGTCAAGGAAAACGCCGACGTGCGCCTGTGGAAGGGCAATACGCTGGTGCCAGCGGCCTACCACACGGTCGACGAAGTCATCCTGGAGCGCGCCCCGCTGGAATGGGCGCCGGCCGCGCAAGTGGTGGGCGGCGTGATGGGCGCCATCGAAGGCCTGCTGGCCAGCGACTGGTTTGTGTTCTGGCGCTGCCGCGAGCTGATTGGCGCCGGCCAGCTGGTGCTGCGCGGCAATGCCGAATCCCTGCAGACCTGCGAGTTGCGCCGTAACCTGTCCGCCGGCGGCGAGTAAAAAGAGAAAAGGCGAAGGTCTCCATGGCCCGTACCAAGGCACCCGATTTCGAGGCGCAGCGCGAGCAGATCCTGGACCTGGCTGCCGCCGCCTTTGCCGCCAGCAGCTACCCCAGCACCTCGATGGCCGACCTGGCTGCCGCCTGCGGCACCTCCAAGGCCCGGCTGTACCACTATTACGAGAGCAAGGAGGCGATCCTGTTCGACCTGCTCGACCGCTACACGCGCCGGCTGATGCTGATCGTGACCGAGGTCGAGGCGGAGGCGGAACGCCAGGGACGCAGCGAGCTGGATAGCTTCTCCAACCTGATCCGGGCCTTCCTGGCCGAGTACGAGACCTCGCAGACCCGGCATGTCGCCCTGATCAACGACGTCAAGTTCCTCGCCGAGGAGCAGCGCGACCAGATCCTCAAGCGCGAGCGCGACGTGGTGGCCGCCTTCTCCCGCCAGTTGCGCCGGGCCTATCCCGAGCGCGTCACCCGCGACAACCAGGCCGCGCTGACGATGACGGTGTTCGGCATGATCAACTGGACCTTCACCTGGCTCAAGCCAGGCGGCAAGCTGTCGTACGCGGAGTTCGCCGAGATGGTGATCGACCTGCTGGCGGGCGGGTTGCCCGGTGCGCGCGCAGAACCCGCAGCGCGGCTGCGTGGTGTCGAGTAACACAAATTCATAGGCAGTGCCGGCGCCATTGCAGCGCCGGCGCGGCACCTCAGGACCAGTCTTCCTCTTCCCGCTGGCGGCGCTGATCGCGGTCCTGGCGGAACATTTCCTCCAGTTCGTCGCGCGCCTGGCGCGCCAGCGAGACCAGCTTCTTCTGGTCCGTGTAATGCGGATAGAAGCGCTCGATCGCCGCGATGTTATGCCGGCGAAAGCGCAGCGCGACCGAGCGGGCCTGCACGGGATCGTAGCCCAGCCCCTCCAGCACGCGACGGCCCAGCAACAGCGAGCCCTCGAACACTTCGCGCTCGAACAAATGCACGCCGCGGTCCTTGAGCTGGTAGACGTGCGACACATGGCGCGCCCGCGCGTAGATCTGCAGGTGCGGGAAACGCGCTCGCACGCTGTCGATCAGCGCGAGGCTGTCCTCCATGCCATCGATCGCCACCACCAGGATGCGGGCCCGCTCAGCGCCCGCGGATTCAAGCAGGTCCATGCGCGTGGCGTCCCCGTAGAACACCTTGAAGTCGTACTGGCGCAGAAACTCGATCTGGTCGGGATCGTGGTCCAGCACGGTCACGCCGATCCCTTGCGCATAGAGCAGGCGGCCGATGATCTGGCCAAAGCGGCCGAAGCCGGCGATCAGCACGGGGTTGTCCTGCGGCGCGATCACGTCGTCCGGGCGCCGCGCCAGGCGGGCCAGCCGTGGCGCCACCAGCCGGTCGAAGGCCAGCAGGAGCAGCGGCGTGGCCACCATCGACAGCGCCACCACCAGCACCAGCAGCGCCTCGGTGCGCGCCGGCAGCAAGCCGGCGCCGCCCGCCACGCCAAACACCACGAAGGCGAACTCGCCGCCCTGTGAAATCAGCAGCGCAAACAATAACCACTGGCCGCGCGCAATGCCAAAGCGCGGCGCCAGCAGGGCCAGCACCAGCGTCTTGAGCAGCACGAAGCCAACCACCAGGGCTGCCACCTGCACCGGCGCGCGCATCAGCACGCCGAAGTCGATCGACATGCCTACCGCCATGAAGAACAAGCCCAGCAACAGGCCCTTGAAGGGCTCAAGGTCGGCTTCCAGCGCATGGCGGTACTCCGAGTCCGCCAGTAGCACGCCAGCCAGGAAGGTGCCCAGCGCCATCGACAATCCCACCGCGTCCATCATCAGCGCGATGCCCACCACGAGCAGCAGCGCGAAGGCGGTGAACATCTCGCGCATGTCGGTGCGCGCGATAAAGCGCAGCGCGGGGCGGACCAGATAGCGCCCGCCCACCACCACGGCGCCGATCACCCCGACCGCCTTTGCCGCCCCGAGCCAGCCCCCCGCGCCGGACGCGCCGGCGTCTGCGCCACCGGCAGCCAGCAGCGGCAACAGCGCGATCATCGGGATCGCGGCGATGTCCTGGAAGAGCAGGATGCCGAAGCTGGCGGCGCCCGCCGGCGTGCCAAAGAGATTGCGCTCGGTCAGCGTGGCCAGCGCGATCGCGGTGGACGACAGCGCCAGCCCCAGGCCCGCCACCAGCGCGACCTGCCACGATGCCCCGACCAGCGCAGCGACGCCGCCGAGCAGGATCGCGCAGGCCGCCATCTGGGCGCCGCCATAGCCGAAGATCACGCGGCGCAGCGCCCACAGCTTCTTGGGCTCGAGCTCCAGGCCGATCACGAACATCATCAGCACCACGCCGAACTCGGAAAAATGCAGGATGGACTCGACGTTGGTCACCAGCCGCAGGGCCCACGGGCCGATCGCCACGCCGGCCAGCAGGTAGCCGAGCACCGCGCCCAGGCCAAAGCGGCGCGCCACCGGCACCGCCACTACCGCGGCAACCAGGAAGACCACCAGGGCCACCAGGAAATCGTGTTGTTCCATGGCGTGCTCCTCAGCTTGCGGCGGCGTTGGAGGCAACGCCACGGGCGCCGTCGGCAATGCCGCCCAGCACACCGGTGACCCGGCCGATATGGTCGGCCAGCGCCTGGGCATCGGCCTGGTTGGCATCGTGCAGCACCAGTGGCGACAGCCAGCTCATGCCGCACAGCACGGCGGTCTGCTCAAGCGGCAGCATGTATTCCTCGATGCTGTGGCCATGCGTGCCGTCGGGCCCGTAGGAGTCGGCGTGGCCACCGGTGCTGGCCACCACAAGCATGGACTTGCCACGCAGCGCCGTACCGCCGGGGCCGTAAGCCCAGCCACTCTCCAGCACATCGTCCACCCACAGCTTGAGCAGCGCCGGCATGCTGTACCACTGCACCGGGAACTGCAGCACCAGCGTGCCGGCCCGCGCGAGCGCGCGCTGCTCGGCGACCACGTCGATGTCGTAGTCGGTATAGCTGGTGTAGAGATCGTGCACGGTCACGCCGGGCAGGCTTTCCAGTGCCGCCGCCAGCGGACGATTGACGCGCGACAGTTGCGGCCTGGGGTGGGCGTAGATAACGAGAATCGGGGGCTCGGCCTTGGGGTCCACGAAAAATCCTGAGAAATCAGCTGCGCAACAGTAGTCGCGAGGCCAAAAAAGATGCGCATAAAGCACTTACATCTGTGAATAACCGGGGCTGTGCCACCGCGAAGCAGGGCCAATCCCGTGCCCCGGCCCGGCGAAAGCCGGTATGCGGCGTTGCAGCAAACCCACACCATCGGGCGGAAAGCGCCCTTCAAGCACCACACAACTGATTGATTTATATAGATTTAGTTGGAATTTACAAAATCGAACAAGGTAGATGCGATGCTCACCTTACGTGGAACTGACAAATCCACTACAATACTTTTTGCATTGCAGCAAGATAGTGTTTGCCCTTGTAGCCCGACCAATTTGTCGAAAGTGCATGGACGAACACCCGCTGAGTGCTATTTTTATACCTGATTACGTCGCAAGGAAAACAAAGTGAATCCGCTCGAACTGAGCAAGGCCGTCGGGGCCGTATCCGACGAAGATCTCCGCCGTGCAGCCGCAGCAGCGCAAGCCTCGCATCGCCCCACCACCCTGGTGCGCGAACTGGCTGCGCATCATCGCTCGCGCCTGCTCAAGCATTTCCTCGCCCTGGGCGAGGAGGATCGCCTGCTCCGTTTTGGCCAGTCGGTTGGCGATCATGTGATCGAAGCCTACGTCGACAGCATCGATTTCGACCACGACACCGTGTTCGGCGTGTACGACGAGCACCTGGAACTGATCGGCGTGGGCCACTTTGCCAACCTGCGCGACAACACGCAGGGCCGCGTCGCCGAGTTCGGCGTCTCCGTGTCGCAGAGCGCACGTGGCCGCGGCATTGGCAGCGCGCTGTTCGAGCGTGCGGCCATGCACGGCCGCAACAGCAATGTGCGCACCCTGTACATGCACTGCCTGTCGCGCAACGCCGCCATGATGCACATTGCCAAAAAGGCCGGCATGAAGGTGCAGTATGCCTACGGCGAGGCCGATGCCTACCTTGAGCTGCCGCCTGCCGATACCGTCAGCCGCCTGACCGAGGCGCTCGACGAGCAGGTTGCCGACCTCGACTACATGCTGCGCCGCAACTTGCGCGATGCGCGCCGTTTCGGCCTGCGCTTCTGGCGCTCGATGGTGCCGCAAAAGCACACCGCCTGAGCGAAGCCTGCCGGCATCGTACCGATGGCGCGCCCGCCCGGCGCGCCATTTTCTTTGGTGCCGGCAATAACCGCGAGGCTCTCAGCCTCCTGGTACCGGCAAGGCCGTGGTGTCCTTGATGCATTCGAGGGCGAAGCTCGATCGTACGTCGATGACCGCGGGATGGGCCAGCAAGTGGTCCTTCATGAAGCGTGCGAAATGCTCCATGTCTTCCACGTAGACCTTGAGCAGCAGGTCCATCTCCCCGGTCATGGCGTGGCAGGCGGCCACTTCCGGCCAGATCTCGATGGCAGCGCGGAACAAGTCCAGCGGCGCCTTGCCTTTGGGCGCGCCCCCGTGCTTCTCGAGCCGTACGTTGATATAGGCCAGCAGCCCCAGCCCGATCCGGCCGGGTTCCAGCAGCGCCGCGTACTGGCGAATCACGCCAACCTCCTCCAGCCGGCGGATGCGTCGCAGGCACGGGCTGGGCGACAGGTTCACGCGCTCGGCCACTTCCAGGTTGGTCAGCCTCCCGTTGGTCTGCAGCACCTCCAGGATCTTCCTGTCGATCTTGTCCAGCTCCACCTTGCTCACGATATTGTTGCTCCGCAATATGTTTGTCGGCAATTTTTTTGCGCAAATTTAGCAAACCGTGCACAAGTACGCAATTTTTTATGGCGACCTGTCTCTTCCGGCGTCCTTTCGCCCTGCGCGATCGCCTTCCAGGTGCAAGATGCCGCCGCGGCGTACGGCCCATGCACAGGAACAGGGCGTCAGAGACTGCCATGGCAAATGCGGCCGGATCGCCCCGGACGTTCCGGCCTTCAGGAGCGTGGACTATTCGCTGATCCGGCAGGTCGAGCGTTCGGAAGGCAAGGATGGTGCCAACACTGGCCAGAGCCGCCAGCCACGAAGCAAAAAAAAGCGCGGCCGGCAACGGTCGCGCTTCTTTTCATCTGCCCACGGCGCGGCGCGCCGTGGATCCTGCCTCAATCAGCCACCGCTGCTCGACGGCGCTGCCGGGTTGGACTGGCTACCGCGGGGCATCCGCTGCATCCGCTGCTCGTGCATCTTCTGCATGCCAGCGTGGATCTCGTCCAGCGTCAGCTTGCCGTCGTGGTTGGTGTCGAGCTGGTCGAAGTACTTGGCCAGGTGAGGCATCCCGGCTTGCACCTCTGCCTTGGTCAGCGCACCGTCGCCATTCTTGTCGGCCGCCTTGAAGCGGGCATCGAGCTCGGCCCGCATCTCGGCACGGCGCTGCTCCATCATCGTCTTGTGATAGGCAGCCAGTTCGCTCTTGTCGAGCTTGCCGTCGTGATTGGTGTCGATCTTGTTGAAGAGCGTGTCGGCCTCCGCTTTGGAGATCGTGCCATCGCCGTCGGTATCGATCGATTTGAACCACATGCCGCCGCCATGCTCCATATGGTGGCGCATACCCGCCTGAGGTCCCGGGCCCGGCGCGGCGGGGGCAGTGGTCTGGGCGAAAGCTGCGCCGCCCATCGCCAGGAACACCGCCGAAGCGGCCATGAAATTCCGGATCGAACGTGCCTTGAGATTGCCTTGCATGTCTTTGCTCCTTTTTCGTCTCGGTGGACTGGTAAGGATTAGAGCGCACGCCAGGCTGGAAAGTTGGTCCGCCTAATACGTTGTTACGCGGCTCACAGTTAAGCACCGCCGGCGTAAGCCGCTGAAAGTAACGTAAACAAGTTGGCGCAGCGCCGTTACAAATCAGTCTTTAGCAGAGATAGGTTCGTTACCGCCCTGGGACGGCTGCTGCGGCAAGGACTGCAGCGGCGGTGCGGGGATGGGCGTGGCGGGCACCGGCATCGGCGTGGATAGCGGCGCCGCCGCGCCTGCCGGCAAAGCCGGCTGCGGGGCCGCCGCGGGGCCGCGCGTGACGATGGCCGGGACCGGCAGCGCGATTTCCTGGCGCACGCCATTGCGCTCGATCACAACCCCACGATCACGGACTTCCGTCAGCCGGATCTGCGGGGACAGCGCGGTGCCCGCGCGCACCGCCTTGGCCGGGCCGCCATCCAGCGAGACAATGGCCGCCCCGGCACCGCTTCCAATGTCGGCTACCACCCCGATCAACTGCACATCGCGCACGCCGGACTGCGCGTTGCCGCCAAACAGCGTGCCGGCCGCGCCGGTCTCCACCGCCTCGGTCTGCGCCACGCGGGCCGCGTTCGGCACGGCAATGGTCTGCATCGCGCTGAAGGTCAGCGCCCAGCGGGTAGCCAGGGCGCATAGCGCAACGAACAGCACGAGCGCGGCCAGTCGCGGCAGCCAGAGGCTGGAGGGGTTGAAGCGAAGGGCGGGCCGCAAGGAGAGTTGCACGGAAGTGGGCTGGTAGGCATCAAAACACCAAGCCTACCAGAGCCGCATGACAGCTGTCTGCCTCCGTCAGGCCCGCGACGCATCGGCACGCCAAGGCAAAACGATGCGTTGCGCGCATCCCGCGCCGTTTTGCCGCGGGTGAACATGCAAGCACTCGCTCGCAAAGTCGTCATGAAGTGGCGGTTATACTGTTTGACCACTGGATCGCCGCCACGCGGATGCAACGCGGATGTAAGCAGGCGCTCCGCCAGATATTCCATAAGGCTAACCATGATGCGCAGGAACGTTGCCACCCTTCCCGACTCTTCACCCCGCCTCGGCCGCCGCCGTGTCCGCGGCTTTACCCTGATCGAAATCATGGTCGTGATCGTGATCCTCGGCGTGCTGGCCGCGCTGGTGGTCCCGAAGATCATGAGCCGCCCCGACGAAGCCCGCATCGTCGCCGCGCGCCAGGACATTTCCTCGATCATGCAGGCGCTCAAGCTGTACCGCCTGGACAACAGCCGCTATCCCACCACCGAGCAAGGCCTTGCGGCACTGGTGGCCAAGCCCACCACCGAGCCCGTGCCCAACAACTGGAAGGGTGGCGGCTATCTGGAAAAGCTGCCCAAGGATCCCTGGGGCCATCCGTACCAGTACCTGAACCCGGGCGTGCGCGGCGAGATCGACGTGTTCAGCTTCGGCGCCGACGGCCAGGCTGGCGGCAGTGGCAACGACGCCGATATCGGCAACTGGGAATAAGGAACCACTGCCATGATCCGGGCCAGGCGCGCAGCCATGAGCACCTGGCCACAGCAGGGCCGGGCTCACGGCCGTCGCGGCCGCGGCTTCACCTTGCTGGAACTGCTGGTGGTGATGGTGATCGCCGGCATCGTGATCTCGCTGGTCGCCGTCAATGCCGCGCCCAATGAGCGCGGCCGCGTGCTCGACGACGGGCAGCGCATTGCGCGGCTGTTCGAGCTCGCCCAGGAAGAAGCCCAGCTGCGCGCCCGGCCGATTGCCTGGGAGGCCGATACGGTCGGCTGGCGTTTCCTGCAAGCCACGCCGGCCGGCTGGGCCCCGCTCGCCGGGGACGTGTTCGCGCCGACCAAATGGCGCCTGCAGCTCGACGGCGTGGCCGTCACCGAAGGCGGGCGCGGCAACGGCGGCGCGCGCCTGGTGTTCGGGCGCGAGCTGATCGAAGGTCCCCAGCATGTCGTGCTGGTGCGCGGCGGCATTCGCATCGATGTGGCCAGCGACGGCGCCGGCCGCTATTTCGCCAGCACGCCATGACGCGCCGCCCAAAATCCCCCCCCTGCGCGCGTACCTCCCGGCGCGTGCCGGTGCGCGGCTTCACCCTGATCGAAGTGCTGGTCGCCCTGACCATCCTGGCCGTGGCGCTGACCGCCGCCATGCGCGCGATGGGGTCGATGATCGAGGCGGGCTCCGCCTTGCAGACCCGCATGCTGGCCGAGTGGAGCGCCGAGAACCACCTCGCCACCCTGCGCCTGTCCAAGACCTGGCCCGAGCCCGGCACGCGCGGCTACGCCTGCCCGCAAGGCGGTGTGGAGCTGTACTGCGAAGAAACCATCTCGGGCACGCCCAACCCCTCTTTCCGCCGCGTCGAGATCGCGGTCTACCCGTCCGGCGCCGACAAATCCGTGCGCCTGGCCTGGCTGGTCACCATCGTTCCCAATGAAACGCGCAACCTGCTCTGAACGCGTTAAGCGCTTTAAGTGCCTTGGGCGGCCGCGCCCGGCCGTGGCCATGCGCGGCTTCACACTGCTGGAAATGCTGGTGGCGATCACCTTGCTGGCAGTGATCGCCGTGATCGCCTGGCGCGGCCTGGACGCGATGACGCGCGGCCGCGAGCGCCTGACCGACCACGACAACCGCCTCAATACGCTCAAGCTGCTATACGGCCAGTTCCAGTCCGACTGCGAGCACCTGACCAGCCCGACCCTGCTGCAGGGCAGCCCGGTAGAGCTCGGCAACGGCCTGTTGCTGATGGTGCGCGACCGCCGAGACGAGGGCCGCCCCAGCCAGTGGCAAGTCATCGCCTATCGCCTCAACGGCAACACCGTGGTGCGCGCTGCCAGCCCGCCGGCGGACAACCGCAGCGCGGTGCAGGCCGCGATGATCACGCTGCGCCAGGCTGGCGGCGGCGCAAACCTGGCGCGGCCGCTGGTCGGCGATGCCGACAGCCTGTCGGCGCGCGTCTGGGTCGAACCCGGTGGCTGGCAGGCCGAAAACGGCCGCATCGCCGCCGCGCTGCTCAGCGGCAACGCCAGCGCCAGCGCGGTGGCCGCCTCCGGCGTGAGCGCCAGCCTGGGCGTAGCCACCACGGCGGTGCGTGCGATCGAGCTCAACCTCACGGCGCGCATGGGCGACGGCGACACGCCGCGGCGCTTCCAGAAAATCTGCATGACCGGCCTATGAGCAAGCGCATCGCTCCCCTTGTGCCGGCCGGCCGCCGCCAGCGCGGCGCCGCCGTGGTCACGGCCCTGCTGGTGGTCACGCTGGCGGTCGTGGTGGTATCCGGCATGCTCTGGCGCCAGCAGGTGCAGATCCGCTCCATCGAGAACCAGCGCCTGCTGGCCCAGGCCAGCTGGATCGAGCGCGCGGCCGTCGACTGGGCCCGCCTGATCCTGCGTGACGACCAGCGCCGCACCAGCGTGGACCAGCTCGGTGAGCCCTGGGCAGTGCCGATCGCCGAGACCCGCCTGTCGGACTTCCTCGGCGCCGGCCTGCGCACCGACCAGGAAGGCGAAACCTCCTTCCTGTCGGGCCGCATCCTCGACGCGCAGGCCCGCTTCAACCTATCCAACCTCGTGCTGTGGACCGCCAGCGAGTCCCAAGGCCGGATCGCCACCATCGACGCCCCCAGCCTGGCGATCTATCGCCGCCTGCTGCAGACGCTGGGCCTGAACGCCTCGCTGGCCGAGCCGACCGCCCGCTACCTGGTAAGCGCCGCCGGCGCCAGCAACGGCGGCAGCAGTGACAGCCAGCGCGGGCTGCGCGCGCCCGACGACGTCAACGACCTGCTCGCCATTCCGGGCTACACGCCGGAGATCGTGGCCGCGCTGGCGCCCTTCGTCGACGTGCTGCCCGAGCGCACGCTCGTCAATGCCAATACCGCCGAGGCCGAAGTGCTCGCCGCCGTGATCGACAAGCTGCCGCTGGACCGCGCCCGCGAAGTGGTGCGCCAGCGCGACCGCGCCTATTTCAACAACATTGGCGACCTGCAAACGCAATTGCGCACGCTGGCGCCGCAGGCCGACCCCAACGCCGCCACCAGCACGCTCGACGTACGCACCCACTATTTCCTGATCTACGGGCTGATCCGCCACGAGCGCGCCAGCCGCATGCAGGTCTCGCTGGTCTACCGCGGCGAAGTGCTCGGCAATGCCAACACCACCCGGGTGGTCTGGGTGCGCGATATCGACCGGATGCCGGAGCAGCGCTGATGCGTGCAACCCCTCGTCCGTGTGGCCGTCGTGGCTGGCGGATTTTGGGATCATGCTGTCGGATCGCGCGGGACGAAAAGGGTTACCGTAGGTAGCCACAAGTGGCAGGCCCGGGCCTCCCAGGCGCGCCGCGAAACACCTGCCGGCGCCCTTCCCGGGTGTTTGGCCAGCAGTATCAGACAGATACGTATTGACGCCAATTCGTCACACAGGCAAGGTATGCTCCGGCCCGGCGGAAGCGGTAGTCCATGGCTCCGGGCGCCCGCCTGCCCTGTGCCGCCGGCAGTATCGCAGCCGGCATCCGCCATGCAAGCAGCGCCGTCCGCTGCATGGGCCGCATGCCCCCGCTATCGTTCATTGACGCCACGATCGGCGCTGTAGCAAGGAAATCTTGAGCACCACCCTGTACGTCCGCCTGCCGCATCGGCCGCACGACCAGCCGCAACCCTGGCACTTCGGTGCCTTGCCGTTTGCCCTGGTCCGCACGGCCGTCGCCGACCGTAGCCACCGGCAAGGCCCCCAGGCGGCGGGGCAGTTGTTGCGCGAAGGCCACGCCGCCATCGCCGAACTGCCTCCCGCCGAACGCCTGGTCCTGATCATGGCGGCCAGCGATGTGCTGCTTACCGGAGCCACGGTGCCGCCGCTCGCGCCGGCGCGGCTCAAGCTGGCGCTGCCGAACCTGGTCGAGGAGGTGCTGGCCACCGACGCCCAGCCTTGCCATATCGCCGTGGGCCCGCCCCTCGACGCGCTGCCGGGCAAGGGCAAGGCGGCCAGCGGCTCGCGCCGGCGCTTGCTGATGGTGACGGACCGCGCCTGGCTGCGCGCCGTGCTGGACGCATTTGCCGAGCATCGCCACCGCCGCCGCCACGTGTTGCCGGCGCAGTTGTGCCTGCCCCAGCAGCCTGTGGCGCATCCCGCCGAGCCCGGCGCGGATCCCGTCGGCCACCCCTCCGCGGCAAGCGCGGCCCTGGCCACGCTGGCGCTCGAAGCCGCCTCGCTGACCAGCGCATCGCCCTTGTTTGAAACGGAGGGCGTGCCCACGCCAGCCGAGCTTTCGCGCTATTGGCAACTGACCGTGCGCAGCAGTGAGTACGCCGGCTACGGCCTGCTGCTAGGCTCCGAGGCGCTCGCCGCCTGGCAGGGACTCGCCCCCGCCGGTGACTGGTACGCATCAAAGGACGCCTTGGCGCGGGTGGCGCCGCCGGGCGCGCAAGCGCTGGACTGGCGGGTATGGATCGAAGGGGCGCAGGCCAGCCTGCGCGAGCCCGCGCTCGACCTGGCCCAGTTCGAATTCGCCCAGGGCCGTGCCGACCGCTGGAACCTCAAGGCCTGGCGCCTGCCGCTGGCGCTGGCTGCCGGCCTGGTGCTGGTCCAGTTGATTGGCATGAACGTGCATTGGCTGCTGCTGCGCCAGGAGGCGCAGCGCCTCGCGGCCGGCCAGGAACAGACGCTGCGCAGCGCCTTTCCGCAGATCCCCGTGGTCATCGATCCGCCGCTGCAGATGCGCCGCCAGGTCGACCAGCTGCGCCTGGCGAGCGGGCGCAGCACGCCCGACGATTTCCTGCCGCTGGCCGACCGCTTCGGCCAGGCCGCGCGCCAGCTTGCGCCGGACGCGCTGCTGGCGCTCGAATACCGCGGGCACACTTTGTTCGCCACGCTCAAGCCTGGCACCGACACCAATGCGCTGCGCAGCGCGGCGCGCCAGTCCGGCCTGGCCATGGAAGCTGACAACAGCCCGCCCGACGCCGCGCGCGCCAACGCACCGGCCGGCACCCGCTGGTCAATCAAGCCCAGCCTGTGAGCGCGGACCGCCAAGTGACCCCGATGAAAGACACCGCATCCAAGCCCGGCCCCCGCGCCACCCAGCGCAGCCCGGCTGGCCGCGCGCGCGTCGCGGACCGGCTGGCGCGCCTGCGCCCGCGCGTGCCGCAGCGCTGGCAGGAACGTTTCGACGCCTTCTGGTCGGCGCGCAACCCGCGTGAGCAGGCCATCCTGGCCGGCGGCAGCGCCGTGCTGGCGCTCGTGATCGGCTACACCGTCCTCTGGGAGCCCGCCGCCGACGGTCGTGACAAGCTGCTGCGCAGCCTGCCGCAACTGCGCAGCGACGCGGCGGAGATGGAAACGCTGGCGCAGGAAGCGCGCGGCCTGGCAGCCAGCCCGGCCCCGTCGCTGCGCGGCGAGGCGCTCAACCAGGCCTTGCAGGAGAGCCTTGCCCAGCACGGCCTCAAGGCCACCCGCCTCAATGGCACCGGCGACAACAGCGTGCAGGTGCAGCTCGACAAGGTGCCCTTCGGCTCCGTGGCGAGCTGGCTGCAGGATGTGCGCCAGCAACAGCGCCTCAAGGTGATCGATACCCGCATCGTCTACGTGGGCGCCACCGCCTTGGTGAACGTCACCGCCACCTTGCAAGGCCCCGCGGCAAATCCGGGCGGGCGCGGCTGATGGCGCGCCTGGAAGCCCTGAGGCTCGCCCGCCGCCGCGTTGCCAGCCCCCGTGGCTGGCAACGCGCGGGCTGGCTGGCGCTTGGCTGCGTCACCGTGGCGCTAACCGTGCTGGCGGCATTTCCCGCGGCATGGATCGCCGATGGCATCGCCAGCCAGAGCCAGCGCCGCGTGCTGCTGGCCGATGCCGATGGCTCGCTGTGGAACGGCAGCGCCACCCTGGCCCTGTCGGCCGGCACAGGCAGCGAGACCGCCACGGTGCTGCCCGGGCGGCTGCAATGGTCAGTGGCCTTCTGGCCGTTGCTGACCGGCACGCTGCGCATGGTGGTCAACCATACCGAGGCCATGAGCGGCCCGGTCGCCGTGGCGGTGACCCCGCTCGGCTGGACCGCCCAGGCCGGCGCCATCCGCATGCCGGCGGCGCTGCTCGAAGGCGTCGGCGCCCCGTTCAATACCCTGCGCCCCGACGGGCTGATGCGCATTGACTGGTCCGGCCTGCAAGGCCGGTTCTTTGCGCGTGCCAGCGAGCCGGGCAGCGCAGGCGGCGCGGGCGGCATGACCGGCCACCTGACCGTACGCCTTGACCAAGTATCATCGGCCGTCAGCCGGGTGCGCCCGCTTGGCAGCTACCGCGCCGAGATCGACTGGTCGGGCGCCGACGGCAAGCTGCAACTGACTACCCTCGCCGGGCCACTGCACCTGCAGGGCAGCGGCACCCTGGGCCGCCAGGCGCGCTTCGAGGGCACGGCCGACGCCGACCCCGACGCCGCTACGCAATTGGTGGGCCTGTTGAGCCTGCTGGGACGACGTGAGGACAATGTGACACGGCTGCGCTTCTGACCCCGGCATCGGCGCGAAACCTTCGCGCCGATGCCCGCAGCCCGGAACCGAATATGAAAACCCAAGCCCTTCGACCTTCGCTCAAGACCCGCTGCGCCCGCGCCACCGCGCTGCTATGCGGCCTCTCCCTGCTGGCACCCGCGCCGCTGTGGGCCCAGCAACCGAGCCAGCCGGCGGCCCAGCCAGGCCAGCCGCCCGACCTGACTCCGCGCAGCCGCGACCAGGTCGTGCTCAACTTCGTCAATGCCGACCTGGAATCGGTGGTGAAGGCGGTGGGGCAGGCGACCGGCAAGAACTTCGTCATCGACCCGCGCGTGAAAGGCTCGGTGAACCTGGTGACCGAGCAGCCGGTGTCGCGCTCGCAGGCGCTGGAAACGCTGGGCTCGGTGCTGCGCATGCAAGGCTATGCGATGGTCGAGAGCAACGGCTTCACCAAGGTGGTGCCGGAAGCCGACGCCAAGCTGCAGGGCTCGCCCATCGTGGTCGGCAGCGGCAGGTCCCGCGGCGACCAGGTGGTGACCCAGGTGTTCCGCCTCAACTATGAGTCGGCCAACAACCTGGTGCCGGTGCTGCGCCCGATGATCGCGCCGAACAACACCATCACCGCCTACCCGGCCAACAACACGCTGGTCATTACCGACTACGCCGAGAACCTGCAGCGCCTGGGCCGCATCATCGCCGCCATCGACGCGCCGGCCTCGGGCGAGGTCGAGCTCGTGCCGCTCAAGAATGCCATCGCCAGCGATACCGCGCTGGTGCTGCAAAAACTGCTGGACCCGGGTTCCGCCGGCGCTGCTGGCGGGGCCGTGGCAGGCGCCGACGCCAGCCTGCGCACCTCGGTGGTGGCGGAGCCGCGCAGCAATTCGCTGATGATCCGTGCCTCCAGCCGGGCACGGCTGCAGCAGGCGCGCCAGTTGATCGAGAAGCTCGACCAGCCCTATGCGCGCCCCGGCAATATCTGGGTGGTGCCCCTGAAAAACGCGGAAGCCACCAAGCTGGCACAGACGCTGCGCGCCATCGTCGCGGCCGACAGCTCCTTCAACACCAGCCAGTCCGGCACGCAGGGCGCGACCGGCGCGGCGGGCGTCGCCGGCGGCACCGGCCTGCTCAACACCTCGACGCCCAACACCGGCCAATACACGGGCGGCAGCACCGGCAGCTCCCGCAGCGGATCGGGATCCGGCGGCGGCAGCTCGGCCTTCGCGAACTCATTCGCCACCAACACGTTGCCGACCACCGGCGGCATCATCCAGGCCGACCCGGCCACCAACTCGCTGATCATCACGGCCAGCGAGCCCGTCTACCGCAACCTGCGCGCGGTGATCGAAGACCTCGACATGCGCCGCGCGCAGGTCTATATCGAGTCGATGATCGTGGAAGTCTCTTCCACCCAGACCGGCCAGCTGGGCATCCAGTGGCAGGGCCTGCTCAACTCGCGCAATAGCAACACCAACGTCTTTGCCGGCACCAACTTCGGCACGGGCGGCCAGAACATCATCAACCTGACGGGTGCCGCCGCCGCGATCAACGCGAACGGCGCCGCCGCCATTCCGAGCGTCTCGGGCCTGGTGCCCGATCTGGCCGGTCTGAACCTCGGCATCGTCAACCGGGCGATGGGCCTGGGCGCGCTGCTGCACGCGCTTGGTGCCGACGGCAGCGTCAACCTGCTGTCCACGCCCAACCTGATCACGCTGGAGAACGAGGAAGCCAAGATCCTGATCGGGCAGAACATCCCGGTCACCACCGGCTCCTACGCGCAGACCGGCAGTTCGGCGTCAGTCACGCCATTCCAGACCTTCGACCGCAAGGACGTCGGCATCACGCTGCGGGTCAAGCCGCAGATCACCGATGGCGGCCTGGTGAAGATGCAGATCTACCAGGAATCATCGTCCGTGGTACAGGGCACCGCCGCCCTCACCCAGGGCCCGACCACCAATGTGCGCTCGATCGAGACCAACGTGCTGGTGGACGACGGCCAGATCATCGTGCTGGGCGGCCTGATCGAGGACACCTACGGCGACGGCGTGCAGAAGGTGCCGGGACTGGGCGACCTGCCGTGGATCGGCGGGCTGTTCCGCTACGAAAACAAGAACCGCGGCAAGACCAACCTGCTGGTGTTCCTGCGCCCGTACGTGATGCGCACCGCCGGCGCCACCGACCGCCTGACGCAGGACCGCTACGACTATATGCGCGGCCTGCAGCAGGGCTTCGCCTCACCCAACATCATGGTGCGCGACGGCAATACGCCGATCCTGCCGCCGGCGGACGCGCCCATGGCACCGTTCGTCGACCCGCGCTCGCGCGGGCCGGTGCCGGGTCCGCTGCCGCTGGAGCAGACGCTGCCGCAATCGCAGCAGCAACAGCAGCAAAGGCAGCCGCAAGCCCAGGCGCCCGCGGCCAACGGCACGCCGCTGCCGCCGGGCGTCAATCTCGGCAACGCCACGGTGGACGCCGTGCGCCCGGTGAACTGAGACTCGCCATGGCCACAAGCATCGCCCCCGCCGCCATGTCCGACGAGCCGCTGGAGCCGCCGTCGACCATCGCCGCGCGCCTGGTCACCTACGGCTTCGCGCGCGAGGCCCGCCTGCTGATCGCGCACCAGCGTGCCGACGGCCTGGAGGTGTGGGTCAGCCGCGCCACCTCGCCCGCAGCGCTGGCCGAAGTGGCACGCGTGCACGGGCCGCTGCGCCTGCGCGTGCTGGAGCCCGATGCGCTGGAGCTCGCCATGTCCGAGGCCTACAACCGCCAGGACAGCGGCAGCGCCGCCCAGGTGGTTGGCGAGGTGGAGGGCGAAGTCGACCTGTCGCGGCTGATGCAGGACATTCCCGCCGTGGAAGACCTGCTGGAGTCCGAGGACGACGCCCCCATCATCCGCATGATCAACGCGCTGCTCACCCAGGCCGCGCGCGAAGGTGCCTCCGATATCCACATCGAGCCGTTCGAGTCCTCCTCGGTGGTGCGCTTTCGCGTGGACGGCACGCTGCGCGACGTGGTGCGCCCGAAGAAGGCGCTGCACGGCGCGCTGATCTCGCGCATCAAGATCATGGCGCAGCTCGACATCGCGGAAAAACGCCTGCCGCAGGACGGCCGCATCACGCTGCGCGTGGGCGGGCGTCCCGTGGACGTGCGCGTCTCCACGCTGCCCACCGGCCACGGCGAGCGCGCGGTGCTGCGTCTGCTCGACAAGGAGGCCGGCCGCCTCGATCTCGCCAAGCTCGGCATGGCGCCGGGCACGCTGGGCGGCTTCGATCACCTGATCCGCCAGCCGCACGGCATCGTGCTGGTGACCGGGCCGACCGGCTCGGGCAAGACCACCACGCTGTACGCCGCGCTGTCGCGGCTCGATGCGCGCACCACCAACATCATGACGGTGGAAGACCCGATCGAGTACGACCTCGACGGCATCGGCCAGACCCAGGTCAACCCGCGCATCGACATGACCTTCGGCAAGGCGCTGCGGGCCATCCTGCGCCAGGATCCGGACGTGGTGATGATCGGCGAAATCCGCGACCTGGAAACCGCGCAGATCGCGGTGCAAGCCTCGCTGACGGGCCACCTGGTGCTGGCCACGCTGCACACCAACGACTCGGCTTCGGCGGTGACGCGGCTGGTCGACATGGGCATCGAGCCCTTCCTGCTGTCGTCGTCGCTGCTCGGCGTGCTGGCACAGCGGCTGGTACGCCGGCTGTGCCAGCACTGCAAGCGCGAGGAAGTGATCGAAGTCACACCCGACGAAGCCGACGTGCTGCTGGCGCAAGGCAAACCGCTGCAACGCGTGTGGCATGCGGTGGGCTGCGACAAATGCGGCCACTCGGGCTACCAGGGGCGCATGGGCGTGTACGAGCTGCTCAGCGTGGATGACGAGATCCGCACCATGATCCACCGCCAGTCGGCCGAATCCGAGATCAAGAAGGTGGCCCTGGCGCGCGGCATGCACACCATGCGTCGCGATGCGCAGCGCTGGATCGACTCGGGCGCAACCGCGCTGGAAGAAGTCTTGCGCGTCACGCGCGACTAAGGGCGAGCCCAGAGACATGCCAGCCTATCGTTACGAGGCCGTCGATGCCGCCGGCAAGACCGATCGCGGCGTCATCGAAGCCGACAGCCCCAAGCAGGCCCGCGGCCAGTTGCGCGCGCGCGGCCTGACACCGCTCAATGTGGATCCGCTGGCAGGCGTCGGCGGCGTGCAGAAAAGCAGCACCGCTGCCTTCGTGCGCCGGCTCTCCACGCAAGAGCAAGCGCTGTTCACGCGCCAGCTCGCCAGCCTGATCGTGGCTGGCCTGCCGCTGGACGAAGCACTGGCGGCGCTGGCTGACCAGGCCGAGCGCAGCTATGTGCACGAGCTGCTGGCCGGCATCCGCGCGGACGTGGTCGGCGGCAGTTCGCTCTCGGTGGCGCTGTTGCAGCATCCGCGCGATTTTCCGGATATCTACCGCGCGCTGGTTTCCGCCGGCGAGCACTCGGGCCACCTCGGCCTGGTGCTGGAAAAGCTGGCGGACTATATCGAGACGCGCAACTCGCTCACCGCCAAGATCCGGCTGGCCTTTACCTACCCCGCCATCGTCACCGTGGTGGCGTTCGCCATCGTGATCTTCCTGCTGTCCTATGTGGTGCCGCAGGTGGTGAGCGTCTTCGCCAACACCAAGCAGAAGCTGCCGATGCTGACCATCATCATGCTGGCGCTGTCGGATTTCGTGCGCAACTGGTGGTGGGCCGCCCTGGCGTTCATCGTGGCGGTGAGCCTGGGCATACGCAGCCTGCTGCGCCAGCCCGGTGTGCGCCTGGAGTGGCACCGCTGGCTGCTGACCGCGCCGCTGGTCGGCAAGCTGATCCGCGGCTATAACACCGCACGCTTCGCCAGCACGCTCGCCATCCTGGTATCCGCTGGCGTGCCCATCCTGCGCAGCCTGCAGGCAGCCGGGGAAACGCTGACCAACGAGGCGCTCAAGGCCAACGTGGATGACGCCACCACGCGGGTGCGCGAAGGCGCCTCGCTGGCACGCGCGCTGGCGGCGCAGAACCAGTTTCCTTCCGTGCTGGTGCATTTGATCCGCTCTGGCGAAGCCACCGGCAACCTGCCGATCATGCTGGAGCGCGCGGCGCAGGGCGAAGGCGCAGAGCTGGAGCGCCGCACGCTGTTCCTCACCAGCCTGCTCGAGCCGCTGCTGATCCTCAGCATGGGCGTGGTGGTGCTGCTGATCGTGCTGGCGGTGCTGATGCCGATCATCGAGATCAACCAGTTGGTACGGTAGTCATGCGGCTGGCGGCGCAAGCTGCCGAAATGCAAAACGGCGCCTTGCGGCGCCGTTTTGCGTTCTGACGAGTCTGGCTTATTCAGCAGCCTTCGCCGTCTTCTTCGGTGCGCGCTTGGCCGGCGCGGCGGCGGCCGCCTTCTTGGCTGCAGGCGCAGCCTTTTTGGCGGGAGCGGCGGCCTTCTTGGCCGGCGCAGCAGCCTTCTTGGCGGCTACAGCGGTCTTTTTGGCTGGTGCTTCCGCTTTCTTGGCGGGTGCGTCTGCCTTTTTGGCCGGTGCGGCAGCCTTCTTGGCGGGTGCAGCCGTCTTCTTCGCGCGGGCCGGGGCCTTGGCTTTCGCCTTGACCTCAACCACGGGCTCGACCGGCTCGACCAGCTCGGCAACCTCGACCACCTCGGCCATTTCCACAACCGGAGCGACTTCGACGACCTCGGCAACCTCGACCGCTTCCACGACCGGCGCCACCTCGACAATCTCGATGACTTCAGCGGCTTCGACGACCGCCGCCACCACGGTGGACGACGGTGCCACAAAGATCGAGCTGTCGATCGGCCACGGGATCTCGCTCAGCGTGACCTCGGGCTTGGGCGGCTTGCGGCGGCGGCCACCGTTCGATTCGCCGTTTTCGCCAGCATCGGCGTCGTCCTGCTCGTCCTCGGACTCGGCGCCGTTGTAAGCCTGCTCCACGCGCTCCAGCACGTCCATCGGATCGACCACGAACGACGGGGCGGTTTCGCTAACGGGAGCGGGGGCCGGCGCTGCAAATTCGGGCACCGGCGCGGGCTGCACAGGCAGTGCGGCCTGCTGCGCACGCTCCGGCCGTGAGCCTTGTTGCTGCGGGAAAGGCTGGCGATCGCCACCACGCCGCTTGTTGCGGCGATTCTCGCGCCGCTCGCGGTTGTCACGGTTCTCAGCCTGAGGGCTTTCTGCCTGGGCATTCTCACCCTGACGGTTCTCGCCCTGGCGGTTCTCGCCCTGGCGGTTCTCGCCCTGGCGGTTCTCGCCCTGGCGGTTCTCGCCCTGACGGTTCTCGCCCTGGCGGTTCTCGCCCTGGCGGTTCTCGCCCTGACGGCTCTCGGGCTGGCGGTTCTCGGGCTGGCGCTCGTCGCCCTGGCGGGGCTCGGCTTCGCCGGTCTTGGAACGGCGCTTCAGGCGCACCCACAGCGTCTTGTTGTTGTTGCCGTTGCGGGTCTCGACTTCGAACAGGCCCGTGGCAGCGACCAGCTCGGAGAGCTTGCCGTAGCCGTAGTTGCGCGAGTCGAACTCGGGTGCCTGCTTGGCGATGTGGTTGCCCATGCCGCCGAGCGTGGCCCAGCCTTCTTCGTCCGAGACCGCTTGCGAGGCGCTTTGCAGCAGGCGCACCAGGCGCGAATCCTGGCGCAGCTCGCCGCTGTTGCGCTTGCGCGCGGGCGCGGCGGCGCCGTCGGCTTCCGTATCGGTGTCGGTGTCGGCGTCGCTGCGCAGCACGTCGGCAAAGATGAACTTGTCGCAGGCCGTGACGAAGGGCTTGGGTGTCTTGCGTTCGCCAAAGCCGTACACGGTCAGGCCCTGCTCACGGATGCGCGAGGCCAGGCGGGTGAAATCGCTGTCGCTGGAGACGATGCAGAAGCCGTCGAAGCGGCCCGTGTACAGCAGGTCCATCGCGTCGATGATCATCGCGCTGTCGGTGGCGTTCTTGCCGACCGTGTAGCGGAACTGCTGGATCGGCTGGATGGAGTGCGACAGAAGGCGCTCCTTCCAGCCGGCCAGGTTGGGCTTGGTCCAGTCGCCGTAGATCCGCTTGACGGCGGCTACGCCGTACTTGGCGACTTCGGCCAGCAGGCCTTCGACGATGGCGGGCGCCGCATTGTCGGCGTCGATCAGCACAGCCAGGGTCGCAGTGCCCTGGCGGGAGGAAATAGTCATGTTGGGTCCTGGAGGCCGGTCGGCCTCGGATGGGGCGGGTTGCACCGGGGCACAATCCCTGAAGATATGGCGCACGGTCCGCATCTGCCCGTTTGTTGCGTAAACCTGTTTGCAACGCAGTGTACACGCGAAGCGTGTCCATTCGGGAAAGCACGCCTGTGTCGGGCGCGCTTTTTGCTGCGTCGCAAGGTGCCGCCCCCTTGGGGGCGGTGCTACCATGCTGCAACGAGACACGGTCGTTTTCCGCCTTCACAAGAGGCGGCGCACGGTCGCCCACAACTGAAGTGAGTCGGTGATCCCGACTGCATGCCCCATAGAGGAGCACCTATGAATGCCCCCCTGACCCCTCCGGTCAGCGACGCCATCCGCCGCGCGCTCGCAAACGTTTCCCTGGAAGACAAATACACGCTGGAGCGTGGCCGCGTATATATCAGCGGCACGCAGGCGCTGGTGCGCCTGCCGATGCTGCAGCGCGAGCGCGACCGCGCCGCCGGCCTAAACACGGCCGGCTTTATCTCTGGTTACCGCGGCTCGCCGCTAGGCGCGCTGGACCAGTCGCTATGGAAGGCCAAGCAGCATCTGGCTGCGCACGACATCGTGTTCCAGGCGGGATTGAATGAAGACCTGGCTGCCACATCGGTATGGGGCTCGCAGCAGGTGAATATGTATCCGGACGCCAAGTTCGAGGGCGTGTTTGGCATGTGGTACGGCAAGGGCCCGGGCGTGGACCGCACGAGCGACGTCTTCAAGCACGCCAACTCGGCCGGCTCCTCCAGGCACGGCGGCGTGTTGGTGCTGGCGGGCGACGACCACGCCGCCAAATCGTCCACGCTGGCGCACCAGTCCGAGCACATCTTCAAGGCCTGCGGCCTGCCGGTGCTCTATCCCTCGAACGTGCAGGAGTATCTCGACTACGGCCTGCATGCCTGGGCCATGAGCCGCTACTCCGGCCTGTGGGTGTCGATGAAATGCGTGACCGATGTGGTGGAGTCATCGGCATCGGTGGAGCTGGATCCGCATCGCGTGGAAATCGTGCTGCCGCAGGATTTCGTCCTGCCGCCGGGCGGCCTGAATATCCGCTGGCCCGATCCGCCGCTGGAACAGGAAGCGCGCCTGCTCGACTACAAGTGGTACGCCGGCCTGGCCTATGTGCGCGCCAACAAGATCGACCGTATCGAGATCGATTCGCCGCATGCGCGCTTCGGCATCATGACCGGCGGCAAGGCTTATCTCGACACGCGCCAGGCGCTGGCCAACCTGGGCCTGGACGATGAGACCTGCGCACGCATCGGCATCCGCCTGTACAAGGTGGGCTGCGTGTGGCCGCTGGAAGCGCACGGCGCGCGTGCCTTTGCCGAAGGCCTGCAGGAAATCCTGGTGGTCGAGGAAAAGCGCCAGATCATGGAGTACGCGCTCAAGGAAGAGCTCTACAACTGGCGCGACGACGTGCGCCCCAAGGTCTACGGCAAGTTCGACGAAAAAGACAACGCAGGCGGCGAATGGTCGATCCCGCAGAGCAACTGGCTGCTGCCAGCGCACTATGAACTGTCGCCCGCCATCATTGCGCGCGCCATCGCCACGCGGCTCGACAAGTTCGAGCTGCCCTCCGACGTGCGCGCGCGCATTGCCGCGCGCATCGCGGTGATCGAGGCCAAGGAAAAAGCCATGGCCGTGCCGCGCGTGGCGGCCGAGCGCAAGCCCTGGTTCTGTTCGGGCTGCCCGCACAACACCTCCACCAACGTGCCCGAAGGCTCGCGCGCGCTGGCCGGCATCGGCTGCCACTACATGACGGTGTGGATGGACCGCAGCACCAGCACCTTCAGCCAGATGGGCGGCGAAGGCGTGGCATGGATCGGGCAAGCGCCCTTCGCCGGCGACAAGCATGTGTTCGCCAACCTGGGCGACGGCACCTACTTCCACTCCGGCCTGCTGGCGATTCGCGCATCGATCGCGGCAGGCGTCAACATCACCTACAAGATCCTCTACAACGACGCCGTCGCCATGACCGGCGGCCAGCCGATCGACGGCAAGCTGTCGGTGCAGGATGTGGCCTTCCAGGTGGCGGCCGAGGGCGCGAAGAAGATCGTCGTCGTCACCGACGAGCCTGAAAAATACAGCGCCGCCATCAAGCTGCCGCAAGGCGTGGAAGTGCACCACCGCGACGAGCTCGACAAGATCCAGCGCGAGCTGCGCGAGGTGCCCGGCGCCACCATCCTGATCTACGACCAGACCTGCGCCACCGAAAAGCGCCGGCGCCGCAAGCGCGGCACCTACCCTGATCCGGCCAAGCGCGCCTTCATCAACGACGCGGTCTGCGAAGGCTGCGGCGATTGCTCGGTGAAGTCGAACTGCCTGTCGGTGGAGCCGCTGGAAACGGAGCTTGGCACCAAGCGGCAGATCAACCAGTCGTCCTGCAACAAGGACTTCTCGTGCGTCAACGGCTTCTGCCCGAGCTTCGTCACGGCCGAAGGCGCACAGGTGAAGAAGCCCGAGCGCCACGGCGTGTCGATGGACAACCTGCCGGCCTTGCCGCAACCGGCGCTGCCCGGCCTTGAGCATCCCTACGGCGTACTGGTCACGGGCGTGGGCGGCACTGGCGTGGTCACCATCGGCGGCCTGCTCGGCATGGCCGCGCACCTGGAAAACAAGGGCGTGACCGTACTCGACATGGCCGGCCTGGCGCAAAAGGGCGGCGCGGTGCTCTCGCACGTGCAGATTGCCGCGCACCCGGACCAGCTCCACGCCACCCGCATCGCCATGGGCGAAGCGGACCTGGTGATTGGCTGCGACGCCATCGTCAGCGCCACCGACGATGTCATCTCCAAGACCCAGGTAGGACGCACGCGCGCCATCGTCAACACGGCACAGACGCCCACCGCCGAGTTCATCAAGAATCCCAAGTGGCAGTTCCCCGGCCTGTCGGCGGAACAGGATGTGCGCAACGCAGTGGGCGAGGCTTGCGACTTCATCAACGCCAGCGGCCTGGCCGTGGCGCTGATCGGCGACGCCATCTTCACCAACCCGCTGGTGCTGGGCTACGCCTGGCAAAAGGGCTGGCTGCCGCTATCGCTGGACGCGCTGGTGCGCGCCATCGAGCTCAACGGCACGGCGGTGGAAAAGAACAAGGCTGCCTTCGACTGGGGCCGCCACATGGCGCACGACCCGGAGCACGTGCTGTCGCTCACCGGCAAGCTGCGCAACACCGCCGAAGGCGCGGAAGTGGTCAAGCTGCCCACCTCCTCCGGCGCCCTGCTGGAAAAGCTGATCGCGCACCGCGCCGAGCACCTGACTGCCTATCAGGATGCCGCTTACGCGCAGGCCTTCCGCGACGCGGTGAACCGTGTGCGCACGGCGGAAATCGCACTGGTTGGCAGCGGCAAGCCGCTGCCGCTGACCGAAGCGGCGGCACGCAACTTGTCCAAGCTGATGGCCTACAAGGACGAGTACGAAGTCGCACGCCTTTATACCGATCCCGTCTTCCTCGACAAGCTGCGCAATCAGTTCGAAGGCGAGCCCGGGCGCGACTACCAGCTCAATTTCTGGCTGGCGCCGCCGCTGATGGCCAAGCGCGACGAGAAGGGGCATCTTGTGAAGCGCCGCTTCGGTCCCTCCACCATGAAGCTCTTCGGCGTGCTGGCCAAGCTCAAAGGCCTGCGCGGTGGCATGTTCGATGTGTTCGGCAAGACCGCCGAGCGCCGCACCGAACGCGCCCTGATCGGCGAGTATCGTGCGTTGCTGGAGGAGCTGACGCGTGGTTTGAGCGCAGCCAATCACGCGACCGCGATCACGCTGGCCAGCCTGCCCGACGACATTCGCGGCTTCGGGCACGTCAAGGACGACAACCTGGCGAAGGTGCGTACGCGCTGGACGGCGCTGCTTGAGCAGTTCCGGCATCCGGAGACGGCGCAGCAGGTGGCTTGAGTTTCAGGTTGAACGGAGCGCCGCCGCGAAGGGGCGCTCCGGTTGCGGAAACTCGATTCCGGCCTGAAGCCGACCGTTCAGGCATTCGCGTTGCGATCCGGCTCGGCGAAGAAAACCTCGATGGGCACGAAGTGCCATTGCGCGGCTTCGGGGTCGTAGAGGGCAACCTGGTTGATCTGCGCGCCCACGCAGACCGTTCCCGGCATGCGCTGTATGGCCAGCGCCACGGCCTGATGCCGTTGCTGTTCCGTCCACGTTTCGATCAGGCTATGCGAATCCGCGTGCGCGAACAGCCCGGCGTGTTCGCGCACGCGTTCGTACCTGGCAATGCCTTGCTGGTCGATCTCGAGCTCGATGGCATCGTGCGCCGATGGCGGGATCTCGTCGGTCTGCACCATGCAAACGCTGGCGAGCCCCCCTTTGCGCCTGACCACGATCCGGCCGTCGCTCGCAGCCCAGCCGCAGTGCAGGTTGATATGGAGCTTTCCGCCGCTATCCCGGATCAAGGTCCGGGGATCGAAAGCCGCCGCATGCGCGACGTGATACGGCTTGCCCGGGCTAGACACGAACGCCGCGTTCAGCAGTGCGTCAAAGGGCGAGATATGGACGGCCAGTGCCGAGCCGGCATCGGCATTGCCCTCCTCCACGAATTCGCATGAGGCGTTGCACCAGTCCGGCTGGCCCTCGCATGGCGCGTAGTTGATCAGCACGAACAGCGCTGGCCGGGTGTGCAGAACGTGCCCGCATGGGCGAAAGGGCGTGTTGGGCAGCGCCATAAAAGTGCACCTCCTATAGGTTACATTCGGGGTGCCTCAATCTATACCCAACACGGTGCGATAAAAGAGTAGGAAATTTCTGCTTTTGCTTGGGGATTGCGCGAAGGCAGGGGTAAAGACACTGCTGACGCAGCGATATCAGCGGTCCCGGTGCTTCAACGCGAACAGCGTCATCCCCCAGAACGGCACCCACCAGATCAGGTCGCTGCACAGCACGAACAGGCCACTGCGCCATGCGAACACACCGGTCAGCGCGCCATGCAAGAAGCCCAGCGGCCCCAGGGTCTTGCCCACCAGTCCCACCACCACCAGCGGCCAGTAGCGCAGCATGTCCTGCGCCGCGATCCAGTAGCCCAGCGCGTAGACGCCCACCATCATGCCAATGCAGCGGATCATGGCATCGGGCGTGGCCGGCATGCCCAGCCAGTCGAAGATCTGCGACGGCCACAGGCTCAGCGCAATCGCATAGAGCAGGTTGTAGAGGGCTGCCAGCCGCAGTACGGCAGGCATCCACCCCGGTACGCGGGGCAGGCTGATGGACGCATTGCGCCCGATGGTTGGATTGGACTTCATGCCATATTCTCCAGGTAAGTCTCGGGTTCAGATTCAGATTCAGGTTCGCGGATGGTCAGCACGCCGTCATAGCGCAGCAGGTAGCCCAGGCGTGGCGCCCATATGCGCACATCGCAGCGATAGCTGTGCGCATCCCGTGCGCGTTCGCTGGCCAGCACGTGCAGCCACGGCACGGTCAGGCCGAGCAGGCTGACGCCGCGGCTGGCCTGCCACAACCGGCCGGTGCCATCGACACGCGTTGCCAGCACGATTGCCAGCGGCCCCATGCGTTCCGTCACCTGCCCGGCTCGCGCGAGCCGCATGCGGCTCGCCACGATGTGCCCGCCGATGCTGCGGTGCCAGCGCTCGCCAGCGGGTTCCGGTGAGATGGTCACAAGGGTCGCCGCCGCCGCCGTGGGCCGGGGCAGCGCCGACAGCCGCATCAGCGCGCGCAGCCAGCGCCGCGCGCTCCAGCGCACGCGCAGCGTGCCGCGCAGGTGCACGCCCTCGGCACGATGCACGCGCTGCAGCACCGGCGGCAGGCTGGCAAGAGCGGCACCCAGCATGGTCCCGTACAGGCTTTGCGGGCCAGCGTCCGTGCCATGCGCGGCTAACGTGTTCATCGACGTGCCCGCCCGTTGCCGAGCAGGTCCTCCAGCGCCAGTTGCAGGGTCGGGAAGCGGAAGGCATAGCCTTCCCGCTGCAGGCGCGCCGGCGCCACGCGCAGCCCGTCGAGCAGCAGCGTGGCCTGCTCGCCCAATGCCAGCCGCATCGGCCATGCGGGCGTGGGCATGAAGGCGGGCCGGTGCAGCAGCGCAGCCGCCGCGCGCACAAACCCGGCCTGGCTCGGGGTATCCGGCGCAACCAGGTTATAGGTGGCAACAGCCGCCGGGGCGGCTTGCGCGGCGTCGCCCCGGCAGAGCCAGGCGATCACGCCGAGCACGTCGTGGATATGTACCCAGCTCTGCGCTTGCCGGCCGCTGCCCATCGGGCCGCCAAAGCCGAGCCACACCGGCATCAGCATGGCGGGCAGCGCGCCTTGATGGCCATAGACCACGCCGAGGCGCAGGATGGCTAGCGGGATACCCAGCGGCGTCACGGCGCGGGCCGCGTCCTCCCACTGCTGGCACAACTGCGAGGCAAAGATGTCCTGCGGCGCGCTGGCCTCCGTACGCTGGCTCAGGTCGTCGTCACCCTGGATGCCGTAGAAACCCACCGCCGAGCCATTGATCATCAGGCGCGGCCGGTACGCTGCGGCGGCCAGCCACGCTGCCAGCGCGCGCGTGGTGCCCACCCGGCTTTCCACCAGGCTGCGCTTGCGTGCGGCGCTCCAGCGCGGGCCGAGGATGGGCGCGCCGGCAAGGTTGATCACCACATCGAAGCGCACGGCCGGATCGATCTGCGCCAGCGAACCGACGCATGCGGCGCGGCCGTCGAACAACTGTGCAGCCACGCGCGGGTTGCGCGCCCAGATCGTCACGCGATGGCCATCGGCCAGCAGCGAGCGCACCAGCGCCTGCCCGATAAAGCCGGTGCCGCCGGTCAGCAGGAACGATTGCGCGCGCCGGGAGGGATCGGCGCCGGTGAAATCGAACGACGGCGTAACACCGGCGCGGGCCGCCAGCGAGCGGCTTGCGAACGCATCGCGCACGCCAGAGGCGGCCACGCCGAGCGCGAACACGCTCAGCACCCAGCTTTGGCAGCCTTGTGGATGGAAGTGCAGGCCCGATGGCAGTTCCCACCAGGCTTGCGAATGCCAGGCCAGCAGGCCAAAGATCACGCCACCGTTGATGGCCAGCACGGTATGCGTCACCCGCTCGCTCGGCGGCAGGCTGCGGGTCTGGTCTTCCACCACGAAGTCGCGCAGCGTGAGCAGGATCTCGATGGCAACGATGGCCCATAGCGGCACCAGCCAGGCGCCGCCCCAGGCAAACCAGGCCAGGCCGCCAAACAGCACGCCGTACAGCACTGCCCGGATCGCGTGCAGGCGCAGCTCCGGCGCGGCGTTGTGCTGCTGCGGCAAGGCGCAGCGCAGTTCGTGATGCCAGACGGTATCGAAGGCACCCATCAATCCCTGCATGATCAGCAGGTTGAGGATGACGGTGTAGAGCGTGCCGCTGGTGGGGTCCATCTCAAGCATCCTTATTTACATTAATTTCTGTCTTAAGAGAAATATCTGGTCAAAAAAAGCGGCCACCGCGGTGGCCTGCTTTTCATGCCTGTGCTACTTGCCGGCTTCGCGGGCACGCTGGTCGCCACGCACCAGCTTCTGGATACGCGCGCCGAGCTTCATCACCTTGACCAGGGTATCGGGCGAGAGGCGCAGCATTTCGTCGCCCCAGCTGCCCAGCGTTTCCATCAGCTGCAAGGTGGCGATGATGCGCTTTTGCACTTCCTTGCTCTCCTTGGAGAACGCGGGATTGCTCACGCATTCGTGCAAGGCATCGATGGTGGGATCGAACTCGCGCTGCTTGCGCTCGCGCACCACGGTGCGGAACAGGTCCCACACATCGGTGATGGTCTCGAAGTGATCGCGCCGGTCGCCCATCATGTGCACGGTGCGGATCAGCTTCCAGTTCTGCAACTCCTTGAGGCTGTTGCTGACGTTGGAGCGTGCGACGTTGAGCGTGTCGGCGATTTCCTCGGCCGGCAGCGGATGCTCGGCAAGGAACAGCAGGGCGTGAATCTGCGCGACGGTGCGATTGACGCCCCACTTAGAGCCCATTTCGCCCCAGTGCAGGACGAAGCGTTGTGCGACCGGTTGAAGTTCCATGCCTGACAGTTTATCTGTTCGGAAATTTCCGTCAAGACAGAAATTCAACTTCCTGCAGTCAACCCATGGCGGCCAGGTTCAGGCCGGCTGCGCCAGCGTACTCTCGTTCTCCTTCACGTACATCGAGTTGCGCGGACGCGCGAACACGCGCCGCACCATCGGCTCGAAGAAGGACAGCGGCAGCGTGTCGTAGTCCTGCATGAAGGCCGCGCCGTCGTACTTGGCGCAGAACTCCGCGGTGCGCTCGAACAGCGCGGGCTGGTCGCGGAATTGCTCGCGCAGGTTGCGGTCCAGACCCAGGTGATGGAAGAAGTAGTAGCCCTGGAACACGCCGTGCTTCTCCACCATCCACAGATTCTCCGGGCTGACGAAGGGCTTGAGGATGGCGGCGGCGATGTCGGGATGGTTGAAGCTGCCGAGTGTGTCGCCGATATCGTGCAGCAGCGCGCATACCACGTACTCCTCGTCGCGCCCGTCGCGGTGGGCCAGCGTGGCGGTCTGCAGGCAGTGGGTCAGGCGGTCGATGGGAAAGCCGCCGCAGTCGCCCTCGAGCAGCCGCAGGTGATCGAGCACGCGGTCGGCCAGCGCCTGCGCAAAGGGCATGAACTCGGCGGATATCGCCGCCCAGTCCTCGCGCGTGCCTTGTTCCATGTGGCTGAAGGTGGCGCGGGCGTGCGTGGTCGTTTCGCTCATTGTGGGGTCTCCGTGCAGGGTGATCCTGCTTGTTTTGCTTGTGATGAACAACGATTGAACAAACATTGAGCAACGATTCTGGCACAGGTTTGGCGGCTACACTGTCAAGGACTTAACATTGCCGCCGCATGCCGCGGCGCATCAATCCGCATGCAGATCCGCCCTTACCTGGCCGCCGACGAAGCCGCCATCATCGACCTCTGGCAAGCCTGCGGCCTGACCCGGCCGTGGAACGACCCGAAGAAGGACATTGCCCGCAAGCTGACCGAGCAGCCCGAGCTGTTCCTGGTGGGCGAAGTGGAGGGCCGCCCGGTGGCATCGGCCATGATCGGCTTTGACGGCCATCGCGGCTGGGTCTACTACCTGGCGGTGCACCCGGATCACCAGCGCCGCGACTACGGCCGCCGCCTGATGGCGCACGCCGAGCAGTTGCTGATCGAGCGCGGCTGCCCCAAGATCAACCTGCTGGTGCGCACTGGCAACAGCAAGGTCATCGACTTCTACCGCAGCCTCGGGTACGCGCAGGACGAGGCGGTGAGCCTGGGCAAGCGGCTGATTCCGGATATCTGAGCGCTGGGAGCGCAGGGAGTTTTGGCCATGTTCCGCATCCTCGGCATCGATCACCTTGTCCTGCGTACCGGCAACGTGACGGCGCTCATGCGCTTCTATGTGGACGTGCTTGGCTGCAGCGTCGAACGTGTGCAGGCGGAATTCGGCCTGATCCAGTTACGCGCGGGCGGCGGGCTGATCGACCTGGTAGCGTTGGACGGCCCGCTGGGCCGTGCCGGCGGCGCTGGGCCGGGCAGGGAAGGCCGCAACCTCGACCACTTCTGCCTGCGCCTCGATCCGTTCGATGCCGATACGATCGGCACCCACTTGCGTGCGCACGGCGTGGAACCGGGTCCCGTGGAGATGCGCTTCGGCGCCGAAGGCAAGGGCCCGTCGATCTACGTGCACGACCCGGACGGCAATATGGTGGAGCTCAAAGGGCCGCCCACGGGTAAGCAATAGCCGCTAGCCCATGTGACGCAAGGTGGGCATTCCGCCTGGATGCCCGCTACAATGCCCGCTCACCCCCCTCGCCGCCCAGCGCGCCATCCCCCTCCTCACGGCGGCCATTGCGCGGCGGTACATACCGCGTCCAGGCGCGCCATGACACGACAAGACGCCCCACCCGGCCCACGCGCCATCTCGCCACGCCAGCTGGTCTGGACCCTTGGCATTACCGAAACGATTTCCTGGGGCACGCTGTATTTCGCCTTCACCGTGTTCATCGGGCCGATGAGCGCGACACTGGGCTACTCCAAGCCCTTCCTTGCCGGCGGCTATTCGCTCGGGCTGCTGGTCTGGGCGATGTGCTCGTTCGCGGTGGGCCGCCTGCTAGACCGCGTGCCGGCGCGCGCCGTGATGTGCACGGGCTCCGTGCTGGCCGGCACCGGCCTGCTGCTGTGGGCGTGGAGCCCGAACCAGGCGACCTTCCTGCTGATGTGGATACCGATCGGGCTGGCCATGGCGACCACGCTGTACGAGCCCGCCTTCGTCGCGCTGCGCCAGGCCTTTGGCGATGGCTACCAGAAGTCCATCGTCACCGTGACGCTGATGGCGGGCTTTGCCAGCACCATCTTCGTGCCGCTGGCGCAATGGCTGGTGCTGCACCTGGGCTGGCGCGAGACGCTGCTGTGCTTCGCCGGGCTCAACCTCTTCGTCTGCGCGCCCTTGCACGCCCGCCTGCGCTACGCGGCACATGCCACCTACGCGGCCGCGCCGGCGCCGGCCCCGCTGGCGGATGCCGCGCAACCGGGCATCGCCGGGATCGCGCTGCGCCAGCCGGTGTTCTGGGCGGTGGTGCTGGCCTTCACCGCGCTGGCGGTGATTGCCTCGCTGCTGGGTGCCCACCTGATCCCGATGCTGACCGAAAAGGGCTTGCCGCTGGGCGAGCAACTGGTGGTGGCGGCGCTGATCGGCCCGGCGCAGGTGGTCGGCCGCCTGGTGATGATGCGTTTTCCCGTGCGCCACCCGCTGCGGCTGTCGCTGCCGGTCTATCTGGTGATGTGCCTGGGCCTGCTGTGCTTTGCGCTCGGCTATGGCAAATGGCTGATGCTGGCGGCGGTGCTGTACGGCTGCGCCAACGGCATCAATACCATGCTGCGCGCCATGGCCATGCCGGAACTGATCTCGCGCCACCATTACGCCACGCTCAACGGCCTGATGATGACGCCGGTGCTGCTGATGCAAGCCGCCGCGCCCTGGTTGGGCGCATTGCTGTGGCGCGCCGCGGGCGGCTATTGGCTGATGCTGTGGGTGATGGTGGCGCTGGCGCTGATGGCGCTGGCGGCTTTCGGCTTTGCCCTGCACCGGCGCGGGCTGCTGCGCACGGCCAGCCACACGGCGGCGGCGTAGCCGGCCACGCCGGCCGGCTGCGCCGCCGGTCATGCGCCCGACGCACCGATGTGCGACGATGCAGGGCTCGATTACCCTGCAGCGCCCGCCAGGGCACCTCCCGCACCGCCAGGCGCGGTTGGCCGTGCCCGCCGCCAATATGCCCGATTCCGCTTCCCCCAACCTGACCCAGCCGCCCTCCCCCTCCTGCGCAACACCCGCCGCCGCGCCAGTCAGCGCGCGGCGAGTGGAGCATGCCGCGCGCGCCACCATGGCGCTGTTTTTTGTCAACGGCGCCACCTTTGCCACCTGGGGCGTGCACATCCCGACCATCAAGGCGCGCTTCGGCTTGTCGGATGCGGTGCTGTCGCTGGCCATGCTGGCCGTGGCCGGGGGCGCCATCGCGGCGATGGGGCCGGTGGGACGCTGGGTGGGGCGCGTGGGCAGCGCGGCCGCTTGCCGGCGCAGCGGGCTGGTCTACGCCGTGGCTACCGTGGCCATCCTGGCCATGCCGGAGTTTGCCTTGCTGATCCTGGCACTGATCGCCTTCGGCATGGCCAACGCGGCCTTCGACGTGGGCATGAACGCGCAGGCCGCCACCGTGGAGGCCAGCCGCGCGCGGCCCATCATGTCCGCGCTGCACGGCATGTTCAGTCTGGGCGGCATGGCGGGCGCGGCGGTTGGCGGCGTGCTGCTGGGCCTGGGCGTGCCGCCGCTGGCGCACGCCCTCGGCATGGCGGTGCTGACCGCGGCGGTCACGGCGGGCGTGGCACCCTGGCTGCTGGACGACCATCCCGTGCCGCCACCTTCCGCGCATCACCGCGCGCATGCGGTGCGCGCGCTCTGGCTGCTGGGCCTGATGGCGTTCCTGGGCCTGGTTGGCGAGGGTGCGATGTATGACTGGTCCAGCGTCTACATGCGCGAGGTGGCGCTGGCGCCGGACGCCTGGATCAGCGCCGGCTATGCCGCTTTCTCCGGTGGCATGGCCTGCGGCCGCTTTGGCGGCGACCGCCTGCGCGCGCGCTGGTCGGATGCGCGCACGCTCGGCGCCAGCGCCTGGGTGGCGTTCGCGGGGATCTTGCTGGCGCTGTTGTGGCCCGCGCCGGCGGCGACCCTGGTCGGCTTCGCGCTGATGGGCCTGGGCGCGGCGAACATGGTGCCGATCTTCTTCGTGGCGGCTTCGCGCCTGCCGGGTGTGACGCCGGCCGAAGCCATCTCGCGCGTGGCGCGTTTTGCCTATATCGGCTTGCTGATGGGGCCGGTGATGATTGGCGGCGTGGCCCATGTCACCAGCCTGCGATACGGCCTGGGCGTGGTTGCCCTCACCATGGGCTGGATCGCCGTGGCGGGCGCGCGCCTGGCGCGCCCTTACCTTTTGGCCCGCAAGGCGTGATGCCCAGGCAGGCTCAGGCAGCCTCGCTCCATGCCGGGGCATGGTGCGTGCCGGCCCCTTCGAACACGAAGGTATCCATCGCCAGCACGCCATAAGTGACCTCATCGGCCACGCGTGCCACGCCGGCCGGCGCCTGCTCGGCGGGCACGCCTTCGTGCGGGCCCAGCGCAGCGCCCAGCGCCACGAAGAATGGCAGCAAATGCTCGTCGGCGGGATGGGCGCGGCGCGCATACGGCGCCTGCGCGCGATAGTCCGCGATGCGCGTGGTGTCGCCGGTGGCGAGCGCATCGTCCAGCGCCTGGATCATCCAGCCGCGGAATGCCTCCACATAGGGCTCGACGGGCGAGCCGTGCTGCTCGCGCCGGCCCCCGGCACCGAAGACTTCCTGCAGGTTGTGGGTAAAGCTGCCCGAGCCCAGCACCAGCACGCCCTCGTCGCGCAGCGGCGCCAGTGCCCGGCCGATCTCGATCTGGGCTGCGGGGGGGAGATAGGGGTTCAGGGCCAGTTGCACCACCGGGATGTCGGCATCCGGGAAGAAATGCCGCATCGGCATCCAGGCGCCGTGATCCAGCGGGCGCTCATCGTCCTGCAGCACTACCGCGGCGCCGGGGACCTGCGCGGCCTCGACCAGCGCCTTGACGCGAGCGGCCAGCGCCGGCGAGCCCGGGGCGTCGTAGCGCAGTTCGTATAGCGCGCGCGGAAAGCCGCCGAAGTCGTGCCAAGCCTCCTGCCGCTCGCGGGTGCCGACCACCAGGGTGCTGTAGATCCAGTGCGCCGAGATCACCAGCACGGCGCGCGGCTTGCGCGCCCTCAGCACTTGGCCAAGGGCGTCGAAGGCGGCACCGCTCGGGCCCGGATCAAGGGCGAGCATGGGCGAACCGTGGGAGATGTAGATGGCGGGAAGCATGATGGCGGCCTTCAAATCCTTTTGATAGCGGTGTTCAGTTTGACAAAACTGCCCAGCCCCTGCGCCACCTATTTGCGGACACCTCCATCAAAAAACTTGAATTCACGCGGCGCTACCGCATGCGCCCCCAGCCCACCCTGCGAGCGTGGGGTGCACCACACAACGCTTTAAAGATTCGGACACGCAGCGGGCAATCGGCTTATGATTCCAGCACGGAGTCCGGCCCAGCTTTGCGCGGCGCAATGCGTCGTCCGCGCGGGCCCTGGCAAACCCCGCATGACTGGATACGACGCGCCCTGAAGCGTGTCAGGTTGGAGAACACCGTGGTCAAGCGCACAGCCCACAGGCCCTTGCTGCCCCATGCGAACTGGTGGCAGCCAGGCGTGTATGCAAGCGGACCGGCTGTGCTCCTATGGATCGCCGCCCGCCTTCCCGCCCCCTTGCTGGTCGATGTATTCAATGCGCCTGGCGCCCCGGCGCTGCTCAACCATGTGGGCGATTCCGTCTTCGTGGCCGGGTGGGTCGGCAGCGCCCTCTGGCTCTGGCTCACGCGCCAGCGCCCGGATACGCCGGAGCCGCAACAAGAAGCCGGCCCGGGCGAGGCGCCCGACGCCCGCAGCGCGCACCAGCATCACGCCAGCCAGCCCTGAATCTCGGCCGTCGCGCGCCCTGGGCGCCGGGCACGCGCATGCTTGCTTCACGTGGAACATTCCATGGGGCGCTGGCCGCGCAGCCGGCCATGCGGATCTGACTCCACACGCTGCCATCCTGCTGGCTAATTAAAGAATCGCTTACTATTCTGCCTTTCCGAGTGCATGCCCGGTTTCGGGGCAGGCCTCCCGTCGATTTCCCACCGCATCAAACGCCACATGCAAGCCAACGCTGCAATACCTCAAGTCCACGAAATATCCAAAGCCCAACGACGAAAGGCCATCCTCGCCGCCACCATCGGTAACGGCCTGGAGTGGTTCGACTTCACCGTCTACAGCTTCTTTGCGCTGATCATTGCCAAGCTGTTCTTCCCCACCGGCAATGACCTCACGTCTTTCCTGCTGACCGTCGCCACCTTCGGCGTGGGCTTCTTCATGCGCCCGGTCGGCGCCATCGTGCTCGGCGTCTACGCCGACCGCGTCGGCCGCAAGGCCGCGCTGACCCTGACCATCCTGATGATGGCGCTCGGCACCGCCATCATCGGCCTGGCGCCCACTTATTCGTCGATCGGCCTGTGGGCACCGGCGCTGATCGTGGTGGCCCGGCTGATCCAGGGCTTCTCGGCCGGCGGCGAGGTTGGCGGCGCCACCGCCTTCCTGATCGAGCACGCCCCTGACGAGGAGCGCGGCGCCTACGCGAGCTGGCAGCAGGCCAGCCAGGGCATTTCCTTCATGCTGGGCGCTGCCATGGGCGCGCTGGTGATCAACGGCCTGGAGCCGGAGCAGATCGATGCCTGGGGCTGGCGTATCCCGTTCCTGTTCGGCCTGCTGATCGGCCCGGTCGGGATGTATATCCGCTCGCACCTGGAAGAGCCGCCCGCCTTTGAGGCCCGCCGCGCCGAGCGCGCTGCCAGCAAGGTCAAGTTCTCGCCGCTCACGCAGGTGCTGCGCGACCATCCGCGCGAAGTGCTGGCCGGCCTGGGCGTGACCATCCTGTGGACGGTCTGCACCTATGTGCTGGTGTTCTACATGCCGTCGTACGCCAAGCAGCAGCTCGGCCTGCCGCTGGGCGCCACCTTCCAGTCGACCGCACTGTGCGGCGCCATCATCCTGGTGCTGTGCCCGCTGATGGGCATGCTGTCCGACCGCGTGGGCCGCAAGCGCATGCTGGGCACCGTGGCGCTGATCATCGGCGTGCTGGCCTATCCGCTGTTCCACTGGCTCAACGTCTCGCCGACCACCCAGACGCTGCTGATGGTCCAGGTGATCCTGGGCATCCTGCTGGCGGCCTTCACCGGCCCGGCACCGGCCGTGCTGGCCGAGCAGTTCCCCACCGAGGTCCGCTCCACCGGCCTGTCGCTGGCCTACAACTTCGCCGTGACCATCTTCGGCGGCTTTGCCCCGCTGATCGTGACCTGGCTGATCGCATCGAGCGGCAGCAAGCTGGCGCCGGCCTACTACGTGATTGCCGCGGCCGCGATCAGCTTTGTCGCGCTGCTGTTCATGCACGACCGTACCGGCAAGCCCCTGCAGTAGTACCGCCGGACGTCGCTTTGAAATGAAAAAGGCCAGCCGCAAGGTTGGCCTTTTTCTTTGCGCTCAGTCCGGCGGCGCCTGCGCCGCGCCCAGCACCCGCAGCAGCCGCCAGGCCATCAAGCCCAGCACGCCGACCGCCAGCAGCAGCGCACCCCACAGGATAAAGCGCCGGCTGCGCTGGGTGTCCGAAGGCACGGCCGCCGGCGGCGATGCCGTCATGCCTGCAATCCGGGCGTCGGCGATCACCGGTGCCGGCCCGGCGAGCAACTCGGCCCGCGCGACCGCCCCGGGTTGTTGCACCGCGCCCGCCGGCTCCCCAACCGCTAGCGAGAACGGCCGCGCGCCGCGCGCGACAAAGGTCACCACGGCAGGGCGCCAGCCAAGCGCCAGCACCGGCATGCCGGCGCCAAGCCCACCAGCGCGGGCATCCACGCTCAGGCGCCACAGGCGATCCGTGTTGCGCCCGATCGCCAGCTGCGCGCTTTCCTGCTCGGTGCCCGCCGCGCCGGAAAGACGGTAGAGCTGTGCGCTGCTGACCATGCGCCAGGATGCCTGCGCATCGGGCCGCGACCACAGCGTGGCTTGCACCACCGTGTTGGTCTGCGGCAGGCGAATGCGCACGCGCTCGGCCGGGAAGCGTCCGCCGCTGTCGAACAGGTAATCGCCCCCAGGCTGGGCCTGCGTGGCGACGATGCCGTCGCGCCATTGCAGCGCCAGCGGCGAGGGCAGGCTGGCCGCCACGGTCTCCACCTGCACGCGCGCCGGCACGGGCGGCACGCCCTGCCACTGCAGCCGCAGGTAACGCGCCCTCAGGCGCCCCAACGCAATGCGGTCCTGGCTCAGCGTGCTGCCCTCGCGGCTCAGCCGCAGCAGCTGCGCGCCGCCCGCGGCTTGCCAGTGCTGCAGGTCGTCGCTGCTGGCAACGTCCACCCTGCCCTGGTAATCGCCATCCGGCAGGCCGATCACCACCGCGCCGGCGTCGTCGCGCAACTGGCTCAGGTCAAGCAGCCATGCCCCGGCAGTGCCGGCTGCGGGCGGGGCGGTGGCGGCGCGCAGCGCGCCGTCGGTCCCGATCACCACGCCCAGGGGCGCGGACTGCCGCGACTGCGCGGCCGGCAGCGCGAACCACGGCACATCGCGCAGCGAGCGTACCTCGGCCGCCGGCTCGGGCGGCAGATCCAGCGCGTAAGGCAGCAATTCGCCTGTGCCGTTGCGCACGCGCAGGTCAGCCAGCCCGGGGCGCGCGCTATGGGTGTAGACATCGGCGTCTAGGGTCACGGCGTAGTACGCCGCGTCGCGTTCGGTCGCCAGCGCGAACCGCTCAGCCCGCGCGGGCAGCGGCAGCAATAGCGATGACAGCACCGATGACAGCAGCGATGGCAACAGCGCGGCCATCAGCATCGGCAGCGCCCGCCCGGCCGCGGTTCGGAAAGCCGCCATCACGTCGCCTCCTCTTGCTTTGGCGGCAGGGGCGAGAAGTAGCCGATCAACAGCAGCAGCACGCCCACGCCGATAAACGAGATGATCCGCTCGATGCCCTTGACGAAGGACAGGTCGAACAGGAACAGCTTGACCACCGTCACCCCAAGCAGCGCGCCCCCCACAAACCACAGCGCGCGCGCGCCGCGGCGGGTGGCTGCCACCATGGTGATCAGCGCCAGCACGGTCCAGAACATCGACAGCGACGCCTGTACCAGCGTGGAGCCGCCCAGGCCCTCCAGCGTGTAGGGCACGCCGGCCCAGTGGTGCAGGGTGCGCAGGAGCACGGCGTTTAGCCACAGCAACACCGTGGCGATCGCGGCGTACCCGAGCACGCGCGGCCGCGTGGCCAGGCCCGCGGCGGCAAGCCGGTGCTGCCACAGCGCCACCGCCAGCATGGCAAGCAGCTGGGCAACATCGAGCGGGTTGAGCAGCGGCAGGTAGGAAAGCGGCGCGGCGTCGCCGTCGCTGGACACGCTGGCGATGCTCCACAGCCACAGCAACGCCACCAGCGGCAGCGCGCCATACAACAGGTAAGCACGCTGGAAACGCCCCACCGGCCAACGCAGGCGCCAGCCCCAGGCCGAGAGCAGCGCCAGCAGCCCGCCATAGCCATAGGCCCAGGCGCTCCAGCTCCAGGCGCCCTCCGGCACATAGGCACGCAGCCGCCAGTAAGCTTCGGTGGACAGCAGCACGCACACGGTCCAGAACAACAGAGCATGCATGGGCGCCAGCAAGGCATCGCGTTCATCGTCCTGCTGCCGCCACAGCAGCAGCCAGGCGGCGCCAAACACGATCAGCCAGGCGAGCGCGCCAAAGCCGAGCAAGGGCGACGCCGACGGCACGATGCAGCTAAGCACGGCAAGGACCGCCAGCAGCGGCGCCATGCCCTGCGCCGGCACGCTGGCCAGCGGCCACGCCAGGACGCGCCGCGCCAGGTGCGCCAGCCACGCGCTCAGCACCATGAACATCGCCAGCATGTCGAGCAGCGCGCGCACTTGCCAGCCCCGCACGCCATACCAGTGCTGGATTTCGATCACGCCGCCGCCCAGCCACCACAGCAGTCCCCACAACGCCGCCCCCAGGCCGAGCGGCGCGCATGGCGCGGACCAGGCACGCGCCTCGGGGCGCCCGTGCAGGCGCCAGCCGCTGAAAACACCGGCCACCGCCAGCAGCAGCGTGCCCACGTAGCGGCTGTTCAGCACCGGCCACGCCAGTTGCGTGGCCTCGAACAAGCTGCCCGCGGCAAACGCCGCGCCGGCCGCCAGCTGCAGCAGCAGCCCGCTGGCCAGCGCAAGGCGCCGCTGCTGGCGCACCCCCACCCACACCACGGCAGCGCCTTCCACGGCCCATACAGCGCTTGTGGTGCGCCCGTCGAACGCCAGCGGCACCGCCAGCGACGCAAAGATGACGCCCAGCGCCAGCACGGCTTCAAACAGCAGCCCCAGGCGATCGCGGCGCGCCGCCAGCCACGCCGCCAGGCCGAGATAGAACGCCGCGAGCGCCACCGCGCTCCATGCCATGGCAAAAGGAATATTGCGCACCAGCGCGGCCTGCAGCCCCATGGCCAGCAGCGGCGTGCCGAACACCAGCGTGCCGTCCACGTAGTCCTTCAGGCTGACCCGCCGGCGCAGCGCATAGCGCAACGCGATGCCCGTATACATCAGGAAAAACAGGATCAGGAACGGCTCCGTGGTGGCGAGCAGTTCGGGCCGGTAGTTCAGCGCGCCCCAGGCCGTGCCGATGCCAAAGGTAAACGCAAAGCCGAGCAGGTTGAGCTGGCGCCAGGCCCGGAACCAGGCAATGGCAAAGACGCCGGCATTGAGCAGCGCGTAGTAGCTGAACAGCATCACATGGCTGCCGCCGCCCGTTGCGATCAGCACCGGGGCAAGGAAGCCGCCGGCGCTGCCGGTGAACGCCAGCGCCGGGGCGTTCTGCAGCACCGCGAGGCCGCCGGCGAGCGCGCAGATGACCACCATCAGCGCGAACGCGGCCGCGGCCGGCAGCAGGCCATAGAGCTTGGTGGCGGCGAAGACGGTGAGATACAGCACGCCCACGCCACCGCCTTGCAACACCAGCGCATAGGCGGCGCGCCGCTCGCGCAGGCGCCAGCCCGCCAGCAGCAGCAGCACCGCGCCGGCCGCCACGCCAGCCAGCCGGAACTCGACCGGCAGCATGGCGTTGTCGGAGGCGTACTTGAGCAGGAACGCCACGCCGAAGAACAGGATCAGGATGCCCACCCGCACCACGCTGTTGCCGCCAAGCAGCCAGCCGCGCGCGGCGGATATCGCGCGCTCGACGAAATCGGGTTCGCCCGGCCCGAGCGTGGACGAAAGCGGTGGTTCGATGTGGCGCGCGCTTACAGGTGCGGGAGCGGGTGCCAGCGGCGGAGCTGGCGTGGAGTTCGGCACGGGTGCCGCCTCAACCGGGATCGGGATCGCCGCCGGGATGGACGGCACTGGCACGGCGACGCTGGCAGCCGGCTCGAAGGACGGGACATCGCTGGCGGCAACCGTACCCGGCGCTGCGCCAAGGGTCGATGTGGCCGATGGGGTGCCCATGCTCTCGCCGCGCAGGCTCGCCAGCTCGCGCTTGAGCGTGGACAGCTCCTGCTCGAGCCGCAGCACGCGGGCTTCGAGCGGAGCCGCCGCCGCGCCCTGCGCTTCGCCCTCACCAGGAGGCCGGGTGGGCCGGTCGCTGACCATCCAGCCAAAACCGAAGCCCAGGACCGCGCCCGTCAGCGCACCGCCAAACCCGGCCGCCACCATGCCGAGCACCAAGCCAATCACCCCGAATATCCAGCGCATCAGATGAGGTTTCGCCTAAGAAGGTTGGGGAAGGCGGCGGCCGTTGGTGCGGATACTGCGTTTGCCGGCACCCATCACCGCCTGCATCATGCATGTCCAGTGTAACGCCAGACCGACATTTCCAGGCGATTCCGGGCGATTCCAGTCGATATGCGCCGGCTGGGCGCTTAACCGGGGCGGGTTATTCTTCTTCGCCCTCTTTATGGATATTGATCACATGCCGCGCCTCGAACCAGAGCGGCATGCCGGGCGCCATTTCCTCTGTGCAATAAGGCTGGTTGTCCAGCTCGCCACTGTAGAGATCGCCCTCACGGCCGGTCACGACCACCCACATGCGTTCCACGTGCTGCTCCTCGCGGTCCTGCTCGTCAGCAGTGACGATGCGAAAGATCAGCTTCACCAGCTGGCCGGCCTGCAGGGCCTGGCGCTCCGCCAGTGCCGGCACCCAGAACGTCTCGGGGTGCGCCTCGCCGATGACCTCGCCGTCGTCGAGCTGCCAGCCGTCTTCTTCGATGGTCGCCAGTCGTTTTTCCATGTCAGTCCTCTTAATCAATTCGTCCTTTACGGGCGGCATCGTAGCAAATGCGCCCCGAGGCCGCGTGGGCGCGACATGCCGCGCGAGTCGCTTTAAGATGACAGATCGAAGGAGACCGCACCCATGGCAACAGATAGCAACGTAACAAAAAAGGTGACAACAAAGGGGCCGAAGAAGGTGCCGACGACGGCGCCGAAGAACGTGGCACCGAAAGCAGCGAAGAAAGCGGCGCTACCGGCTACTAACACCGTGGCGGACACGGAGCGCCAGCGCTGCAGCTGGTGCGGCACGCTGGAAGACTACTGCCACTACCACGATAACGAATGGGGCTTTCCCGTTGACGACGACCGGCGCCTGTTCGAGAAGCTATGCCTGGAAGGTTTCCAGGCCGGCCTGAGCTGGCTCACCATCCTGCGCAAGCGCGAGGCGTTTCGCCGC
The DNA here is from genome assembly GCF_058802485.1 of Cupriavidus sp. GW822-FHT02D05. Classification (NCBI taxonomy): domain Bacteria; kingdom Pseudomonadati; phylum Pseudomonadota; class Betaproteobacteria; order Burkholderiales; family Burkholderiaceae; genus Cupriavidus; species Cupriavidus sp. GW822-FHT02D05. Next base: position 144,425 of record NZ_JBXAOE010000018.1, on the reverse strand, counting down.
GCCTTCGCCAACTTCGAGATTGAAAAGGTGGCCCGTTTCGGCGAAGGCGATATCCAGCGGCTGCTGGGCGACGCCGGCATCGTGCGGCACCGCGGCAAGATCGAGGCGGCGATCAACAACGCGCAGCGCGCCCTGGAACTGCTGGAGACAGAGCCGTCGCTGGCCGCGTACTTCTGGCGCTTCGAGCCCGATCCGGCCAGCCGCCCCAAGCTGCTGACGCCGGAAGTGCTGCGCACCATGGCCATCTCGCCGGAATCCACCGCGCTGTCCAAGGACCTGAAAAAACGCGGCTGGCGCTTTGTCGGCCCCACCACGATGTACGCGCTGATGCAGGCGATGGGCCTGGTCAACGATCACCGGGAAGGCTGTGCGACGCGAGAGGAGGCCTTGCGCGCAAGGCAAGCGTTCAAGGTGCCGCGAAGGTGAGGTAAACGTCGGGCAGGCGACGGTAGCACGCGACGGCGGCACGTATACCTGCTGGCGAGGATGCCCGTGCAGGTATACGTGCGAAGCGCTGCAACAAAGGCGGGCAACGTATACGCCCGGCGCAATGGTTGCCCTATGTCTTTCTTTATTGTTTACGTATACCAATATAGTAGTAGTAGGTAAACGGCCCGTTTTCCCGTGGATAAGCCGGGTTTTCCCTTTCCGCTCAATGACTTGCGAATAGGATAAGCCCTAGGGAATACCCTGATCTCGCGGGATATCTACCGGGCGTATACGTGGCGAGAAAAAATCGCCTCGAAGTTGTTCGTATACGCCCCACAACCCACCCCCAGCCCGGGCACAGCTTTCCTGCCTGCTTATCCCCAGGGTTTTGCCAGGTTATCCACAGCCCGGCCGAGGTAGTCGCCTCTCGCTTTCATCGATCGCATGTTGTGTCCTGCCCAACCGCGGCCAGCCTGCGTGTCTGTCGTTCTCCAACAGGTTTACCCGGAAAAGTGGCGACGCCTGCGCTATTGGCGCCGCCAGGCGGATGGCATGGTCCATGCGGTTAAGGGTTCAGAGCGCGGCGCCGATGCTCGTTTCCTTCCACGTTCCCACCGTCCCACCGTCCCACCCGGAGCCATCGCTCCTTTGGAGAACCGTCATGAAGATCAACCGCAATGCACCACGAGAGAGCCTGCCCTGCTCGCGCATGCAGGCAGGGATGCGAACGCTGCGCCGAGGTGTCCTGTTGATGCGCGTGCTCGCGCTATGCGCGAACAGCATCGCCTATGCCCAGCCCCCCGCACCAGCCCAGTCATTGGTCACGCCCGAGCAGACGTTTGCGCAGGGTTACCTCGAAGCCGTCTCCACCGGCTATGACAACGGCCAGGCGCTGCTGGGATCCGAGGGCATCGCACCCGTGCGGTTGCCGCATTCGCCTAGCCCGCAGATCAGGCCGTCCCCGGCGCCGTCCGCACCGGCACCCACGGCCGCAAATCCGTCGGTGGTCCCGGTTTCGCAAAAGACGCGCCGCGAGTAACCGCGGTGAGCCGTGAGAACGACGTGTGCCCTGCGGGCGCATCAGGGAATGCCGTACCCCCAAAACAAAAAACGCACTACGTCGTTAAACGTAGTGCGTTGTCTTGTACTGCGAATCCTGGTGGACCGAAGGAGGATCGAACTCCCGACCTCTGCATTGCGAACGCAGCGCTCTCCCAGCTGAGCTATCGGCCCGTGACGAACGATTGTAGCTCAGTTTTTCGCGGCTGTTCAATCACGTTGCCATGCCTGCGTTGCCGGTCATGCCGCGCACGGTCGGCAGGTTCAACGGGCGGGCGGTGACCTCGCCGGAGGCGCGCAGCCACTGGGCCATCAGGTCCCAGATCGGCGGGCTGCCGCTCTGGCGGGCGTCTTCCGAGACGGGTGCCCAGCCGGCTACCTTGTAGGTCTTGGCGGCGTCGATGGGCTGGCCCTTGAGGCGCATCTCGGTAATGCGTTTTCCCATCGACGCGGTGGGGTCGATGGTGTATTGGAGGCCACCCACGCGCACCATGTCGCCGCCTTGCTGGTAGTAGGGATCGGGGTTGAACAGGTTGTCGGCCACGTCTTCGAGGATGGTCTTGATGGTCTCGCCGCTCATCGCGGTGACGGTGGTGTGGGGATACGTGATGGCGGTCTGGTCCATCAGGTGTTCCATGGTGATGGCCTGCCCGGGCAGCAGCGTGGTGCCCCAGCGAAAGCCCGGCGAGAAGGCAATCTCGGCGCCCTGCACGTCCATCAGGCCGTCCAGGATCAACTGGTCGAACGTGCCGTTGAAGTTGCCGCGTCGATATAGCAGGCCGCTGTTGCGCGCCAGCACTTCGCCGAGTTGCTTCTCATACGGCGCGCGCACCTTGGCGATGAGCGCGTCCATGGCGGGATCGGCTGCGAGATAGTTGGCGAAGACCGGCAGCAGGCGGTAGCGCAAGCCGCTGACCTTGCCGCCCTTGACGTCGAAGTCGAGCACGCCGAGGAACTTGCCGTTGGAGCCGGCGTTGGTCACCAGCGTGGTGCCCCCGGCGTTGCTGACTGGCACCGGCGCCGGCATGCCGTCGTGCGTGTGGCCGCCGAGGATAGCGTCGAGCCCGCGCACGCGCGAGGCGAGCTTGAGGTCCACGTCCATGCCGTTGTGCGACAGCAGCACGACCACCTGCGCGCCCTTGCCGCGCGCCTGGTCGATGACCTGCTGCAGGTTTTCTTCCTGGATGCCAAAGGTCCAGTCTGGCGTGAAGTAGCGCGGGTTGGCGATCGGCGTGTAGGGGAACGCCTGGCCGATGATGGCCACCGGCACGCCGTTCATCTCGCGGATCACGTAGGGGTCGAAGACGGGATCGCCGAAGTCGTTGGTCTTGATGTTCTGCGCGAGGAAGGCGACCTTGCCCTTGAAGTCGCGCTCGACGATCTCGGTGACGCGCTCGGCGCCGAGCGTCATCTCCCAGTGCGGGGTCATCACGTCCACGCCCAGCGCCAGCGCGGCGTCGACCATGTCTTGCCCGCGCGTCCACAGTGCGGTGGCGGAACCCTGCCAGGTGTCGCCGCCGTCGAGCAGCAGCGCGCCGGGCCGCCCGGCCTTGAGCTGCTTGACCAGCGTGGCGAGGTGGGCGAAGCCGCCAACCTTGCCGTAGCGGCGCGCGGCTTCGGTGAAATCGAGATAGGTGAAGGCGTGGGCCTGCGCGCTGCCGGGGGCGATGCCGTAGTGGCGCAGGAAGGCCTGCCCGACGAGGTGCGGCGGCTTGCCCGCGTAGTCGCCCACGCCGAGGTTGACGTTGGGCTCGCGGAAATGCAGCGGGCGCAGTTGCGCGTGGCAATCGGTGAAATGCAGCAGGTGCACATTGCCGAAGCGTGGCACGTCATAGAGCTTGCCGGCGGCCTGCGCGGCTTGCGCGTCGGTGGCGGGAAAGGTCATGCCGCCGGCGCCGGCGATAGCCAGCACCTGCAGGAACTCGCGTCGGTTCATTGTCTCGTCCTGTGCATGTCATGCGCCGGTGTCTGGCTCTTGCGACCCGGCATCTTGTGGCCGATATGGCCGATATGGCCAATGCGGCTACTTCTGCGTTGGCGTGGCGTACCTGGCCAGCGCCGCGACTTCCTCTTCCAGCATCTCGCCGACCTCCTTCTGCACGACCTTGCCGTGGGCGTCGATCACGTACAGCTCGGGCAGGCCGCGGCGCTTGCCGAGCGCGGCGCGCAGCGCGGGCGTGTCCATCGCGGCCGGGAAGGTGTAGCCGTGTTTCGCCATGTAGGTAGTGGCGTCGCGAGGGTCCTTGTCGATGCTGACCGCCAGCACCTGCAGCCCGCCGCGCGCGCCGCCGGTGCTCTCAAAGAGCTTTTGCAGGCGCGGGTTCTGCAGTGCGCAGAAGGGGCACCACGATGCCCAGACTTCCACCACCAGCGGCCTGCCGGCCAGGTCGGCGGGCGTCACGACCCGGCCGTCGAGCAACTGCACCGGCGGCAGGCGCACGGTGTCGCCCACCTCCAGCGCGGCGGCCGCGCCGCTCCAGGCCAGTGCGGCAAGCAGCAGCACGCGCGCGCGCCGGAGGGAGCCTGCCATGCGGCTGGGTGTCATTGCGCAGCCTTACTGGTTGACCGGCGAGGCGGGGTCCAGCAGCAGTGCCATCACGTCGCGGATCTGCTGCTCGGTGAGGATGCCCTTGTGCCCGAAGCGCGGCATGTTGGAGCAGGCCGCGAACGCGCTGGAATCCCAGATCTTGCCCCAGGTGTACTTGATCACCGCCTCGGAGTCGCCGCGCAGCTTGCCGTACTGGTACAGCGACGGGCCGATATTGCCAAACGAGATCTCGGCCTTGGTCATCTGGTGGCAGGCGTAGCAGTTAGCGCCGTTGGGGCTGCCGACTGCGTCGGAGAACTGCATGCCGCGCCCGTTCTGGGCGGTCTTCTCGCCTTCCTTCCAGTCGCCCAGCCATTGCTTGTCGGCGGGGTACTTGATCTGCTTGAACTCGGCGGCCTCGATCTTCCTGGCCACCGCGGCCGGCACCTTGGAGCGGTCGGGGTAGTCGCTGCAAGCCTTCTGCATGGCGTCGCGATCGAGCACGCCTTCGACCGTGGCGGGGCCCTTGGAGGTGAAGGAGCTTTCGATCAGCTTCTTCATGTCGGCGTCGCTGACGGCGGCGACCTTGGCGGTGACGTTCGCAGGCTTTGTGGCCTTGGCCGGCTTGGCGCTGTCCTCCGCGTGAGCCATGCCACCCATGCAGGCCAGCATGGCGAACGTGGCCAGCGTGCCTTGTGCGTATTTATGCGCTTGTTTCATCTCTGCTCTCCCTTGCCTCAGCGCTTCATGGCCGGACCGTCGTACGTGCCGCCGTTTGCGTTCCTGGCAAGGAACAGGCTCAGCGCGGTGATCACGTCGGAGCCATAGGCGGGTTCGGGAAAGCGCTGCTGGCGCAGGCAGTCATAGAGGCGGTGCTGCATCGAGCGTACCTCGCCCTGCGAGACGCGATAGGCGGGCCACGTGGTGTACGCGGCTTGCGCGCCTTGCTTGGTCAGCAGGTTGGGCAGCTCTTGCAGGCGGATGCGCTGGCCGTCCACGGCGTGGCAGGTGGCGCAGGCGAAGTCGTAGGCGCCGCCACGGTAGAAGAACATCTTCTGGCCGAGGGCGTACACGCGCTTTTCTTCGGGATGGTTCAGCTCCACGTTCATCTTGATGCCGCGCGACTCGCCGGCCACGAAGGCCACCAGGCGCTCGATGTCGGAGGGCTTGCCGGTGGAGGCGAAGGGATTCTTCAGGGCCTCTTCCTGGGTCAGGCCCTGCAGCGTCACGCGGCAGTAGGCCAGGCGTTGCTCCAGGTCCATCACGCGCCCGGTATCCTTGAACAGGCGCGGCAACTCGGCGTAGGCGCCCTTGGTCACGCCGGGGCCCTTACCCAGGTCGCATTGCTCGAGCGAGGCGTTCTTGGGGCCGGCGGGCTTTTTCCAGAGTTCCTCGCCGGCGGCTTCCCACAATTCTGCGGGGTTGCCCTCGGCGAGCATCTGCCGGTACTTGGCGATTTCCTCGGCGGTGCTGCCCTGGGCGTGCACCGCCGCGGCGGCGAGCGCCACGGTGCCGGCCAGCGCCAGCGCGGCGCCGGTGTGGCGGCGTCTGATCGTGTTCATGGGGCTTCTCCTCGGGGCCTCGGGAGCCTGCCGCCGTGTGGCGCCAGGCCGCGCGGGCCCATCTTATGGCTTGTCTTCCCGTTATCGGCGCCCGGTGCGGGCCGGCTCTTGCGCGGGTGCTGCTTACAACCTGTCTGCTTACATCCTGTATTTACGGCTTGCGTATTTACGGCTTGATATAGGCATAGCCTTCATCGAACTGCAGTTTGGCCACTTCCACCACGCCAGCCTGTACCACCTTGGCTTCCATCAGCAGGCTGGACTCCGGAATCTTGCGCGCCATGAGCGTATTGCGGCAAACGCGGAACTCGACGCCGGAACTGGCCAGCGCGCCGACCGCCGCCTCGAAGGTGTTGCCACGTGCGTCACGCGCGCCTTCCACGATGAAGTCCACGCCGTAGCCAAACGCCACCACCACGATCTTGGTATCCGGCGCGGCGTTCAGGTGGTTGCGCAGGTTAGCCATGGCGCGCACCGCCTGGTCCGTGCCTTCGGACAACTGGTAGACCACCTTGACGCGCCCGCCCCTGCCGGCGGCCGCCGGCGCCGCTTGCGCCGCCGCCTTGGCGGCCAGGCCGATCGCCGCCAGCGCCGCCGTTGCTCGAATAAATGCTCGCCGCATGATTGCTATCCTTCCGGTCGCGCCCCCGCGCGCACCATGCGCCGGCCCGGGCCCGACATTCGACCTGAACCATAGCAGAGGATGCCGCTGCCCGCTCGGCCAGGCCGGTACTGACCCGTACCCGGTTCGATCAGGAAATGGTCGCTTCGTCGGTCCGCTTGTCACCGCGGTTGTCGACCCAGGTCACCGTGACCTTGTCGCCCTTGGCGCCGCCCTTGAACTTGAAGTTCAGGAAGGGATCCTTGGATACCGCCGGGCCGAACTGGGCCTGGAATACATCCTTGCCTTTGCACTGCGCCGTCACGCTCTGGATATGCCAGGCGGGAATGATCTTGCCGGACGCGTCCTTGCGCTGGCCGGTTTCCATGTCGTGCTTCATCAGGATCTTGACGTCGACCACACCGCCGCTCTCGGCGGCACGTACGCGCATCGGGTCTGCCATGTTCTTTCCTCTTTCAGGTAATGGTGGGGCGGGAAATCCGCTTGGGTGGATGGGAGCGTGGCCTCAGCCGCCGCAGCCACCCAGCGTCACCTTGATTTCCTTGGACGCCACGTACCATTTGCCGCCGGCCTTGACGGCGGCGTACACCATCGAGGTCTGGCCCATCTTCACCCGCGTGGAGACAAAGGGCTCGGTGCCGGCCGGGATGATGAAATCCGCTGCCAGCGTGTTGGGATTCTTTTCCACCAGGATGGCGATCTGCTCGGTACCAGGGATGTTGCTGGTCACGGCGACCGGCACCACGGCGCCGTTCTCGGCGATGTCGGGGGCGGTAAAGACAATGGCGGTGCTCTTCTCGGTGCCGCTGCCGCCAAATGCCTTGATGACGTCGGCCACGCTCTTGCCGTCGAAGGCGGTCTTGTTCCACTCCGCCGCCTGCGCCTTGCTGATCAGGCCGGTGGCGGCCATCAGTGCGAGCACGGAGGTGACCCGCAATACGTCTCGTCGTTTTGAATGCATTGTTTCCTCTTCTCCTGCGTTTTCCGTTCCGGCTTGGTTTTCTGTTGGCCTGCCGCGCCTTTTTCGCGCCGCAGCGGGCGGTGCATTGCCGCCTTCGCACAGGGGCGCCATCGGCGCCCCTTTGGTCCCGAAGCCGTAACCGGTCCGGGCAGGGCTTGCCCTGGCTGTGCTTACTTGGCCGGGGCGCCTGCCAGCACCCACTCCACGACCGTCTTCAGGTCGGCGTCGCTCAAAGCGGCATTGGCGGGCATCGGCACCGGGCCCCAGACGCCAGCACCACCACTCTTGACCTTCTTGGTCAGCGTTGCCAGCGCGTTCTTGTCGCCCTTGTACTTGGCCGCCACGTCCTTGTAGGCCGGGCCAACCAGCTTCTTGTCGACCTGGTGGCAGCCCATGCAGGCGTTCTTGTTGGCGATTTCCTGGGCCTTGGCGGCATCGACTGCAGCGTTGGCCGAGGCGGCGCAAGCCAGCATCAGCGTTGCGATGACAAACTGCTTCATGGATATGCTCCGAACTTTGAAGAGCCGTGGGGACGGCGAAAAGCCCGCTCGCTGCCAGTGTTGCCTGTCGGCACGGCCGGCGCGGCGGCGCGCTGGCCGCGCCACGGGGCGGCCAGTCCGCTATTTTGCCTCAAGAATCCACCCCACCACGGTGCGCAGGTCGGAATCGGGAATCTGCGCCTGAGGCGGCATCGGCATGCTGCCCCAGGCGCCCTGCCCGCCTGCCCGGATCTTGTGGACGAGCGCGTCCTGTGCATCCTGCCCCTTGTACTTGCGCGCGACCTCGGCAAAGCTCGGACCGACCAGCTTGCGATCGGTGGCATGGCAGGCCATGCACTGGTACTGGCTGGCCAGCTTCGCACCCGCCGTCTCGCCGGGTGTGGCCGAGGTGGCCGGGATGGCGGCCGCGGGTGCGCTGGCGCCGCCGCCGGCAGCCCAGCCGCGCGTGGGCCCTACGGTGCGCTGTTGCGCCGCCAGGTCGCCGTGGGCATCGCGGGCATAGGCCGGCATGGTCGACACGATCTTGACCGTGGGCGCGCAATCCTTCATGCACGCCGTATTGCGCGTATCCGCCTGGCCCCGCCCGGGCCACAGGCCGTGCTGCAGGGTCATGCCATTGCGGTTCGGCATTTTTTGCTGCACTTCGGCGATATTGCCGTCCGACAGCGTGAAGTCCGCCGGCACGATATCGCCCAGGTTGAGCAGGTAGGCCGTGACTGCGTAGACGTCGTCGGCGGACAGGCTCCGGGGCGCGTTCCACGGCATCGCACGGTGGATGTAGTCCCACAGGGTGCTGACCGTGCTGACCTTCATCAGCGTGGTGCGGTACGGCTGGTTGCCGGTCAGCGAGGCCACCCGGCCACGCTGGATATCCTCGGCGCTGGTGCCGCCGACGATGGGCGAGAACACCTCGTTGGACTCACCAAAGTCGCCATGGCACGAGGCGCATTTGCCGTCCCAGATTGTTTGTCCCTGCGACACCGTGCCGCTGCCCTTGGGCAGGCCCTGGAAGTCGGGGCGCACATCGATATCCCAGGCCTTGACCTCGGCCGGCGTGGCAGTGCGGCCGAGCGCCGCACGCGCGCTGCCGTCCGGCGCGGCGGCCATCGCCGCTGGCCCGCACAGCGCGGCGGCGATGGCCAGGAGTGCCGCGCGCCCGGCGCTAGTCAACGTGGACATTGGAGACCTCGCCGCCATCGGCCACCTGCCAGCTCTGGATGGCGTTGTTGTGATAGATCGAGCGCGCCCCCCGCACCGCGCGCAGCTGCGCCAGGCGGGGCTGCACGTAGCCGGTCTCGTCGATGGCGCGGCTCTGCAGGATGGCCGGGGAGCCGTCCCACACCCAGTCCAGGTTGAAGCGCGTCAGGCATTTGGACAGCACGGGCGTTTCCAGCCTTGCGGTGCGCCAGTTGCGCCCGCCGTCGACCGAGACATCGACGCGCTTCACGCGCCCGCGCCCGGACCACGCCAGGCCGCTGATGTTGTAGAAGCCGCGCCCCACCAGCTGCTGCCCGCCGGAGGGCGTGGTGATGACGGACTTGCACTCCTGGATCGAGGTGTACTGGCGCAGCATGCCGTCGGGCATCATGTCCACGTAGTGCACGGTCTCGTCCTTGGTGTTCCACGGCTGGTCGCCGAGCTCCAGCCTGCGCAGCCACTTGACCCACGACACGCCCTGCACGCCGGGCACCACCAGCCGCAGCGGGTAGCCGTTTTCGGGGCGCAGCATCTCGCCGTTCATGCCCCAGGCGACGATGATCTCGTCGGCCAGCGCCATCGGGATGGTGCGGGTCATGCCTGAACCGTCGCCGCCCTCGGCCAGCAGATAGCGCCCGCGCTTGAAGTCCGCGCCGGCATCGTCGAGCAGGACCTTGAGCGGCACGCCGGTGAACTCGCAGCACGACAGCATGCCGTGGGTGTATTGCACCGTGGGCACCGCCACGTTGCCCCATTCCATGCCGGTATTGGCCCCGCACTCGATGAAGTGCATGCGCGACACCGCGGGCAGGCGCATCAGGTCGTCCATGGTGTAGACGCGTGGCGCCTTCACCAGGCCGTTGATCATCAGGCGGTGGCGGGCCGGATCGATGTCCTGCCAGCCTTGATGATGGCGCTCGAAGTGCAGGCCGTTGGGCGTGATGATGCCGAAGAAGCCTTGCAGCGGGGCAAAGGAGACCGAGGCCGCCGATACCCGCGTCAGGCCTGGCGACTCGCGGCGCACCAGGTTTTTCTCGAACGGCGACGGCTGGCCGTAGGGATGCGCGGCAACCGGCTGGCCGAGCGTGGTGGCCCAGGGTTGCGGGGTGAGGATGGCGTCGTCGCCGGCAACGCCATCCGCTGCGCGGGCCCGGCTGGCGACGCCAGCGGCCAGCGCGGCTGCGGCGCCCAGGAAGCTCTTGCGCAGGAAGTCGCGGCGAGGGCTGTCGGACGCGCCTACGCCATGCTGCGTGATGTCCTGCTGCAGCGAGGCGCTGACGAAATGCTCCGGCGCACGCACGATGCGCCCGGGGCGGCTCTGTTGCGGCACTGCGGTCTCCTCCGGCTCGCGCGTGCGGCGCCAGAGGCACCGTCGGCGAACCTGTTGTGGGTCAGCGCCCGCGCAAGCGGACGGCTGCCGTCGAACCTTGGTGCGAGCGTTGCTGCCTGGCACCCGGCGCGTTGCTCAGCGGCTGCGCCGGCGCGGTGCCGGGGTGGCCTGCGGCATGAAGCGATCGACCATGCTGGCTGGCAAAGCGTTGTCTTCCAGCCGGCTGGCGACCTGCACGCAGACCGTGCGGCACAGCTCGATCACGCTCTCGTCCTCGATGGCGTAGAACACGAGGTTGGCCTCCTTGCGGCGCGACAGCACGCCCGCGCGGTACATCGCGGTGAGATGGCGCGACACATTGGTCTGCGACGATCCCACCGTCTCCACCACGGTGCCCACCGGCTTCTCGCCATCGCACAGGGCGTGCAGGATCTTCAGCCTGGTGGGCTCTGCCAGCAGGCTGAAATACCCCGACACTTTCTCGAACACGCGATCCATCTCATCCATGCCGTTCAATATATTCGTATATGCGTAATTGCGCATATAGTGTTTACCCCTTCGCATAGCCGAAGCCGCCGAACGGGCCATAGCCGCGCGCCATGACGAAGGCTGTCTCTCCCTCTCCCCTCAGGGGGAGAGGGAGGCTTAGCCAGGAACCACTTGAAGCGAAGCCCGTGGTGTTCTCCAGCACGACAACGCAGATCGTGACTGCCGCGGACTGCCCTCAGCCCAGCATGTCGGCCCAGATGGCATCCGCCCACGCCTGCGCATAGGTGCCTTCCAGCGCGTTCGGCGCCGCCGACAGCCCGCCTGACCCGGGCACCGTGACCATGGTCTTCTGCGCGGCATCGTAGCGATGCACGCTGGCGATATGGATGGCTTCGCGCTCCGAGGTGAAGCTATAGCAGGTGTTGTTGTACAGCGGCTCGGGGTTGGGCGCGTGGCCGGCTAGCAGCGACACGATGGCAGCGGCCGCCACCTTGCCATGCTGGTTGGCCATATGGCCCGATTTGGGCATCAGCGGCGCAATCTGGATGGCATCGCCGAGCACGTGGATATTGGGCGCGGCCTTGGATTCGAAGGTGAGGAAATCGACCTCGCACCAGCGGCCGTTGGCGGTGGCCAGCCCGCTTGCAACGGCGATGGCCCCGGCCCGCTGCGGCGGCAGCAGGTTGAGCACGTCGGCGCGCTCGTCGTCCTGCACCTCGAACTTGAGCGTGCGGGTGACAGGGTCCACATCGACGGCGTTGTACTGCGGCCGGTACTCGACCATGCCCTGGTAGCGCGTGGCCCAGACCTGCTTGAACAGCGCTGCCTTGGAGGTGACGTCGGGATTGGCGTCAAGGATCAGCACCTTGCTGCGCGGCTTGGCCCGGGTGAAATAGTCCGCGACCAGGCAGGCGCGCTCATAGGGGCCAGGCGGGCAGCGATACGGCGCCAGCGGAATGCTGATGGCGAAGGTGCCGCCGTCGCGCATGGCCTCCAGCTGGCGGCGCAGGCCCACCGTTTGCGGGCCGGCCTTCCAGGCGTGCAGGATCTGGTCGCCGCCGGGCTGGGCAAGGCCCGGGATCTCGCCGGAGAGCACGTCCACGCCAGGTGAGAGCACCAGCTTGTCGTAGGCGAGCGTGCCGCCACCTGCCAGGCGTACCTCGCGGCGCGCGGCGTCGATGGCGCTGACGTGGTCGCGCACGACCTTGACGCCGTGGCGCTTTGCCAGCGCATCGTAGGACAAGGTGATGTCGTCGATGCGCTTGCTGCCGGCGAGCACCAGGTTGGATAGCGGGCAGGACACAAAGCTGGCGTTGGGCTCGACCAGCGTGACCTCGATGCCCTGCGTGCTCCATTCGCGCAGGTAGCGCGCGGCAGTGGCGCCGCCATAGCCGCCGCCCACCACCACCACCTTTGCCCTGCGGGTCGCGGCTTGCGCGCCGAGCGTGCCGAACATGGCCGCGCCGGCCAGCGTGCCGAGAAACTCACGTCGTTGCATCTGGAAATCTCCTTGCCGGGTTGCAGGGTTAGCGCACGGCGGCGAACCAGCCCGCGATGGCCTCGATCTGCTGGTCGCTGTAGCCCTTGGCGATCTGCTGCATCACGGTGGCCTCGCGCTTGCCTTGCTTGAAGTCCTGCAGCTGGCGGACCAGCTCGGACTGGCTGCGCCCGGCGAGTGCCGGCACCACGCTGCCCGCAGGCGCGCGGCCGGCCGGGCCGTGGCAGCCGGCGCAGGCGGCGGCCCAGTTGCGCGCCTGCAGCGCGGTGGCGTCGGTCGCCTGCGCGCGCGCGCAGGCAGGCAGGGCCAGTAGCGTCAGCGCTATTAACGCTATTAGCGTCGGCAGGGCAGCTGGTGTGAGGGTCTGGTTCATGGTGTTCGCTCCGGGGTCGCGCCGCGAGGGCGTGCCAACCCTAGCACAGCGCAGCGCGCGCATGTGATGCGAAATCCGCAGATCGAACTGCGCCGGCTGCTCTCAGGCGCGGGCGGCGGCCGGCAGCAGCCGGCAGAGTCGGCGGGCGCTGCGTCTGGCGGCGTGGTCCGCCCGGTGGAGGCAGCGTCGAGCCTGGCCGCCTCGGCTTCGGTCACATAGTCGAATGCCTTGACCACCTTGACCACGCCGCTGGCATTGCGCGCCACATCGGTGGCGCGCTCGCCCTCGGGCGGCGTGACCACGCCGAGCAGGTAGACGACGCCCTTCTCGGTGACGATCTTGATCGAGTTCGAGGGCACGCCATCGGCGGTGACCAGCATGGTCTTGACCTTGCTGGTGATAAAGGTGTCCTGGCTCTGGGTGACGAACGACGGCGACGAGACGATCTCGAGCTCGTTGACCACTTCGCGCGCATTGGGCAGGCCCTTTACGTATTGCTCGATCTGCTGCTTGACCGTGTTGTCCTTGGCCTCGCCTGTCAGCAGCACCTTGCGGTTGAAGACCGACACGCTCACGCGGGCCTGGCCGTTGTAGCGCGAGTTCAGCGTGTTCTCGGCTTCGAGCTGCAGGCCGCGGTCGATGGTTTGGGTGGCGGTGGGCCGGCGGTCGGTGGCCATGGTCACGCCGCTGGCCATGCCGGCAGCGATGACCGGAAAGCAGCCGGCGAGCTGCGTGGCCGCGACGGTCAGGGCCGCCATCATGGCGGCGGTGCGGGCCAGGCGCGGCAGGTGCCCGGTCAGCCGGGCGGCGCGGGATTCACGCGGGTTGGGCAGAGTCGTCATGCGGTCCTTGCTGAAAGCGGTGAGGCAAAAAAAGGGCTGTGGTGGCAAAAGGCGGCAGCGCCGCGCGGCGAGCTTGGGTGGGCGCAGGCCTTACCCCTCGCCCAGCAACGCTTCGTCGATGCCGTCGCACAGGCAATGCAGGGTCAACAGGTGCACTTCCTGGATGCGCGCCGCGCGCTCGCTGGGCACGCACAGGTGGACGTCGAATTCGTCGAGCAGGCCGGCGAGCTCGCCCCCGCCCTGGCCGGTCAGCGCCACCACGCTCATGTCCCGCTGCTTGGCGGCCAGCACCGCGGCGATCACGTTGGCGGCGTTGCCGGAGGCGGACATGGCGAGCAGCACGTCGCCCGGCTGGCCGAGCGCTTCCACCTGCTTGGAGAACACCACGCTGAAATCGTAGTCATTGCCGATGGCGGTGAGGATGGAGCTGTCGGTGGTCAGCGCGATGGCCGCCAGGCCCGGGCGCTCGCGCTCGAAGCGGCCGATCAGGTCGGCCGCGAAATGCTGGGCATCGGCGGCGGAACCACCGTTGCCGCAGGCCAGGATCTTGTTGCCGCTGGTGAGCGCGCCAACCAGGCGCTCGATCGCCGCGGCGATGTGCGGCGCCATCACCGTGGCGGCCTGGCGCTTGGTCTCCGCGCTGTCGAAGAAATGCTGCTGGATGCTATCGATATGCATGGCTCGATCGGCCTTCTTGTTTTCAAACGCTTTTCAAATACGGCATGCGCCGCAAGATACCGCTGCATTATGACGCAGGCGCCTGGGCTGCCTGCCGCTTCATTGCGCCGCGCCAGCATCGAACGCGTCGCGGATCCATTCGAGGCGGCCCGGCTCCAGCGCGACCACATCCAGCCGGCAGCGCGGCTCGAAGCCCTGTCCTGCCTGCGCCGCCAGGTAATGCGCCGCCGCCAGCAGGATGCGCCGCTGCTTGGCGGGCGTGACGCTGGCCGCTGCACCGCCATAAGCACGGCTGGCGCGCTGGCGCACCTCGACAAACACCAGCGTGCCGTCGGCCGCGCGCATGATCAGGTCGATCTCGCCGCCTTTGCAGCGATAATTGCGAACCACGAGCGCCAGGCCCTGCCTTTCCAGGTAGTCCAGCGCGCGCGACTCGGCCCGGGCTCCCCGCGCCTGCGTCGGCGACATCGTGGATTTGAATGATGGTTTCAACGGAAGTTCTCAAGCATGACTGACTGGATCTCCCTGGCGGCCGGCCAGTCCTACCCGTCCGGCACCCTGTATGTGGTGGCCACCCCGATCGGCAACCTGGCCGATCTCTCGCTGCGGGCGCTGCATGTGCTCGGCCTGGTCGACGCCGTGGCCTGCGAGGACACCCGCAACACCGGGCAACTGCTCACGCGCGTGGGCCTGCACCGCCCTTTGCTGGCGGTGCACGAGCACAACGAGCGCGAAGCGGCCGAGCGCATCAACGCGCGGCTGGCGGCCGGCGAGCGCATCGCCTATGTGTCCGACGCGGGCACGCCCGGCATCTCGGATCCGGGCGCGCGGCTGGTGGAAGCGGCGCGCGCCGCGGGCCACGCGGTGGTGCCGCTGCCCGGCCCGAGTGCGACGGTGGCCGCGTTGTCGGTGGCGGGCGCGATGCTCGACAGCGGTGACGGCCGCTTCACCTTTGCCGGTTTCCTGCCGCCCAAGGCGCGTGCGCGCGCCGATGCCATCGCCGGGCTGGCCACACTGGACCATGCCTGGGTGGTGTATGAGGCGCCGCACCGCATCGCCGACACGCTGGCGGCGCTGGCTGCCGCGCTGCCGGCCGGCCGGCGGCTGTTGATCGGCCGTGAGCTGACCAAGCTGTTCGAGGAAATCAAGGTGCTGCCCGTGAGCGAGGCGCCGGCCTGGCTCGCCGCCGATCCGTCGCGCGCCAAGGGCGAGTTCGTGCTGGTGGTGGAAGGGGCAGCACCGGCGGCGGCGGATGCCGGCCTGCCCGACGCCCGCGCCCAGCAGGTGCTGGGCCTGCTGCTGGCCGAGTTGCCGGCCAAGCGGGCTGCCAAGCTTGCCGCCGCCATTACCGGTGCGCCAACGGATGCGCTGTACCGGCTGGCGCTGGCCCAGCGCGCCGAGGGTGGCGCGGAGGACGAAGCCACGGAGTAAGCCGGAGACAAGCGCGAGGCTGGCGCCGTCGGCCTCGCGGACCTGGCAGGGCACATGGTCCGCGCCCCGGCTCAACGGCTCTTGCGCTTCGTGGTGGCAGGCTTGCGCGCCTTGCGGGCCGTGCGCGCCGGCTTGGCGGGATTGTCTGCCATCTCGGAACCGGTGGAGGCATCGTCGCCGCCATCGCCCGCATCGTCATCGCCCGGCGCGATCTGTGGCCCCAGCGCCGCGACCTCGGAGCGCGACAGGCGCCGGATTTCCACCTGGGTCGAGCCGTGGTCGGTGAAGCCGAGGCGCTTGGCGGCGCCATAGGAGACATCGAGGACGCGGTTGCTGTGATACGGCCCGCGATCGTTGATGCGAACCACCGCGACCTTGCCGTTGCGCAGGTTGCGCACCAGCACCCAGCTGTCGAGCGGCAGCGAGGGATGCGCGGCGGTCATCGCGCGCATGTCGAAGCGCTCGCCATTGGCGGTCTTGCGGCCATGGAAGCCCTTGCCATACCAGGACGCCGTGCCGCGCTGCTCAAAGGAGCCCAAGTCGGGCCGCAAGCCTTCCAGCGAGCCCTGGCCGGCGCCCTCGCCCAGCGCATCGTTGCCGCCGCCCCAGCGGAACAGGCCCCAGCCGTTACCGTTGTCTTTCTGGGCATGATCGGTCGCCTCGCCCCTGGTGGCGTCATCGGCCTTGCCATGCTTGCCGCCGTTTTTGTCGCCCTTGGCCGTCTTGCCCGGCTTGGCAGCCTTGGCACTTCCCGGCGTGGCGGCAGTGGGCATGCCCTCCTGCGCTTCATCCGCCGGCGGGATCGCACAGGCGGCCAGCGCCAGCGCGCACGTGGCGTGCAGGCACAGGCGGACGATCCGCCCGGGGCGGGGAAAATGGGGGGGTAACCAAGACATCGCGGGAGTCTAGCATCACGCAGTTACACCTATGGTCTTGATTATGTTACGAATTGTCTGTAACGCGCGGCAAAAACCGTACCCGATTCGGCGGCGGTCGGGCGCAATGCCAGTCCTGGCAAGGCTTTCACGGTGTGCTGCCCGCATGGCTTCATGGCTTGGCCGTGCTGCCGGGCGCAGCACGTTCCAGTGTGCCCGACGCTACAATGCGAGGACGATTCCAATCGCGGGCCGTCCCGGCGGTTGCGCCCGTTGTGGCGCATCAGGCGCCCGCGGCTTCCACGGCTTCCGCGGCTTTCGCGATATCCCGCGTTCCCCCTCCTGAATTCCGCCCCATGCAAGTCCTATTGATTCCCGTGACGCCTTTCCAGCAGAACTGCGCGCTGCTGATCGACGAGACCACCGGCCGCGCCGCGGTGACCGATCCCGGCGGCGACCTTGACCGCATCCATGCCGCGGTCAAAGAACACGGCGTGACGCTGGAGAAGATCTTTCTCACCCACGGCCATGTGGACCATTGCGCGGGCGCCGCGTCGCTCGCGCGCGAGCTTGGAATCCCGATCGAGGGGCCGCACGAGGACGAGCGTTTCTGGATCGAGCAACTGCCCGAGCAGACGCGCCGCTTCGGCTTTGGCCACGCCGAGATCTTCGAGCCGCAGCGCTGGCTCGACACGGGCGACACCGTGCAGTTCGGCAGCGAGACGCTGGAGGTCTACCACTGCCCGGGCCACACGCCCGGCCACGTGGTGTTTTTCTCGCGCGCCAACCGGCTTGCCATCGTGGGCGATGTGTTGTTCGCCGGCTCGATCGGCCGCACCGACTTTCCGCGCGGCAACCACGCCGACCTGATCCGCTCGATCCGCACCCATCTGTGGCCGCTGGGCGAGGACGTCACCTTCGTGCCCGGCCACGGGCCCGTCTCCACCTTTGGCGAGGAGCGCAAGAACAACCCGTACGTGGCGGACCACCTGATCGATGTGGCCTAGTGGCCTGGCAGGCTAGTGGGCTAGTGGGCTAAACCCGCCGCCGCTTTTCTCGAACCTCATTTCCAAGGCAGGCCATGGCCAAGCGACAGGCACCTGACACCCGTCCCGAAATCTATGTCAGCACCGACGTGGAGGCCGACGGCCCCATCCCCGGGCCGCACTCCATGCTGTCGTTCGCCTCCGCCGCGATGCTGGCGGACAAGACCGTGGTGAGCACCTTCTCGGCCAACCTGGAAACGCTGCCGGGCGCGGCCGGGCATCCGGCGCAGATGCAGTGGTGGCAAAGCCAGCCGGAAGCCTGGGCCGCCTGCCGGCAGGACCTGGAGCCGCCCGAGCGGGCCATGGTGCGCTACGTGGAGTGGGTGGAAAGCCTGCCCGGCAAGCCGGTCTTCGTGGCCTTTCCGGCTGGCTTCGACTTCACCTGGATGTTCTGGTACATGATGCGTTTTGCCGGCCGCTCGCCGTTTGGCTGGGCCGCGCTCGACATCAAGACGCTGGGGTTCGCCATGACCGGGCTGCCCTACCGCAAGACCGTCAAGCCGGCACTGCCGGCCGAGTGGAAGGACCCGCTGCCGCACACCCATGTGGCGCTTGACGATGCGCTGGAGCAAGGTGCGCTGTTCTGCAACATGCTCGCCGAGCTGCGCGCGCGGGAGGCCACGCTGGCCGCCGCGCAAGCTTTGGCCGAAAGCGATGGTGCGCCACCGGCTCCCACGGCCTGAGCAGGTTTGCCTGCGGATTGCCGCGGGCCGTGCGCCGGCCTCGCATCCTGGGCCGCGCCAGCTATAGTTAAGACGTATATGGCATCCGAACCCACCCCGTCACAGGGCTGCCGCGGCGCCACGCCATATACGCTTACACGGCCTCGCGAGCCACGCCCAGGAGGTGTCGCCCATGCGTTTCCATCCCGACCTGCACTTGCGCCATATGGCCGGGCGGTTGCACTGGCCGCACGTGAGCGCATCCTCGCGAGAGTCCACACGCTCGCATTCCCTGGAGGACGACGCCGACGTCGCCAAGGCCACGGTCTACGTGAGCGCGGTGACGCTGGTGATCCTGCTGGTGGTCCTGGCGGCAATCGCTTTCGGCCAGGAGGCCATGCACTGGCTGGGTGTTCATTAGACGACCCGCCTGAAGCAGTTCAGCCTCCCTGACCGGGCCGGCCCCCACCTTGGTGGGGGCCGGTTTTATTCCGGGACCAAGGTATGCCGGCGCCGGCTCAGGCCAGCAAGGGGGAGACGTTCTCGGGCGGGCGGCCGATGGCGGCGCGGCGGTTGCGCACCACCAGCGGGCGTTGCAGCAGGATGGGGTGGTCGGCCACCGCGCCCAGCACCTCGGCATCGGTCAGGCCCGGATCGGCCAGGCCCAGCTCCTTGTAGGGCGCTTCGTTGTCGCGCACCATCTCGCGCACCGGCACGCCCAGCATGGTGTGGAGCTGCTTGAGCGTGGACAACGTGGGCGGCGTCTTCAGGTATTCCACGATCTCCACGGGCTCGCCCAGCCGGCCAGCGGCTGCCTCGACCAGCGCGAGGGTTTCACGCGACTTCGAGCAACGGGGGTTGTGATAGATGGTGATCATGGCGGCACTCCTGGTTCGACCGATGCCCCGGCGTCGGGGCTGAAACCCGCACTATACAAGCGGCGTTGCCCGCCCGCATGCCCCCGAGAGGTGGCATATCGGCTCAGGCCGGGCTTTGCCTTTCCGGCGCCAGCCGCAGCAGGGCCGCCACGGTGGCACGCAGCCCGGCGCGCAGCGGCTTGTCGTGGCGCAGCACCAGCGCCAGCGTGCGCGCCAGCGGCGGGGCCAGCGGGCGCACGGCGATCCGCGCGCGCGGCTGGCCTGGCGGCAGCGCCATGCCCGGCAGCACCGAATAGCCCAGCCCGGCACCCACCAGCTCCTTGATCGCCTCGACGCTGTCGAGCTCCATCACCGGGCGCGCGCTGATGCCGGCGCGCAGGAACCATTCGTCCACCAGCCGGCGCGTATTGCCGCCGGGCGAGAACAGCACCAGCGGCCGGCCAGCCAGGTCGGCGGGCGTCACGGTAGCGGGCAACGGCTCATCGTCGGCGGGGCCAATGGCCACGAACGGGTCTTCCAGCACAGGCGTGATGTCGAACATCCGGCCAGAGGCTGGCAGCGTCACGAAGGCCAGGTCCAGGGCGTTGTCTTCCACCGCCTTGAGCGCTTCGCCGGTGTTTTCCGTGCTGACCACGATCTCCAGCGCAGGCATGGCGCGGCGCAGGTCGCGCAGCACCGCAGGCAGCAGGTAAATGCAGGCGGTGGCGCCCGTGCCCAGCCGCACCCGGCCGATCACACCACCGGCGTGGCGCGCCATGCTGTCATCGGCGGCGGCCAGCGCCCCGGCCACGCCGCGCGCGTGCGCCAGCAAGTCTTCGCCGGCAGGGGTGGGCAGCACGTGGCGCCCCACCCGTTCGAGCAGGCGCAGGCCATAACGCTGCTCCAGCTGGCGCACCTGCAGGCTGACGGCCGGCTGGCTCAAGCCGAGGCGCTCGGCCGCCGCCGAGAAGCTACCAAGATCGCAAACCAGCGAAAAGGCCTGCAGGAAGTCGGGATTGAGATGCCGCATACCAAAGAATTTCTTATGCGCCGCATAAGTCAGCGAAGCTTCCTTTATAGCATCGGCGCACGTTAAGGTAGCGGCGTGCCCCGGCCCTTGCCATCGCGGGGCAGCTTGCTGCAACACGGCTTTCCTCCACGTATCGTTTTTCCCCCGGCCTCGACTACGCTCGAACCGGCTTACCCGCCCAGACCGCTCGCCGCGCCAGCATCATGAAAGCCCCTCTCGCCACACTCAGCGCCGCCTCTGCCACGCCTATGGCCGTGGCCAATGCCACCGCCGCCGTCCAGGCCTGCGCCAGCCCGTCGATCCGCGACGCCACCGCTGCCGACATCCCCGCCATCCAGGCCATCTACGCGCACCACGTGCGTCACGGCCGCGCGTCGTTCGAGGAGGTCGAGCCGGGCGTGGACGACATCCGCCTGCGTCACGCCGAGGTGAAGCGCCAGGGCCTGCCCTACCTGGTGGCCGAGCGCGGCGGCGAGGTGCTGGGCTATGCCTACGCCAGCGCCTACCGCACGCGCAGTGCTTACCGTTTTGCCATTGAGGATTCGGTCTACATCGACGAGCGCTACCGGGGCCAGGGCCTTGGCCTGGCGCTGCTTGCCGCGCTGGTGTCGCGCTGCGAGAGCGGCCCGTGGCGGCAAATGGTGGCGGTAGTGGCCTGCACCGCCAGCGGCGAAGGCGCTGGCTCGCTGGCCTTGCACGAGCGGGTGGGCTTTCGCACCATCGGCCGGCTGCAGTCCGTCGGGTTCAAGCACGGGCAGTGGATCGATACGGTGCTGATGCAGCGGTCGCTGGGAGATGGGGACGAAACGCCGCCGGTGGAGCGTTCTGCCAGGCCGTAAGACCTGGCCGGCCCCAAGCCGGCAGACAGCCGATTTCCCTGAATTAATTCCAATTAGGAATTATAAGTGGATATAACTAGGTAGATATATTTGTCATGTGCATGATCTTGCGATCAAGGCTGACGAGAGGGCGCGGCGAGCGCCTGCCCTCTCTTCTAGTCCCGGGGCTGATATCAGCCCCGGGACCATGACGGATCAACCGATCAGATCCGACAGCGCCAGCGCCACCACCTTGGTGGCACGGTTCAGGTCGTTCAGGCGCAGGTTCTCGTCCGAGTTGTGGCCGCGCGCTTCCATCAGCGTGCGCGGGCCGGCGCCGTACAGCACGGTGGGGATGCCGTACTTGGTGTAGTGGCGGGCATCGGTGTAGAGCGGCACGCCTTGCACCGGGATCTCCACGCCGAACACTTCCTCGGCACGGCCCTTCAGGGCGCCGATCAGCTTTTCCACGCCCGGCAGTTCCGACAGCGGCTCGGCCAGGATGATGCGCTCGACCTTGACCTCGATGCCCGGACGGTCCTTGGCGGCCTTCTCGACCACGGCGCGCAGCTCACCCTCGGCGTCGAAGCCGATTTCCTCGGGGATCATGCGGCGGTCGACGCGGAAGGTCACCAGGTCCGGCACCACGTTGGTGTTGATGCCGCCCTTGATCAGGCCGACGTTCAGCGTGGCGGTATCGATGCCCAGCGTCTTCGACTTGCGCGTGGCCAGCTCGGCACGCAGGCCGTAGATGGCTTGCAGGATGTGGGTGGCAGCTTCGATCGCGTCCACGCCGGTGTGCGGCATGGCGGCGTGGCCTTGCTTGCCCTTGACCGTCACTTCCACGTGCAGGCAGCCGTTGTGGGCCGAGGTGATGCCGTAGGAGAAGCCGGCCGAGATGGCGTAGTCCGGCTTGCTCAAGCCCTGGTCGAGCAGGAACTTGGGACCGATGTCGCCGCCGGTTTCCTCGTCGTACGTGAATTGCAGCTCCAGCGTGCCGTTGAGCTTGGCACCTTGCTTTTCGGCTTCCATCAGCGCCAGCACAGCGTAGGTGTAGGTGGCGAAGTCCGACTTGGACACCGCCACGCCACGGCCGTACATGACCGGGCCGTGCTCGCTGTCGGCGATTTCGCCGCCGTACGGGTCCTTGGTCCAGCCCAGGCCCGGAGGCACCACGTCGCCGTGGGCGTTCATGGCGATGGTGGGGCCGCCCGTGCCGAAGGTCTTGCGCACCAGCAGGTTGGTGGCGCTGATCATGCCAGCGGCCTTGACCAGCTCGTCCGGCACCTTGTGCGCTTCGACCTTGAAGCCCAGGCCTTCGAGCAGCTCCTTGGCGCGCGCACCGTGCGCGTCGCAATCGCCCGGCGGGTTATCCGACGGCACCTTGACCAGTTCGGCGAGGAAGGCTTCCTGCGCGGGACGCTGGGCGTCGATGTAGTTGGTGAGCGTGGTCTGCAGCGGGTTCACGTTGTCTCTTGCGGTCATGTTGATTCTCGAAAAAGTCTTTCAGGATGGCGGATGCGGGCGCTTTACTGCTGCGGCGCGGAATGCTTGTCGAAATGCTCGACGAAATCGTTGAACACGGCAGCCGCGCTAGCGGCATCCTCCGCGGTCATGATCTCGGTGGGGTGATGGCTGATGCCACCGTTGCCGCAGCGCACAAACAGCATCGCGACATCGGCAATGGCCGCGATGGCCATGGCGTCGTGGCCGGCGCCGGAAGGCAGGTGCCGCACCGGCAGCCCCTGGCGGGCGATGGCATCCGCCCATTGCTGTTGCAGCCAGGGCGCGCACGGCACGCTGACGGCCTCGTGGGTCTTGCGGATCTGCACGCGCACATTGCGCCGGGCGCACACGCGCTCGATCTCCGCCAGCACGTCATTCACGGCAGCCTGGCGCACGGCGTCTTCGCCGGCACGGATGTCGATGGAGAAGACCGCGCGGCCCGGCACCACATTGGCGGCGCCGTTAGGCACGTTGAACTGGCCAATCGTGCCGACCAGGCCCGGCAGGCCACTGCAACGGCGCTCGATAAACAGGCCGATCTCGGCGCCGGCCATGGCGGCGTCGCGGCGCATGTCCATCGGCACGGTGCCGGCGTGGCCGGCCAGCCCTTCAAGTTCCACGATAAAGCGGGTGGCGCCGGAGATCGCGGTCACGACACCCAGTGACAGCCCTTCGTTGAGCAGCACCGGGCCTTGCTCGATATGGACTTCCACGAACGCCAGCACCTGCTCGCGCGCATGCGCGGCGGCGGGCAGGCCGGCGGGATCGAAACCTGCCGCGCGCATCACTTCGCGCATGGTCTTGCCCGAGTCGTCCACGTTGTCGAGCACATTGGTGTCGAAGGTGCCGGCGATGGCGCGGCTGCCCAGCAGCGTGGCCTTGAAGCGCACGCCCTCTTCCTCGGCAAAGCCGACCACCTCGATGGCGAACGGGAAGCGCTTGCCCTGGCGGTTCCACTGCGCCACGCAGGCAACCGGGAGGATCACGCCGAGGTTGCCGTCATAGCGGCCACCATCGCGCACGGTGTCGAAGTGCGAGCCGGTGAGCAGCGCCGGCGCATCGGGCGCGGTGCCCTCGTAGCGGCCGATCACGTTGCCGGCCGCGTCGCGGCGCACCGTCATGCCGGCAGCCTGCATCCACTCGGTGAGCTGTGCGGCGGCGCCATGGTGGGCCTCGGTGAGATAGGTGCGGGTGAGCATGCCTGGCTGCTCGGTGTGGACGGCCAGGGTATCGGCCCAGGCCATGATGCGCGCCCCGGTTTCGGTAGCGGGCGTGAGGGTTGCTGCCATGCGTGTCTCCTGCTGGAAGTGCGCGAATGCGGGTGGCGCCGGATCATGCAAGCCCCGCGCCAGCGGTGCCTCGGGTGCCGGGCCGGCGCCGCCGGACCATCCCGGTGCGCCCTGACTCTCGTGCGAGAGCTCTATTTTGTGCGATTCATGGTAGCACAGTGAATTCAAAAATTGCATACAAAAATGATATGCACTATATTGGCTTCCACGTTCCGACAATTCGCTGCGGACAATCTGATCCGGACAGCGAGTTGCGTGGATTCCGCTCCAACAAGCGGGCCAATCCGCGAAGCGCCGCAGCCCTCACCCGGCCACGCGCCCGGCACGTCAGGCCGGCTGTCCCGCCACGCGGGCAACCGGCAATTCCTGCAGCAATGACAGGATGCGCCAGCCAAAGTCTAGGACGCGTCCGCATGGAGACAACGATGCACCCAGCAGTCCAGCAACGGCCGGCTTCCGGCCGCCCGCAAGCCGCCTTTTCCCGCTTCTTCCGATCCCTGTTTGGCCAGGTCCTCGTCGCCCTGGTGCTCGGGACTGCGCTCGGGCTGTTTTTCCCTGAATTTGCCGCCAAGCTCAAGCCGCTCGGCGATGCCTTTATCAAGCTGATCAAGATGCTGATCGGCCCGATCGTGTTCTGCGTGGTGGTGGCCGGCATCTGCGGCGCCGGCGAGCTCAAGAAGGTGGGCCGGGTCGGCGTCAAGGCCGTGCTCTACTTTGAGGTGGTCACCACCATCGCGCTGGCGCTGGGCATCGCGCTGGCTTACATCTTCCACCCCGGCACCGGCATGAACGTGAACCCGGCCTCGCTCGACGCCTCGGCCATGTCTGCCTATGTGGACACCGCCGAGAAGGTCAAGAGCGCGGGCATGGTGGATTTCCTGCTCAAGCTGATTCCCAGCACCATCACGGGCGCGTTCGCCAGCGGCGACGTGCTGCAGGTGCTGCTCGTTTCGATCCTGTTCGGCTGCGCGCTGTCGCTGGTGGGTGAGCGCGGCCAGCCGCTGGTGACGATCATCGACAACTTCTCGCATACGCTGTTCAAGATGATGGGCTTCATCATCAAGCTGGCGCCGCTGGGCGTGCTGGGCGCGGTGGCGTTCACCGTGGGCAAGTACGGCATCGGCTCGCTCAAGCAGCTGGGCTACCTGGTGCTGGTGTTCTACGGCGCGGTGGCCTTGTTCGTGATGGTGGTGCTGGGCACGGTGATGCGCCTGTGCGGCTTCTCCGTCTTCAAGCTGATCCGCTACCTGCGCGCCGAGCTGCTGGTGGTGCTGGGCACCGCATCGTCCGACAGCGTGCTGCCGCAGGTGATGAAGAAGCTGGAGTTCCTCGGCATCAAGAAATCGGTGGTGGGCCTGGTGATCCCCACGGGCTACTCCTTCAACCTGGATGCCTTTTCGATCTACCTGACGCTGGCCGCGGTGTTTATCGCCCAGGCCACCAATACGCCGCTGGCGCTGGGCGACCTGCTCGGCATCCTGGCGGTGGCGCTGGTCACCTCCAAGGGCGCGCACGGCATCCCCGGCTCGGCCATCGTGATCCTGGCGGCCACGCTGTCGGCACACCCGGCCATTCCCGCCATCGGGCTGGTGCTGGTGCTGTCGGTGGACTGGTTCATCGGCATTGCCCGCGCGGTCGGCAACCTGATCGGCAACTGCGTAGCCACGGTCGTGGTCGCCGCCTGGGAAAAGGATATCGACCGGGCACGCGCCCACGACGTGCTCAACGGCAGGATCGACGCCAGCGACCTTGAAGCGGGCTTTGGCCCGGCGCCGCACGAGGCCGCCCTGGCTACCCCCGGGGCATCCCCGCTGCCCGGCACGGCCGCGGGGCGCTAGAATCTCGGGATTCCTCCTACCGAGACGCTGCGCAAGTGCGCAACCATGCCTGAGCATATCGACCCTGCCATGACCGCCGAAGCGATCGCCGAAGACATCGTCGCGGCGATCGTCTCGCACCGCCTGCCGCCCGGCACCAAGCTGCGCGAAGAGGCCCTGGCGAGCGTCTACCGCGTCAGCCGCACCAAGGTGCGCGCCGCGCTGCTGATGCTGTCCAAGGACAAGCTCATCCAGATCGTCCCGGACAAGGGCGCCTTCGTGGCCAAGCCCAGTGCCGAGGAGGCACGCGAAGTGTTCGCGGTGCGCCGCATCCTGGAGGCAGCCCTGGCGCGTGAATTCGTGGCGCGCGCCACCGCCGCCGACTACAAGCGCATCGACCGGCACCTCGTCGCCGAGAAGAAAGCGCTGGGCGGCAGCGATGCGCATGTGCGCACCCGCCTGCTCAGCGATTTCCACATCATGCTGGCGGACGTGGTGGGCAATGGTGTGCTGACGGGCATGCTGCAGGAGTTGTCGTTGCGCAGCGCGGTGATCACCATGCTCTACCAGTCCCGCCGCGACGCCGCCTGCTCCTCGGACGAGCATCGCGACTTCATCGAGGCCGCCCGCGCCGGCGACACCGAGCGCGCGGTGACCCTGATGGTGGAGCACCTGAACCACGTCGAGGCGGCGCTGCATTTCGAGCAGGTGCCCGCCGCCCGCAGCAAGGACCTGGTGACGGCGCTGCTGGCCTGATCCCGGCATGCTGCTGCGCGCTTGACCCAGGTCAATGCGCGCCACGCGCCTTTGCACCATCATCGACCTCGTCATGAAGCTGCGGGGGCGCGCTTCATGACACCCTGGCCCGTCCATCGCGGACGGCAGCCCGCACGCCGGCTTGGGTGCGGGCTTTTTCTTTTGCGCGCCGCGCGTGCCGTCATTGCCAGATCCGCGCGTGATCGAATCACGGCTTCGGAGTAGGATGTCGGAGGCCCAAGTCAGAGGCCGCTTAAAAGATCAATGGCAAAAGATAAAAGCCAGGAGACAGACATGACCCGTTCCAGCCGTCCAGTGGCGATGTTCGAGGCATCGCCAGCACCAGCCCGCGCCATCCTGCTCCCCTATTTGCCACCCCTGGCGGCCCCGCCATCCGTGCGCCCGCGCAGCGGGCGCGGCTGATCTTCCCGCCCGACCCACCGTGCCGGGCCATCCGCTTTCATCATCCAACCCATCCTGGTGAGGGAAATCCATGTCCAACGCGTTCAAAGATGACGTCCTGGCCGGCAAGGTCGTGTTTATCGCCGGCGCCTCGTCCGGCATCAACCTGGGCATCGCCCGGCATTTTGCCAAGGCGGGCGCCAGGCTGGCGCTGGTCAGCCGCGACCCCGAGCGCATCGCCGCGGCGGCGGCTAGCATCAACGACGCCGGCGGCAGCGCCATCGGCATGGCAGCCGATGTGCGCGACTATGGCGCGGTGGAGGCGGCGCTTGCGCGCACGCGCGACGAGCTTGGCCCGATCGATATCGTGATCTCGGGCGCGGCCGGCAATTTTGTCGCACCGGCGCTAGGCATGTCCGCCAACGGCTTCAAGACCGTGGTGGATATCGACCTGATCGGCACCTTCAATGTCTTGCGCGCCTGCTTTGCCTTTCTCAATGCGCCGGGCGCCTCGCTGATCGCCATCACCGCGCCGCAGGCGGTCAACGCCATGATGTTCCAGGCCCACGTATGCGCCGCCAAGGCCGGCATCAACATGCTGGTGAAATGCCTGGCCATGGAATGGGGCCCGGCCGGCGTGCGCGTCAACGCCATCTCGCCCGGCCCCATCGCCGGCACCGAGGGCATGGCGCGGCTCGCGCCCACGCCGGAAATGGAGGCGCGCTTCAAGGCGCGCCTGGCGCTGCGCGACTACGGCGACAAGGACGATATCGCCAATACGGCGCTGTTCCTGTCCACCGACAACGCCCGCTATATCACCGGCACCATCGTCGACTGCGATGGCGGCAGCAAGCTGGGCGACGCGTCGGCCGATGCACTGCATCCGCCCAAGGCGCCGGGCAAGGCGGCCTGAGCCGCGCGGCGCTACACACACTCAAGCCTTCGTGCATTTGTGCATTTGTGCATTTGCGCATCAGAACACCTACGACAAGGAGACAGCCATGACATCACCCGTGCTCTATCACGCCGCCGAGGGCGTGGCCACCATCACCCTGAACCGCCCCGACGTGCTCAATGCGCTCAACAGCGCGCTGATGCTCGAGCTGCGCGCCGCCGTCGAGCGCGCCGCGCAGGACGAGGCCGTGCGCGCGGTGGTGCTGACCGCCAATGGCCGCGGCTTTTGCGCGGGCGCCGACCTGGCCGGGCGTGAGCCCGGGCTGCAGGATTCGGGCACGCTGCTGCGCGAGCGCTACCACCCGATCATCCTGGCGCTGCGCAATATGCCCAAGCCCGTCATCACCTCGGTCAACGGCGTAGCGGCCGGCGCCGGCATGAGCCTGGCGCTGGCCGGCGACGTGGTGCTGGCTGGCCGCTCCGCGTCGTTCCTGCAGGCGTTCTCGAAAATCGGCCTGGTGCCCGATGCGGGAAGCACCTACTTCCTGCCGCGCTACGCGGGCGAGATGCGCGCCCGCGCGCTGGCCATCCTGGCCGAGAAAATCGACGCCGAAGAAGCCCATCGCATCGGCCTGGTGTGGAAGGTGCATGAAGACGAAGCCCTGCCGGCCGAGACCGCCAAGCTGGCCGCCCACCTGGCGCAGATGCCCACCTTTGCCTACGGCCTGATCAAGGAAGCACTCAACGCCAGCCTGGAGAGCGACCTGCCGGCACAGCTCGAACGAGAAGCCACGCTGCAGTCGCGCGCCTCGAAGAGCGAGGACTTCAAGGAAGGCGTGGCGGCATTCCTGGAAAAGCGCAAGCCCGCATTCAAGGGCCGCTGACCACCGCTGGCTACGCATCGCACCACCAATTCGAAACCAGGAGACGCGCACCATGCTAGGCCTCATGCAAGACCGTCCGTTGCTGATTTCCTCACTGATCGAGTACGCCGCGCAGTACCACCCGCTGCAGGAGATCGTGTCGCGCACGATCGATGGCGGCACGGTGCGCTCCAATTACGCGCAGGTGCACCTCCGCGCAAAGCGGGTGGCCAGCGCGCTCGCCGGGCTTGGCATTCAGCAAGGCGACCGCGTCGGCACGCTGGCGTGGAACACGCACCGCCACCTGGAGCTGTACTTCGGCGTGTCGGGCGCGGGTGTGGTGCTGCATACCGTCAATCCCCGCCTGTTCCCCGAGCAGATCGACTACATCATCAATCACGCGGAAGACCGCGTGCTCTTCTTCGATCCGTGCTTCGCGCCGCTGGTGGCGCAACTCGCGCCGCGCCTGTCCAGCGTCACGCACTACGTGGCAATGACCGACCGCGCCGGCACCGACGCGCTTGGCCTCGCCGGCAAGCTGCCCAGCCTGCTGTGCTACGAAGACCTGGTCGAGGCCGGCAGCGAGGACTATGCATGGCCGCAGTTCGACGAGCGCACCGCGTCGTCGCTTTGCTACACATCGGGCACCACCGGCAACCCTAAAGGCGTGCTGTATTCGCATCGCTCCACCGTGCTGCACAGCCTCAAGGCTTGTGCGTTCGACACCTTTGGCGTGAGCGCGGACAGCGCGATCCTGCTGGTCGTGCCGCTGTTCCACGCCAACGCCTGGGGCATGCCCTACGCATGCGCCATGACGGGCGCCAAGATGGTGCTGCCCGCCCAGCACCTGGACGGCGAAAACGTCTACCGCATGCTGCGCGACGAACGCGTGACCTTTTCCACCGCGGTGCCCACGGTGTGGCTGATGCTGTTCCAGTACCTGGATGCGCATCCAGAGATCGATCCGCGCTCGCTCGGGCTGAAGCTGGCCGGCGTAGGCGGCTCCGCCGCGCCGGCGGCGATGATCGAGCGCTTCGAGCAGCAGTTCGGCGCGCGCTTCGTCCAGGGCTGGGGCATGACGGAGACCAGCCCGATCGGCGTGATCAGCACGCTCTTGCCCAAGCATCAAGCGCTGGGCACGCAGGAGCAATTGAAGATCAAGCTCAAGCAAGGCCGCGCGCTGTGGGGCGTGGACCTGCGCATCGAGGACGACCAGGGCAACGTGCTGCCGCACGATGGCCAGGCCTTTGGCCGGCTCAAGGTGCGCGGGCCGTGGATCGCCTCGGCGTACTTCAAGGCAGAGCACGACGCGCTCGACGCCGACGGCTGGTTCGACACCGGCGACGTCGCCAATATCGATGCCGACGGCTATGTGCAGCTGGTGGATCGCGCCAAGGACGTGATCAAGTCCGGCGGCGAGTGGATTTCTTCCATCGACCTGGAGAATGCCACCATGGGCCATCCCGCCGTGGCCGAAGCCGCCGTCGTGGGCGTGCCACATCCCAAGTGGCAAGAGCGCCCGCTGCTGGTGGTGGTGCGCCGCGCGGGCAAGGACGTGAGCGCCGCCGAACTGCTCGCGTTTCTCGCCGCGCGCGTCGCCAAATGGTGGGTGCCCGACGACGTCGCCTTTGTCGACTCGCTGCCCCACACCGCCACGGGCAAGCTGCTCAAGGTGAAGCTGCGCGAGCAATTCAAAGACTATGTCCTGCCCACGGCGCAGGACCCGATTCCAGCAAGGAGCCATGCAAGATGAGCACCAGCAGCGAACGCATCATCCTGACCCTCGAAGATGGCGTGGCCGAGGTCAGGCTCAACCGGCCCGACAAGATGAACGCGCTCGACCCCGCCATGTTCGACGCGCTGATCGAGACCGGCCAGCGTCTCGCGCGCGAACCGGACTTGCGCGCCGTTGTGCTGTCGGGTGCAGGCCGCGCATTTTGCGCCGGGCTCGATATGCAGAGCATGGCCGGGCTGGGCGATGGCCAGGGCGACGCCATCGCCGCGGGCCGCCTCGCGGCGCGCAGCCACGGCATCGCCAATCGCCCGCAGTTCGCCTGCATGGTGTGGCGCGAACTGCCGGTGCCGGTGATCGCCGCTGTGCACGGCGTGGCGTTCGGCGGCGGCTTGCAGGTCGCGCTCGGCGCGGACCTGCGCTATGTCACCGCGGACACGCGCATGTCGGTGATGGAGATCAAGTGGGGGCTGGTGCCCGACATGGCCGGCATGCTGCTGATGCGCGGCCTGGTGCGCCCTGACCGCCTGCGCGAGCTGATCTACAGCGGCCGCATCGTCACTGGCGAAGAAGCCTGCGCGCTGGGCCTGGCCACCGCCGTGGTGGACGACCCGCGCGCCGCCGCGCTAGCCACCGCGCGCGACATCGCCAACCGCAGCCCGGACGCAATCCGCGCCGCCAAGCGCTTGATGCAGGTGAGCGAAGACGGCGACGGTGCCGCCATTCTGCTGGCCGAATCGGTCGAGCAGGACCGGCTGATCGGCGGCGCCAACCAGCGCGAAGCAGTGATCTCCAATATGGAAAAGCGGGCAGCAACGTTCAAGCCGGCGTCGTAGTGTTGCGTGGTGCGGGCTGAGGTGCCTGGCGATCTGCGATCTGCGCCTTGCGCCTTGCGTTTTGCGTTTTGCGTTTTGCGTCTTGCGCGCTCAGGCGTGCCGACGCGTTCGCTGGCGCCGCATCCGGCAATAGAGCGCCACGTAGACCGCCAGGTTGAGCGCCAGTACCACGGCGCCAAGCACCATCTGGATCTCGCGCGTGAGGCCATCGGGATAGATCAGCGCCAGCACGTAGTGCTGCACAAAATCCCCGCCATAGGCTTGCTGCCCCGCGCGCTGGCGCAGCGCATTTTCCAGCGGCGTGAGCGGGCAGATCCATCCGCTCCACTCCACCACCACGCCCCAGGCCGCTGCCGGCAGATGCAGCCAGGCCATGCGCGGCCAGCGCAACACCAGCAAACCGCCCAGCATGACGAAGACGATAAAGGCGAGGTGAAAAAGGACGACCGCGTCCGCGAGCCACGCCGCCATCATCGTCCTTGCCGCCCGGTCCAGTAGCCCGGCACCGCGAACGCTGCCTTCAGGTGCTCGATAAAAAAGCGGATCTTTGCCGGCACCGGACGCTGCTGCGGGTACACCGCAAGGATGTCGTAATCGGGCAGCGCATACTCATCCAGCACCGTGATCAGCTCCCCGCTCTCCAGCTGCGGCAGGATTTCCCAGGTGGAGCGCCAGCCCAGCCCCAGGCTCTCGCCCGTCCAGCGATGCAGCAACTCGCCGTCGTTGCAATCCAGGTTGCCATTGACGCGCACCGTCACCGTCTTGCCGTCTTGCTGGAAATACCAGCCGCGCTGCTGGCCTCCCTGCAGGTTGAACGCCAGGCAGTTGTGCTGCGCCAGGTCGTCCAGTGTCTGCGGCACGCCGTAGCGTGCGAAGTAAGCCGGCGTGCCGCAGACCACGCGCTTGTTGGTCGCCAGCTTGATCGCGACAAAGTTTGGATCGATGGCCCCGCCAATGCGGATGCCCACGTCATAGCCCTCGCGCACGAGGTCCACCACGCGGTCGGTCAGGTTGAAGGAAATCTGCACCTCGGGGTTCGCCGCCAGGAACGCCGGCGCATGCGGCGCCACATGCTTGCGCCCGAACGCCGCCGGGGCCGACACGATCAGGTGGCCGGTCGCCTTGTGCTTGCCTTCGGCGATCAGCATCTCGGCCCGGTCCAGGTCCGCCAGGGCCTTCTTGCACTGCTCCATGAACGCCGCGCCTTGCTCCGTCACCACGATGCGCCGCGTTGAGCGGTGCAGCAGCTTCACGCCGATGCGCGCCTCCAGCGCATTGATGCGGCGCCCGATCATCACCGGCGTCACCCCCTGCGTCAGCGCGGCCGCAGCCATGCTGCCGTGTTCGACGACAGCGATAAAGGCTTCGATCTGTTTTAGCTTGTCCATGCTGTGTGTCTCCTGGGCGTCATTGTGGCGCATTTGAAGGCGGCGGGCATGTGCTGGGGGCTATGGAGGCGATTTGGGTGGGGGCATGAGGAATGAGGAATGAGGAATGAGATATCAGGCGGGAGGCCCGGACCTGGCGTCCGCCATCGGGCCATTCGTGCCCGATCAAGCGCTCCGACAATGCATCACTGCACTCACCTGCCCGCACGCACCGCGGGCCGCCCTCGCGGCATCGTTTGCGCGCAATGCCGTACCTCCTTGCTGAACTCGGCGCAGGCGTGGGTCATCAGGTCTTCCGAGCGGTAGACGAGGAACACGCGGAACTCGGGTAGTTCGTCGCTGATCGGCAGTCGGATCAATGACGAAGGATCGAGCCGCAGCGGGCCGGTGCCGTCGAAGACGAAGTCGGACCACATGCTGATCAGGTCGGTGCGCGTGGCCAGCTGCAGGCCGAGCAGGTTGGAGGCGCTCTGCACCACGCGCTTGGGCATGTCGAGCCGGTGCAGCCGCATCACGCTGGCGAGCGGGCTGCCGGGGTCGTCGAGCGGGTCGAGGACGAGCCAGTCGGCGTCGAGCAGCGGCCTCAGCCGGCGTACCCGCCGCAGCGGATGGCCGGCGCGCACGGCCAGCGACATTCCGGTGGAAAACAGCGGTTCCCACTGGAAGGTGCCGGTGCCGGGGCCGCTGTTGGTGGAGATCAGGCCGAGGTCGAGCCGGCCTTCGCGCAGGCCTTCGAGGATCTGTTGCGGGCGCAGCTCGAAGCCGCGCAGGGCGACATTGGGAAAGCGCTTGCGGAACGCGGCCATGGCGTCGGGCAGCGGGCCGCTGGAGGCCACCGCGGTGAAGCCGATGTTGAGCTGCGCGTCGGCGTGGCCGCGGATGGCTTCGATGTCTTCCAGCGCATGCCGCAGTTCCTGCTCCACCAGGCTGGCGCGCTTGACCAGCGCCACGCCATAGGCGGTCAGGCTGACGCCGCGCACGGAGCGCGACATCAGGGTGACGCCGAGTTCGCGTTCCAGTTCGGCGATGGCTTTGGACAGCGCCGGCTGCGACACATGGAGGCTGCGCGAGGCTTCGTGGATGCTGCCGTGCTGGGCCACCGCCAGCAGGATGCGTAGTTGCTGCAGCTTCATCTTGGCTTTTCCTCTTTTTATGTTCTTCCAGGCGCCCCGCAACGGTGCGCGCCGCCCCGGAGCCGTGCCCAAGCGCCGTTGGCGGCACTACTGCGCGCACCCGGTGCTGCGCCGCGAATGCCCATGGCACAAGGCTTCTCGGTACTTGTACCGATAGCGGCGCGACGGTGGTTATGACGGCGATGCCATTTGGTTATCAGGATGAAAATATATGATTTTTGGCTTGCCGTGTTTGCCTCAATACTTCATCGCCAGGGAGTCCCCACTTTCCCGCGATGGATGCCCGGCAAGCGCCGGCCTCCACGGCCCCCACCCCCTCACCCCCTCAACCAGTTCGTGGAGATCCGACATGAACGATGCCACCCTGCCCGCGGCGCCCTCGCTGGCCCCTTCTCAGGCCAAGCCCGCGAGCCCGCCGCGCCAGAGCCAGTCCCGCCTGATCGCCGCCTGCTCGATCGGCAATGCGCTCGAGATGTACGACTTCACCGTCTACAGCTTCTTCGCGTTGCTGATCGGCAAGCTGTTCTTTCCGTCCGACAGCGCATACGGCTCGCTGCTGCTGGCGGTGGCGACCTTCGGCATCGGCTTCGTGATGCGGCCGCTGGGCGGCTTTGTGATCGGCAACTACGCGGACCGCCATGGCCGCAAGGCGGCAATGACGCTGACCATCGGCCTGATGGTGATTGGCACGATGTGCCTGGCCTTTGCCCCGACCTACGCGGTCGCTGGCTTGTTCGGGCCGGTGATGATCGTGGCCGGACGCCTGCTGCAGGGCTTTTCGCTGGGCGGCGAGATTGGCGCATCCACCGCCATGCTGATGGAGTCCGGCGGCGTCAAGGGCCGCGGCTTTCGCGTCAGCTGGCAACTCGGCAGCCAGGGCATCGCGGCGACGCTGGGCGCGCTCACGGCCGCCATTCTTTATGGCGTGCTGCCGCAGGCTTCGCTGGAAAGCTGGGGCTGGCGCGTGCCCTTCGTGCTGGGCCTGCTGATTGCACCTGTGGGCCTGTATATCCGCGCTCACCTGGACGAGACGCACACGGCCGAGGCGCACGCGCCCAGCCCGCTCGGCACGCTGTTCCGCGAGCATGGCGGCACTGTGGTCAAGGGCATCCTGACCATCATCGGCGGCACGGTCGCCACCTACCTGGTGGTGTACTTCATGCCCACCTACATGATCCGCGAACTGCATCTGCCGCCATCGCTGTCGCTGCTGTCGGGCTGCGTGACGGGTGTGGTGTGCCTGGTGATGTCGCTGGTGGCCGGCACGCTGGCCGACCGCTTGCCGCACCGCAAGCCGCTGGTGCTGGGCTCGATGGCCTTCACGCTGGTGTGCCTCTATCCCGCGTTCTGGCTGATGACCCATTACCCGAGCGTGCCGCTGGTGCTGTCGCTGTCCGCGTTGCTGACCGCCAGCGTCTACCTGGGCTCCACGCCGATGCTGCTGATGATGATGGAACTCCTGCCGGCCCATGTGCGCGCCAGCGGCCTGTCGGTGATCTACGCGGTTGGCGTGACGGTGTTCGGCGGTTCCTGCCAGTTCATCGTCACCTGGATGCTGGCCAAGACCGGCAACCCGATGGCGCCCGCCTTCTACATGATGGCCTGCGGCACGGTGACCATCCTCGCGGTGCTGACGATCCGCGAAAACGCCCAAGCGCATTGAGCGCTCTCCTCCTCTACCCGGCCAGGCTGGCCGACTTGCAGCAAAGGATAAACACATGACCCGCGAACCGACCCTGACGCCCTTCCAGTTGCTGCCGCATCTGCTGCCGGCGATCCAGATCGATGCCGAGACCTTTATCGGCATCCGCCGCCAGATCCACGCCCAGCCTGAGCTCGGCTTCGAGGTTGGCGCCACCAGCAAACTGGTGGCCACCTTGCTGGAGAGCTGGGGCTACGAGGTGCACACGGGCATCGGCAAGAGCGGCGTGGTGGGGCAGTTGAAGCTGGGTAACGGCAAGCGCCGCCTGGGCATTCGCGCCGACATGGATGCGTTGCCGGTCGTCGAGGCCACGGGCCTGCCGTATGCCAGCAAGATCCCGGGCAAGATGCACGCGTGCGGCCACGACGGCCACACCGCCATCCTGCTGGCCGCCGCCAAGGCGCTGGCAGATAGCCGCGATTTCGATGGCACCCTCAACCTGATCTTCCAGCCCGACGAGGAAAACCTTTGCGGCGCGCGCGCGATGATCGAGGATGGCCTGTTCACGCGTTTCCCGTGCGATGCCGTGTTCGCCTTGCACAATATGCCGGGCGTGCCCGCCGGCACCTTCCGCGTGCTGCCCGGCCCGGTGAGCTTGTCGTCCGACGTGGCCGACGTGACCATCAAGGGCGTGGGCGGGCATGGCGCCATGCCGCACCGCGCGCGCGATCCGATCGCAGCATCCGCGGCCATCGTCACCGCGCTGCAGACGGTGGTGGCGCGCAATGTGGCGCCGGACGATACGGCCGTGCTGTCGGTGGGCTTTATCCGTGGCGGCGCCACGCACAACGTGATTCCGGAATCAGTCACGCTGGGCCTGAACGTGCGCGCGGCGCGCCCGGAGACGCGCGCGCTGGTGGAGCAGCGCATCCGCGAGATCGTCAGCCTGACCGCGCAGGCGCACGGCGTGGAGGCGCACATCGACTATCGCCAGCTAACGCCGCCGATGGTCAACACGCAGGCCGAAACAACGCTGGCGCAGCAGGTTTGCGCCGATCTGGTCGGCACCGACAAAGTCGTGACGCAAGCCCCCAAGGGCCTGAACGGCAGCGAGGACTTTGCGTGGATGCTCAACGAGGTGCCGGGCTGCTACCTGATCCTCGGCAACGGCGAAGGCGAGTTTGGCGGCTGCATGGTGCACAACCCGGGCTACGACTTCAACGACCAGGTGCTGCCGCTGGGCGCGGCTTGCTGGGTCCGGCTGGCCCAGACCTACCTGGCGGGTTGAGGCAGCGCAGGCAGCGTGGGCGGACCCGCTGCTGCGTGGTCCGCGTGGTCCACTTGCGCCGCGGCATCCTCTTCTGGCGAGGTCGCGGCTGCATCCCCGAGCGCGCTTGCATGGAGGACTTCGGGCGGTACCGGCGCCGGAGATGGGACCGCGGATGCGGGCGCTGCAATGGGCGCTGCAACGGGTACGGCGGCGACCACTGCCGATGCCGCCGCGGGCGGCGTTGGCGCCTTTTCCAGCTGCGCGCTGATCTGCGCCGCTTCGCCGAGCACGTAGGCAAGCCGGCGCAACGGCCGGCTGACCTGCAATTGCAGGAAGACCGCCAGCGCCGCGCCCGACACGAAGACAAGGCCGTAGAGCGACAGCAGCGGCAGCAGGCTGCCGCCTTTGCGCGGCAACTCGAACAGGCCCGTGACCAGCACCAGCGCGGCCGGGCTGACCGCGATCAGCAAACCGATCGTCCTCGCCATGCCCTCCCACATCCGTAACTGCATCTCCACCCGCCGTGCCCTGGCGCGCAGCGCCTGGGCGGGGACGCGCGCCAGCGAGCGCAGCAGCGCGCTTTCCGTCTCATCGTGCCGGTCGACCTGGTCGGCCAATGCCCCGAGCGGATCGCGCAACTTGCGCGCCAGCGCCGGCAGGTGCGTGAGCAGCAGCGCTGCCAGCCCCGCCACGCTGCCGCCCAGCAAGCTATAGACCAGCCGCGCCAGCCATGGCGCCGGCGTCTGCCTGATTTGGTACTTGGTGTACAGCACAGCGCCGGTCACTAGCAGCGCAGCCACCGAACAAGCCCAGAACAGCACCAGCAGGCCCCTTTGCAGCCGCATCAGGTTCATGGCGGCCGCGGGCGAACCGGCGGTATCGGATGCGGCGGGCGGCTTGCGCTTGAGCGCGTCAAGCAGCTCGCGGGTGGGAGGGAGCCTGGTATGCATGGCGGTTGGGTTGGCAATAGGTGGTTCCTGCGCCGTGCCTTGGCACAGGTACTGGCGCGATACCCGCACATTGTCGCCATTTAGCGGGCCGCAGGGTGCGCACCGGGACCGTCGGGCGGGCTTTTCCCGCAATTTCCTACGTATCGTTGCCGTCACACAACGTAGTTCCATGACACGCGCCAGACCGCGTCGGGCGATCGTGTTTTCTGCCTCGGGCGCCCTCATTCGATATCACGGGTATCGAATCAACTGATCTCCCTTCCCTTTATCCCAACCCGCTTGCGGGAATAGCATGGACTCCAACAGTGATTCGCAGCCATTCATAGCCATTCACAAAACATCGCATCAACGATTGGAGACAGACATGCCGAAGATGAGAGCAGTTGACGCGGCCATCGCCGTGCTGGAAAAAGAAGGTATCACCACCGCGTTCGGCGTGCCCGGCGCCGCCATCAACCCGTTCTACTCGGCCATGCGCCGGGCCGGCACCATCGACCATTTCCTGGCCCGCCACGTGGAAGGCGCCTCGCACATGGCCGAAGGCTACACCCGCGCCGAAGCCGGCAATATCGGCGTGTGCATCGGCACCTCGGGCCCGGCCGGCACCGACATGATCACCGGCCTGTACTCGGCCTGGGCTGACTCCATCCCCATTCTCTGCATCACCGGCCAGGCGCCGCGCGCCCGTTTGTACAAGGAAGACTTCCAGGCCGTCGACATCGAGTCGATCGCCAAGCCGGTGACCAAGTGGGCGGTGACCGTGCGCGAGCCGGCGCTGGTGCCGCAAGTGTTCCAGCAAGCTTTCCACCTGATGCGCTCGGGCCGCCCGGGCCCGGTGCTGATCGACCTGCCGTTCGACGTGCAGGTTGCCGAGATCGAGTTCGATCCGGAAACCTATCAGCCGCTCGCCCCGTACAAGCCGGTTGCCTCACGAGCGCAGATCGAGAAGGCCATCGCCATGCTCAACGCGGCCGAGCGCCCGCTGATCGTGTGCGGTGGCGGCGTGATCAACGCCGACGCGGCCGAGCTCCTGGTGGAATTCGCCGAGCTGGTCAACGTGCCGGTGGTCCCCACGCTGATGGGCTGGGGCGTGCTGGCCGACGACCACCCGCTGCAAGCCGGCATGGTTGGCCTGCAGACGTCGCACCGCTACGGCAACGCCACGATGCTGGCATCGGACTTCGTGCTCGGCATCGGCAATCGCTGGGCCAACCGCCACACCGGCAGCGTCGAGGTCTACACCAAGGGCCGCAAGTTCGTGCACGTGGATATCGAGCCTACCCAGATCGGCCGCGTGTTTGGCCCGGACCTGGGCATCGTCTCCGATGCCAAGGCCGCGCTGGAGCAGTTCGTGGAAGTGGCGCGCGAGATGAAGATGGCCGGCCGCCTGCCGTGCCGCAAGAGCTGGGTGGCGGACGTGCAAAAGCGCCGCCGCACCATGCAGCGCAAGAGCGATTTCGACAACGTGCCGGTCAAGCCGCAACGCGTGTACCGCGAGATGAACCAGTACTTCCCGCGCGATGTGCGTTACGTGTCCACCATCGGCCTGTCGCAGATCGCCGCCGCGCAGTTCCTGTCGGTCAACGAGCCGCGCCACTGGATCAACTGCGGCCAGGCCGGCCCGCTAGGCTGGACCATCCCCGCCGCGATCGGCGTGAAGGTGGCCTCGCCGGAATCGGATGTGGTGGCCATCTCGGGCGACTACGACTTCCAGTTCATGATCGAAGAACTGGCCGTGGCCGCGCAGTTCAAGGTGCCGTACATCCACCTGGTGGTGAACAACTCCTACCTCGGCCTGATCCGCCAGGCGCAGCGCAATTTCGAGATGGACTACTGCGTGCAGCTGGCCTTCGACAACGTCAACTCGCCTGAGCTCAACGGCTACGGCGTGGACCACGTGAAGGTGGTGGAAGGCCTGGGCTGCAAGGCGATCCGCGTGTTCAAGCCGGAAGACATCGCGCCGGCCTTTGCCGAAGCGCGCGACCTGATGGCCGAGTTCTCGGTGCCCGTGGTGGTGGAAGTGATCCTGGAGCGCGTGACCAATATCGCGATGGGCACCGAGATCGACAACATCAACGAGTTCGAGCCGATCGAAGACATCGAGGAAGCCATCCTCAAGGAAGAAGTGGAAACGGCGTAAGCACAGCAGGCTGACAAGCGCGGGCCACGAGCCCGCGCGCAGCGCTACATCCCCGCTGTACCCTTGATGCGCCCCCCAATCACCGCCTCCGCGCGAGCGGAATCACAAGACAAGTCATCCGGAGACATCCATGCCAAAACTTGCCGCCAACCTGACCATGCTGTTCAACGAAGTGGCTTTCCTCGACCGCTTTGAAGCCGCCGCGCGCGCGGGCTTCCGCGGCGTGGAGTTCCTCTTCCCCTACGCCTTTCACGCCGACCAGATCGCCGACCGGCTCAACCGCTTCCAGCTCGACCTGGTGCTGCACAACCTGCCCGCGGGCAAGTGGGAAGCGGGCGAGCGCGGCATTGCCTGCCACCCGGACCGCGTGAGCGAGTTCCAGGACGGCGTGGGCGAGGCGATCAAGTACGCCAAGGTGTTGGGCGTGCGCCAGCTGAATTGCCTGGTCGGCATCCAGCCGCAGAACGTCAAGCGCGAGCAGGCCCAGGAAACGCTGGTGGAAAACCTGCGCTTCGCGTCGCAGGCGCTCGGCGCCGAGCAGATCGACCTGCTGGTCGAGCCGATCAACACCTTCGACATCCCCGGCTTCTTCCTGTCGCGCACGCAGCAGGCGCTGGACCTGATCGCACAGGTCAACGCGCCCAACCTCTACGTGCAGTACGACATCTATCACATGCAGCGCATGGAAGGCGAAATCGCCGCCACGCTCAAAGCCAACCTGCCAAAGATCAAGCACGTGCAGCTGGCCGACAACCCGGGGCGCAATGAGCCGGGCACCGGCGAGCTGAACTACCACTTCCTGTTCAAGTGGCTCGATGAGATCGGCTACGGCGGCTGGGTCGGCTGCGAGTACAAGCCGCGCACGACCACGGTGGAAGGACTGGGCTGGCGCGCGGAACACGGCGTGCAGTAAGCGGAACAAGCAAATCCACAAACATTCAACGATCCCATCAAGGAGACATCACATGGCAAACCAACGCAACATCGGCTTTATCGGCCTGGGCATCATGGGCGCACCGATGGCGGGCCACCTGCGCGCGGCCGGCCACACGCTGTTCGTGCATGACGTGAACCCCGCACCGCAAGCGCTGGTCGATGCCGGCGTCACGGTCTGCACCAGCGCCGAGGAAGTGGCCAAGCGCGCGGACATCATCGTGATCATGGTGCCGGACACCCCGCACGTGGAAGCCGTGCTGTTCGCCGAGAAGGGCGTGGCCGCCGCGCTCAAGGGCGCCGGCAAGGAAGCCGCGCACGGCAAGATCGTGGTCGACATGAGCTCGATCTCGCCGATCGCCACCAAGGATTTCGCCGCGCGCGTCAACAAGCTCGGCGCTGCCTACCTGGATGCACCGGTGTCCGGCGGCGAAGTGGGCGCGAAGGCCGCATCGTTGACCATCATGGTCGGTGGTCCGCAAGAATCGTTCGACGAGGTCAAGCCGCTGTTCGACCTGTTGGGCAAGAACGTGACGCTGGTCGGCGGCAACGGCGACGGCCAGACCACCAAGGTGGCCAACCAGATCATCGTGGCGCTGAACATCCAGGCCGTGTCCGAAGCGCTGCTGTTCGCCTCCAAGGCGGGCGCCGATCCGGCGCGCGTGCGCCAGGCGCTGATGGGCGGCTTCGCGGCTTCGCGCATCCTGGAAGTGCATGGTGAGCGCATGGTCAAGCGCACCTTCGATCCGGGCTTCCGCATCGAGCTGCACCAGAAGGACCTGAACCTCGCGCTGCAAGGCGCGAAGGCGCTGGGCGTGGCACTGCCCAACACCGCCACCGCGCAAGAGCTGTTCAACACCTGCGCCGCCAACGGTCTGGGCAAACAGGACCACTCGGCACTGTGCCGCGCCATCGAGATCATGTCCAACCATGAGATCGCCAAGGGCGGCGCCAAGTAAGCCAGCAGCGCCATCACGGCCTGCCTCGGCAGGCCAGCATCACTCCCGGCCGCTCGCGGCCGGGAACGCAGCACTTCCGGATCCCGTCATGCTCGCCACCGATTCCTACCCTACCTTGCTGGCGCCCCAGCGCCCTGCCGGACTCACCGATCCGCGCGCCCTGCTGCGCGACCTGTTCGATACCGCGGTTGCCGCCGTCAGCGCCAGCCATTGCCTGCCGCCGCAACTGCCCACGCCGCCCAAGGGCCGCACGGTGGTGATCGGTGCCGGCAAGGCCGCCGCCGCCATGGCGCAAGCCGTCGAGGCGCACTGGCAAGGCGAGATTTCCGGACTGGTTGTGACGCGCTACGGACATGGCGCGCCGTGCCAGCGTATCGAGGTGGTGGAGGCCGCGCACCCGGTGCCCGACGAAGCCGGCCAGCGCGCCGCGCAGCGCATGGTGGCGCTGGTCAAGGGCCTGACCGCCGACGACCTGGTGCTGTGCCTGATCTCCGGCGGCGGCTCCGCGCTGCTGGCCGCGCCGGCCGACGGCATCAC
Organism: Cupriavidus sp. GW822-FHT02D05; assembly: GCF_058802485.1. NCBI lineage: Bacteria > Pseudomonadati > Pseudomonadota > Betaproteobacteria > Burkholderiales > Burkholderiaceae > Cupriavidus > Cupriavidus sp. GW822-FHT02D05. Next base: position 102,592 of record NZ_JBXAOE010000018.1, on the reverse strand, counting down.
GCTTGCCGACAAGCAAGCCGTGAACCGCGCGCTGCTAAAGAGCGGCGCCAACATCGGCGAGATGAACTGCGTGCGCAAGCACCTGTCGGCGCTCAAGGGCGGCCGGCTGGCATTGCACTGTGCGCCCGCACGCGTCGAGACCCTGTTGATTTCCGATATTCCCGGTGACGATCCCACGCTGATCGCCAGCGGCCCGACCCTGCCCGACGCCACCAGCTGCGCCGATGCGCTGGCGGTGATCGCCAAGTACGGCATCGACGTGCCCGCCAATGTGCGCGCGCACCTGGAGAGCGGCGCGGGCGAAACGCCCAAGCCCGGCGATGCGCGCTTCGACGGCCATCGCAGCGTCACGCTGGCCACCGCGCAGCAATCGCTGGAAGCCGCGGCGGCGCGCGCGCGCGAGCTGGGCGTTGAAGCCCACATCCTGTCCGACAGCATCGAAGGCGAATCGCGCGATGTGGCGCTGGTGCATGCCGCCATCGCGCGGCAGGTTGCGCGGCATGGCCAGCCGTTCAGGAAGCCTTGCGTGATCCTGTCCGGCGGCGAGACCACGGTGACGGTGCGCGGCAGCGGCCGCGGCGGGCGCAATGCCGAATTCCTGCTGGCGCTCGCGGTCGCACTGGACAGCCTGCCGGGCGTGCATGCCATTGCCTGCGACACCGACGGCATCGATGGTTCCGAAGACAACGCCGGTGCGTTGCTCGCCCCCGATACGCTGACCCGTGCCGAGGCACGCGGACTGTCCGCGCGCGCGCACCTCGGCAACAACGACGGCTACGGCTTCTTCGCCGGCCTGGACGACCTGATCGTTACCGGCCCGACCCGTACCAATGTGAACGATTTCCGCGCCATCCTGATTGTGTAAGCCCTGAATTTGAACAACGGCGCGCCCATCGCGGCGCGCCGCCCGAGATTGGAAGAGGAGACAAAATGAGACGCCAGCGCAAAGCCAAGATCGTTGCCACGCTCGGACCGGCCAGCACCGACATCGAGGTGATCCGTCAGTTGTTCGAAGCCGGAGCGGATGTCTTCCGCCTGAACTTCAGCCACGGCTCGCACGACGACCACAAGCGCCGCTACGACGCCGTGCGCCAGGTCGAGGCCGAGACCGGCCGCCCCATCGCCGTGCTGGCCGACCTGCAAGGCCCCAAGCTGCGCATCGGCACCTTCGCCGCGGGCAAGGTGGCGGTCAAGGCCGGCGACGCCTTCGTGCTCGACAGCGACCCCAGCCCGGGCGACGCCACCCGCGTGCACCTGCCACATCCGGAACTGTTCCGGGTGGCCGCGCCGGGTCAGTCGCTGCTGATCGACGACGGCAAGGTGCAGTTGAAGATCGAGGCGGTGGCCAGCGGCAGCATCGCCACGCGCGTGGTCAACCACGGCACGCTGTCCGACCGCAAGGGCGTGAACGTGCCCGACGCCGTGATCCCGATCCCCGCCCTGACCGAGAAGGACCGCAAGGACCTCGACTTCGCGCTGGCGCTGGGCGCCGACTGGATCGCGCTGTCGTTCGTGCAGCGCCCGGCCGACATCGTGGAAGCGCGCGAGATCATCGGCACCCGTGCCGGCGTGCTGTCCAAGATCGAAAAGCCCGCCGCGCTGCAGCAGCTCGAGGAAATCGTGCGCGTGTCCGATGCGGTGATGGTGGCGCGCGGAGACCTGGGCGTGGAACTGCCGCCGGAGCGTGTGCCGGGTGTGCAGAAGCGCATCTTGCGCATCTGCCGCCAGCACGGCAAACCCATCGTGATCGCCACGCAGATGCTGGAATCGATGATCGATTCGCCGGTGCCCACGCGCGCCGAGGCGTCCGATGTGGCCAGCGCCATCTATGACGGCGCCGATGCGGTGATGCTGTCGGCCGAGTCGGCCAACGGCCGCCACCCGGTGCCGGCGGTGGCCATCATGAACCGCATCATCACCGAGGTGGAGCGCGATCCGCTGTACCGCAACCTGCTGGACGCGGGGCATGAGGCGCCGCTGTCCACCCGCCAGGATGCGATCTGCGCGGCGCTGCGCGAGGTCACGCAGATCATCGGCGCGGTGGCTACCGTCACCTACACCTCGTCGGGCTCCACCGCGCTGCGCGCCGCACGCGAGCGGCCGTGCGCGCCCATCGTCAGCATCACGCCGAACCTGGAAATCGCACGGCGGCTGGCGATTGCGTGGGGCGTGCATTCCACCGTCAGCCCGGACGTGCAAAGCGTGGACGAGATGGTGAATGCGGCAACCCGCGCGGCGCTGGCGGAAGGCTATGCCGAACCCGGCGACCAGATCACCATCGCGGCAGGCATGCCGTTTGGCCAGGGCGGCACCACCAACCTGCTGCGCGTGGCCGAAATCGGCGGCGCGGAGCCGGGCAAGGCGCAGGGGCAAGCCACTGCCAGCACGGCACCGGCGGTTACCGCCTGATACACCACACGCATGCGTTGGCGGCATTGCCGTTGCTATACTGATCGACACGCTGCGGCCACCTTTTTGCCGCGGCGATCAACCAGTAATGCGGAGCCACCATGCGTCTCGACGACGAAGCCGAAAGCCAGAATGTAGAAGACCGCCGGGGTGAAGGCTCCGGCGGTTTCGGCGGCTTTGGCGCGGGGCCCAAGACGCTCGGCATCGGCACCATCCTGGTGGCGCTGGCGGCGTCTTATTTCTTTGGCGTCGACCCTTCCGTGATCATGCAGGGCGCCTCGGTGCTGCAGGGCTCGCAGCAGCAAGCGCCGCAACAGCAGCATGTGCCCAGCCATCCCCCCGCCAAGGACCAGATGACGGTCTTCGTGCGCAAGGTGCTCGGTAACACCGAGCGCACCTGGTCGCATATCTTCGAGACCGATCTCAACCGCCGCTATGCGCCGCCCACGCTGGTGATCTTCTCGGGCGCCACGCCTACCGCCTGCGGCACGGGCCAGTCGGCCATGGGGCCGTTCTATTGCCCGGGCGACCAGAAGGTCTATATCGACCTGGCCTTTTACGATGAATTGCGCCAGCGCTTCGGGGCTGGCGGCGATTTTGCCCAGGCCTACGTGATTGCCCACGAGATTGGCCATCATGTGCAGAACCTGCTCGGCGTGTCGGGCAAGGTCGACGCCGCGCGCCGCCGCATGGGCGAGGCGCAGGCCAACCAGTTGTCGGTGCGCGTGGAACTGCAGGCCGATTGCCTGGCCGGCGTATGGGCCGCTACCGCAGAGCGCATGAACCAGCAGTTGCTGGAGCCCGGCGATATCGAGGAAGGCCTCAAGGCCGCCGCCGCCATCGGCGACGACCGCCTGCAAAAGCAGGCCCAGGGCTATGTCGTGCCAGAGGCGTTCACCCACGGCACCAGCGAGCAGCGCACGCGCTGGCTGCGCCAGGGCCTGACCAGCGGCGACATCCGCAAGTGCGACACCTTCGCGGCCAAGCAACTCTGAGCCACGCCGCTGGATGACCGCGCTGCGCCGGCGCTCCGGGCAGCGCCCCCTCGCTGGTGGGGCACTTATTTGTGCTGAATTCGCCATGTAAACGTTGTTTACAAAGTGAGCGGTGTTTATAATCGCGGCCATGTCCGCCACCCGCCCAACGCAATCCAGCCTGTCGGCCCCGCCTGTGAGTGCACCCGCCACGCCGGTTGCCGCACGCGCCGGCGCGCCCGTTGCGCGGGTCAGCGGTGCCGAGCTGCGGCGCGAAAGTGTGCGCGAAGCCTTTTTCAATGCTGCCCGCGCGTTGTTTGCCGAGGCGGGCTTCAGCGGCGTCACGTTGCGCCGCATCGGCGAGCGCTGCGGCTATAGCGCGGCCGCCATCTACCGGCATTTCGACGACAAGACCGCACTGCTGTTCGAGCTGTGCGCGCAGGACTGGGTACGCCTCGCGGCGGCACTGGCCGCCGCGCGCGCCGCCGCGGGTACGCCTGCCCTGGCGTTGCCGGCCGTGCTCGATGCCTATGTGGCGTGGGCCCTGGCCAACCGCCACAGCTATCACCTGATGATGATGATGGGCCTGCCGGCCGACGCCGAGCGCGCGATCGACCTGCGCTGGGGCGAGCGTTTCCCGGAAGACCCGGTGAACGCGGTGCTGATGGCCTGCGTGCATGACCAGCAAGCCACCGCGCTGATCGATTCCATGTACGACCCCGGCGATGTCACCAACGCGCTGTGGACTGCCGTGCACGGGCTGGCCGCGCTCGATATCACGTTCGAGCACCTGCCCCGCGAGGACTGGCAGCCGCTGGTGCATCGGCAGCAGGTGCTGCTCACGGCGCTGCTGCGCGGCTTCTCCCGACCGTCCCGCTAGAGCGACGGCCAGACACACTTCCCTCACAGCGTTTGTGCCACGCTGCCCGGCGCGTTTCACCGCTCGCATCTCGCAGTGCCCGCGCGCCGGATCCGTTCCACCGCGCCGGCGCGGCGGCTAGCTGCCGCGCCGGCGCAAAACAATCCAATGTGCCATGGCGTCCTTTTTTCTTCGCCGGCCCGCGTTCGCGTGGGTTATTGCCATTCTCACCATGGTGGCGGGCCTGATCGCCCTCACCCGCATTCCCATCGCCCAGTATCCGGCGGTGGCGCCGCCCACCGTGATCGTCTACGCGGACTATGCCGGCGCGTCGGCGCGTACCGTGGAAGATGCGGTGACCGCAGTGCTGGAGCAGCAGATGCACGGCATTCCCGGGCTGCTCTACCTGGATGCCAGCAGCGAGGGCGGCGCCGCCACCATCACGCTGGGCTTCCGCCAGGGCACCGATGCGCAGCTGGCGCAGGTCAACGTGCGCAACCGCGTCATGCAAGCCGAGCCGCTGTTGCCGGAGGCGGTGCGCCGCGGCGGCATCTTCGTGGACCAGGCCGGCAGCAGCCCCTTCATGTATGTCTCGCTGGTGTCGCAGAACAGCCAGCTCGACGAAACCGCGCTCGGCGATTTTGCCGCCGCTTCGGTGCTGCCGATGCTGCGCCGCCTGCCCGGCATCGGCAAGGCGGAACCCTATGGTGCCGAGTACGCACTGCGCATCTGGTTCGACCCCGACAAGCTCAACGCCTACGGCCTGACAGCCGCGGACGTCGAGCAGGCCATCAAGGCGCGCAACGGCGACGTCACCCCGGGCCAGCTCGGCGGTGCGCCGGCGGTGCCGGGCCAGCCCTACCAGGCGCTGGTGCGCCCGCCCCGGCCGCTCGCCGAGCCGGAGGCCTTCGGCCAGATCGTGGTGCGCGCCGGCGGCGACGCCTCGCTGGTACGGCTGCGCGACGTGGCGCGGGTGGAGCTGGGCGCCAGCGACTACCGCTACAGCTCGCGCCACGACGGCCAGGTGGCAGCCTCGATCGGCCTCAAGCTGGCAGACGGCGCTAACGTACTGGCCACCTCGCGCGCGGTGCGCGCCGCGCTTGACGAAGCCGCGCGCGGCTTCCCCGCGGGCATGCGTTACGAGATCTCATCCGACAGCGCGCAGTTCGTCGAACGCTCGATCTGGCGCGTGCTGACCACGCTGGGCGAAGCCACGGCGCTGGTCTTCCTGATCCTCTACCTGTTCCTCGGCAACCTGCGCGCCACGCTGATCCCGGTGATCGTGGTGCCGGTCTCGCTGCTTGGCACTGTGGCCTGCCTGTACGCGTTTGGCCTGTCTCTCAACGTGATCACGCTGTTTGGCGTGGTGCTGGCGATCGGCATCCTGGTCGACGACGCCATCGTGGTGGTGGAGAACGTCGAGCGGATCATGCGCGAAGATGGTGTGGACGCCATGGAGGCGGCGGCCCGCTCGATGCGCGAAGTGTCCGGCGCGCTGGTAGGTGTCACGCTGGTGCTGTGCGCGGTGTTCGTGCCGATGGCGTTCCTGGGCAGTGCGGTGGGCGTGATCTATCGGCACTTCGCCATCACGCTGGCGATCTCCATTGCCTTCTCGCTGTTCTTCGCGCTTTCGCTGGCGCCGGCCATGTGCGCCAGCCTGCTGCGCCATGCCCCGCACCCGCAGCGCGGCCCGCTGGCCTGGTTCGAGCGCGGCTTCACGGCGCTCACCGCGCGCTATGCCGGCTGGGTACTGGCGCTGCAGCGGCGCCGCCTGCGCTGGCTGGGCATCTACCTGGCGCTGGCGGTGGCCGGTGGCGTGCTGATGTGGCAGATCCCCGCCGGCTTCCTGCCAGAGGAGGACACCGGCGAACTGGTGATCGATATGGAACTGCCCGCGGGTGCCACGCAGGAGCAGACGCGCGCCACCGTGGCGACGCTGGAGGCGTGGCTGAAAGCCGGCAAGTATCCCGTGCGCTCGACCTTCGCCGTGCTGGGCTGGAGCAATTCCGGCAACGGCGAGCAGCGCGCCAGCATGTACCTGGCGCTGCGGGATTGGTCGGAGCGCGGCGCCGACGAACGCGCGGACGCAGTGCTGGCCAGGCTCCAGGCCGGGCTGGAAGCGTGGCCTGGGCGGGGACAGGCGCAGCTGTACGCGTATAACGGCGCGGCCCTGCCCGAGCTGGGCAGCACCGGCGGGCTCGACATGCGGCTGGTGGCGCAGGCCGGCTCCGGGCGCGAAGCGCTGTTTGCCGCGCGCGACAAGCTGCTTGCCGCCATCAAGGCTGAGCCGTCGCTGGGCGAGGTGCGCGCCACCACCGGCCAGCCGGCGCCGGCGCTGGACCTGCACATCGACTACGAGCGCGCGCGCAGCTTTGGCGTGGAGCCGCAGGCCATCCACCATGCGCTGTCGGCCACCCTGGGCTCGCGCTATATCGACGAAGTCGCGCGCGAAGGCCGTATCCGCCGGGTGATCCTGCAAGCGGATGCGCCTTACCGCATGGACCCGGCCAAGCTGTCCCGCGTGCATGTGCGCAATGCCAGCGGTGGCATGGTGTCGCTGGGTGCCTTCGCCGAACTGGCCTGGGGCAAGGGCGAAGCGACGCTGGAGCGGTTCAACGGGCTCACCTCGGTGCGCATCAACGCCGAAGTGGCGCCGGGCCACAGCACCGGCACAGCCATGGAACGCCTCACGGCCAGGGTGCGCGAGCTGGGCGGCGCCTACGACGTGCGCTGGACCGGACGCGCCTTCGAGCAGCAGCAAAGCGGCACGCAGGCGCCGTGGCTGTTCGCCTTGTCGATGTTGTTCATCTTCTTGTGCCTGGTGGCGCTCTATGAAAACTGGACCTTGCCGCTGGCAGTGCTGCTGATCGTGCCGGCGGGCCTCGTTGGCGCGCTGGTGGCGATCTGGCTGCGCGGCATGCCGAACGACGTCTACTTCAAGGTGGGCGGCGTGGTGATCATGGGGCTGGCGGCCAAGAACGCCATCCTGGTGGTGGAATACGCCGAGCAGTTGCGCCGCGGCGGCATGGACCTGCTGGAAGCCGCCGGCCAGGCCGCCCGCCAGCGGTTGCGCCCGGTGGTGATGACCTCGCTGGCCTTTATCCTGGGCGTGGTGCCGCTGGCGATCAGCACCGGCCCGGGTGCGGCCGCGCAGCGCGCGGTCGGCACCGGGGTGCTGGGCGGCATGCTGGGCGCCACCGTGATCGGCTCGCTGGCGGTGCCATTGCTCTATGTCTTGATCGGGCGCAGGCGTGCCGGGCGCGAACGGGAATGACAAGGCGCGTGCCGGCCTGCGGCGTTCGGGATAGTCGGGGTGGGGGTCTTGCGAGGCTGCCGGAGGAAATACGAAAGGCAGCTAGTGCGGGGAGCGGCGGGTAAAAATCACCCACCCGGCGGGAGAGAAAAGGAGGAGGAGGTCAGCCGGGCAGGTGGGAGATAAAACGGGGAGCAAAAGCAGTACTTGGCGGCCACCAAAGTGGCCTCCAAGTACCACACGGGTCGGTTTCAGACCCGGTAGCCGTACAGCGAACCGTCGCCGCCGCGCGAGTTGTCCAGCGAGCTGGCTGCGATCTCGCCGCGGAAAGCGCCGCGGGCACCATCGGTGAACGTGTCGAACTTGCCAGCCTTGGCGCCGTCGGTGAACGTGTCGAACTTGCCAGCCTTGGCGCCATCGGTGAACGTGTCGAACTTGCCGGCCTTGGCGCCATCGGTGAACGTATCAAACTTGCCGGTGCGCAACGCGTCGGCGTACACGTCGAACTTGCCGACCTTGCTGTTGGCGGGCGCTGCCAGTGCCGCGGCCGACGAGGCCACCATCAGCACGGCGAGAACGCCGCCAAGGATGCGTTTGGCATTCATTTGGGACTCCTTCAACTGATTGTGTCGTTCTTGCTTTTAATTTGCTGTACTAGCTGCCCCGGCAAATCTATGTTGCGCTGCAGGCACGGACTGAAGATTAGTGGCTTGGCGGGCAAGGAGAAATACCACTGCGACGAATGGTGCGTTGCGAGTCGTGAAACGCTGGAAAGTCGGACGAACGGCGCGGATTGGCCGCCCAATGGCGTGACGGGAGGGCTTGCGAGGGGGCGCGGCGGGTGGCCGAAGCGATGCCTGATGGCCCGCCAGCCCAGGCCTCAGGCCGGTCTGCGGGCGAACAGCTTGCTGGCGGGCTAGCGTTTTGCGGGATGGGCGGCGCCGATGCGCGCGCGCCAGGGCGCCACGACCGGCGCCCGGAATCAGCCTTGAATCGGCCTGAAAGTACCCAAAAAGTGCCGGATAAGTTTTTGACCAGGCCTTATACGGTGTACTGGCCGTTGGCCTCAGGCTGGAAAGACAGCTCCACCACGGTGACGCTTTGCTCACGTCCGTCCGGCAGGCGGTAGCTCACGGTCTGCCCGGCGCGCGCGCCCAGCAGCACACGGCCGATCGGCGACAGTACCGACAGGCGGCCTTCATCGAAATCGGCGGTGTCCGGGTAGACCAGCGTCCAGCGGCGCGGTGTGGCCTCGCCCTCCAGCGCGCACAGCAGGCTGGAGTTCATGGTGACCACATCCTTGGGAATCGCCTCGGCCGGCACGATGGCCGCGCGCTCGAGGATGCTGTCGAGCATTTCAGCCAGCGGCGCGGCGCCGGCGCGGCCCGCGATGCGCTCCAGACGGGTCACGTCGAGCTCGGTCAGGTAAAGGGTCGGTTGTTGTTTGGACGATGCCGTCATGATGAATCCTCGCTAAGTGGCGATGCGGCGACCCGGAACAGGCTGGAGCGATCCGTCGGGGATCGGCTCCTGGCGTTGCCAGGTCATGAAACAAGGTGGGCCGTTACCGGCGGTCAGTACCGGCGGGAAAACCGCGAACAGGGAGTGACTCGGCCCGGTTCAGCGTCTGCCTGCGTTGGGGGGAACGTCAGGCTGGGAACCGGGCAGGATCAAGCGGTGCGCTGATCCGGCGGCAGGCAATCGCCTGTTTGGCTTGTGCGCGCGGCGCCTGGACTGCGCGCACGGTCGCGCCAGCCTGCCCGACAGGGGCAAGCTCGACAGCAATCGGCGACAGGCAGCAAGGCGTCATTGGGTGCGGCAGCAATTGGAATGGAAAATCCGGAAAGCGCGCCATGCGGCGAAACTGACGAGAGCAATGGCTCACTCAAAGGCTTCGTCGCGGGCTCGGCCCGCCGCTTTTTCACCAGCTTGGTGCGCGGCAGGTAAAGGGATCGTAGCATAGCCGGCACCTTTCAGGCACCGGGGCGCAACCCTTACGCGTGGCGCTCCGGATGCGGATGGCACTCGCAGGCGGCGCCGGCGGCAGCTTGCTGCAGGTTCTGCAGGATGCCGCATTCGCTGACCGGATGGGGCTGGTCGCAAGTATGGCGAAGTGCCCGCAACTGCCCTTCCAGCGCCTCCAGCGCCACGCGCTGGGCGTGGATCTGCTCGATCTGGCGATCCAGCAGGCTGTTGATATCGTCGCAGGCCAGGGCCGGATCGCGCTCGAAGTCGCGCAGCCTGCGCACATCGGACAGGCTCATGCCGAGGGAGCGGCAGTGCCGCACGAAGTTCAGCTGCAGCAAATGGCCGTCGCCGTAGCGGCGATAGCCGTTGTCCTCGCGCTGGGGCGCGTCGAGCAGGCCTTCGCGCTCGTAATAGCGGATGGTCTCCACGTCGCAACTGCTGTGCTTTGCAAGCTCACCGATACGCATGCCGACTCCAGGTCACTCCCGACCGCAACAAATACCCTGTAGTAATTACGGGGTTACCCAGCAGTGTAGACCATCGCGGCAAGCCTTGCCAGCTTCGCGCTCAGCCAGGCGCCGGGCCCCGCGCCTGATCGCGCAGCGTAAGCGTGCGCGGCACGAAGGCCGCGCGCACCACCTCCACCGCCAGCTCTGGCCGGGCGGCGCCGCACATGAACACATCCACGGCGGCAAAGCCGTACTCGGGCCAGGTATGGATGCTGATGTGCGACTCCTTGAGCAGCAGCACCCCGGTCACGCCCAGCCCCGGCCCGAAGTGCCGGAAGCGCGCATCCACCACGGTGGCGCCGGCGGCCTGCGCCGCCTGGTAAAGCACGCGCTCGACCAGTGCGGCATCGGCCAGCAGATCGCTCGCCACGCCTTGCATGTCGGCAAGCAGGTGGTGGCCGAGCACGGCCGGGCAAGGCAGGGCTGGCGCGTTCATGGCCGCGGGCTCATTTGTGGCCGCCGCCGGAGGACCAGCCGCTGGAGCCGGAGGAACCGCCGCTCCAGCCACGCGAGCTCGCGTATCCGGACGAGCCGGAACCGGTGGATTCGCCGATGTTGAAGAAGGTCGTGCCGAACAGCACGATGATGCCGTAGACAAGATAAAGCAGGCGCACGCTGACTCAATCCTTTCCGGCCCAGCGCTGGACCAGCCAGATCGGCACCCAAAGCAGCAGGAAACCGATGACGATAGTGAACCAGCCCCGATCGGTGACGAGCGCCACCGGGACATTGAGGATGGCGAGGAGGATGGCGTAGACCTTGGCGCTCTTGCGGCAAAAGGCGAGGTCGGCGCTATTGCCCGCAGCCGATGCGCGCGCTGCCTGCGGCGCGCGGGCGGCCTCGGCCAGCCCCGGGCTGGACTTGAACCACTGCGCCAGCTGCGCGCGCGCCACGGTGGTGGACAAAGTCCAGACGATCTCCGTGCCGGAGGTCTCGCGCGTGAGCCGGCGCGCCGGCTTGCCGAATTCGGTCAGGCGCGTGGTGTCGCCCACCTTGACGCGCCAGTTGAAGGTGCCGGCTGCGTACAGCACCTCGCTCTCGTAGTCGTAGCCCTGCTGGAACGTCTGGCCCTGGTAGCTTGCGGCCGTGCCGGAGACCATGCGCGGCCAGGTATCCAGTACCTCGACCCGGTCCCAGCCGCTGTCCTGCTCCACCAGCCACATCAGGCCACGCTGCTCGTTGAACAGCAGATACTCGACCCAGGTGGAGGCTTCTTCCTCGTCGTTGTCGGTGCACTGCATCAGGCCCAGCACCGTGTACGGCTTGCCGTCGATGTTGCCGATGTCGCCCGGCGCCAGGCTGGTCTTGAGCGCGTCGAGCTCACGCTGCTTTTCCAGCACGAGCGCCGTGGAGGTGGAGCAGTCGATTTCGCTGTGGCAGCTCGGGCAGACCACGAAGCTGGCCACACCCGCGCGGTAGGCGATCGGGCCGCCGCAGCCCGGGCAGGCCAGCGGCACGGCCTTGCCGCGGTAGCGGTCGGCGGTGCCGGCGATCTGGTCGGCTTCGCGCAGCAGCTGGCATTTGAGCTGGTCGAGCGTGACCGCCTGGCCGGTATAGATGGCGGGCGGATCGCCATCGGCGTAGTCGAGCGTGAGGAAACGGCCTTCGTCGCGGAAGTCCGCAACCTGCGCGGTCCAGCCGGCGCCTACCGCGAACGGCAGCTCCCCCTGCCCACCGGTGCAGCGCGCGCTGCGCACGTCGCTGGCCAGGTAGCGATGCTTGTCGAAGTACAGGGGCGTGCCGGGCGTGAGCTGGTCATAGCGCGGCAGCGCCACGCCGTTGAGCTGGGCGGCGGATTGCTCGGCCGTGACGCGCCGCGTCAGCATGTACTGGCCGGAGGCATCCGCCAGCCAGCCGTCGCTGCCGTCGTCGAACAGCAGGTACCACTCGTTCCACAGGCCGGAGTCGTAGCGCAGCTGGATGCGGCCGACCAGGGTGAAGCCCTGCCCGTCCCACTGGCCCGAGGTGTGGATCTGCAGCGGCGTGTAGTCCTCCAGCACGGTGGACATCTTGCCGACGTCCTTGACCGTGTCGGCGTCCTTGAGCAGCGTGCTGTGGCAAAACTCGCACACCACCATCACCGCGGCAGACGAGCGGAAGGCCGCCGGCGCGCCGCAGCTTGGGCAGTTGATTTCTTGCATGCTTAAGGGATAAGGGCGCGCGCTCAGCCGATCAGTTTCTTGAGGATCTCGGCCTTGGCGGTGTCGAACTCCGCCTGGGAGATCAGGCTCTTGTCGAGCAGGTCCTTGAGCTTTTGCAGGCGTGCGGCGGGATCGTCGGCAGGTGCGGCCACTGCGGCCGGCGCCGCTGCCGCAGCGGGTGCGGCAGGCTGGACGCCGGCGGCGGCGCCAAGCCCGCCCGCCATCGCCTGGCCCATCACCGCGCCGGCCGCCAGGCTGGCGCCAAGGCCGGCCACGCCGCCCTCGTTCTGCGCGGCCAGCGGGATCGAGGTGGCGACCTGGTACTGCGTGAACTTCGCCATATCGCCCATCATGCCCATGGAGATACGGGTGTCAATGGCCTTTTGCAGTTCTTCCGGCAGCGACACATTGGTCACCGCGAAGTTATCCAGCGCCACGCCATAGCGCTCGAACTCCGGCGCCAGCTTGTCGCGGATGGTCTGCGACATCAGCGCCTGGTTGGCGGCCATGTCCAGGAAGGGCACCGAGGCGCTGCCCAGCGTGGCGGTCATGGTGGCGATCAGCAGGTTGCGCAGTTGCTCTTCCACCTCGTCGCGGGTGTACTCGGCGCGCGTGCCGCTGATCTCGGTATAGAACCTGGCGGCGTCGGCCACCTTGTACGAGTACAGGCCGAAGGCGCGCAGCCGCACCATGCCGAAATCGGCGTCGCGGATGGTAATCGGCTGGGCGGTGCCCCACTTGCGGCCGATCTGCAGGCGCGTGCTGAAGAAGTACACATCCGACTTGAAGGGCGACTCGAACAGCTTGTCCCAGTTCTTCAGGTACGTCAGCACCGGCAGCGTTTGCGTGGTGAGCTTGTGCATGCCGGGCCCAAACACGTCGGCGATCTTGCCTTCGTTGACGAACACCGCCATCTGCGACTCGCGCACGGTCAGGCTGCCACCGTACTGGATTTCCATATCCTCCATCGGATAGCGCCAGGCCAGTACGCCGTCCGTGTCCTCCGTCCACTGGAGGATGTCGATAAACTGCTTCTTGATGAACGATCCGATGCTCATGGCAATCCCCAGGTTCTCAGCGTTGTTCCAGCATGTTCAGGAAGTCAGGACAGGCAGGCGGCATTGATCAAGCCGACCGTCACTGAAATAGCGCCCATCAGGCCGCCCATGCCGATGTTGTTCGATTCGATCGCTGCATCCATGTCGGGCAGCGCGCGCGCCAGGCCCGCGTAGGCCAGCGCCTGTACCAGCATCGCCCCCACCGACCACACCAGGAACAGCAGGAAGGTGTCGTTGTGCTGGATGCTGGACGACAGCGTAAAGCAAAAACCGATCATCGCCCCCGACAGCGAAAGCGCCGCCGCGAGGTTGCCCTGGCGGATCAGCGCGAACTCGCGAAACGGCGTGATCCTGGTGTAGACTCCGACGAACACCGCCAGCAGGGCAAGGCCGGCCAGCAGGTGCAGCACATAGGCGTAGATGGCTTGCATCTTGATTGTTCTCCGGCTGGTTCTACGACGGTGTTCCGGGCTGCCGCAACAGTAAGCGAGCCGTGAATCGTGAAGCCATATTGGCGATATCAGCATCGTCGGCAGTTCGCGCCCAAGTATATCCGTTGTCCATTTCGGTTCATTACAACTTTTTGCGGTTTGCCAGGCGTGCGCGCATCGCGCGGCGGCTCGCCTGAGCGTCACGCCTGCCCTCCCGGCTTCCTTCCCGGCTTCCTCTTCGAACCCCGATTCCCTAGCCCCGATGCGCGACCGTACCCTTGTTCTTTCGGTGTTGATCGTGGCGTCCTGCGGGCTCGGCTACGAGCTGATCGCCGGCGCCCTGTCCAGCTACCTGCTGGGCGACTCCATTCTCCAGTTTTCTTCCATCATCGGCTGCTACCTGTTCGCCATGGGCGTGGGTTCCTGGCTGTCGCGCTATGTGAAGGACGAAGACGTGCTGGCGCGCTTCATCGATATCGAGATCCTGATCGGCCTGCTCGGCGGCATCTCCGCGGCGCTCCTGTTCGTGGTGTTCGCCTGGCTGTCCGCGCCCTTTCGCACCGCGCTCTACGCCATGGTGTTCGTGCTTGGCGTGCTGGTGGGCATGGAGATCCCGCTGGTCATGCGAGTGCTCAACACGCGCCGCACCGCCTTTGGCGAGCTGGTCAGCCGCGTGCTGACGTTCGACTACCTTGGCGCGCTGGCTGTCTCGCTGGTGTTCCCGCTGGTGCTGGCGCCGCGCCTGGGGCTGTCGCGCACCGGCTTTTTGTTTGGCATGCTCAATGCGGGCGTGGCGCTTGTCACCATCCATATCTTCCGCGACGAGCTCAAGCCGGTAATGTCGCGCATGCTGCGCGCCTCGCTGGTGCTGGTGCTGCTGGCGGGTGGCTTTTTGGCCTCGGGGCGGCTGACCCACTGGGCCGAGCGCGGCATGTTCGGCGACGAGATCATCCATAGTGAAAGCACGCCGTACCAGCGCCTGGTGATCACGCGCTGGAAGGACGACATGCGCCTCTATATCAACGGCAACCTGCAGTTCTCCTCGCGCGACGAGCACCGCTACCACGAGGCGCTGGTGCATCCCGTGCTGCAGGCGCTGCCGTGGGCGCGCCGCGTGCTGGTGATCGGCGGCGGCGACGGGCTGGCCGTGCGCGAGATCCTCAAGCACAAGAACATCGAGCACGTGACGCTGGTCGACCTCGACCCCGCCATGACCACGCTGTTCTCGCGCAGCGAGCCGCTGGTGGCGCTGAACCAGGGCTCGCTCAAGGACGCGCGCGTGCAGGTGGTCAACGCGGATGCCGCGCAATGGATGGAGCAGCACAACGAGATGTTCGACGCCATCATCGTCGACCTGCCCGACCCGTCCAACTTCGGCCTGGGCAAGCTGTACTCGGTGCCGATGTACAAGCTGATGTCGCACCACCTCGCGGAGAAGGGCTATGCGGTGGTGCAGTCCACCTCGCCGTACTTTGCGCCGCGCTCGTTCTGGGATATCGACGCCACGCTGCGCGAGGCGGGCCTGCATACCTGGCCCTACCACGCCTATGTGCCGTCATTCGGCGAGTGGGGCTTCATCGTTGCGGGCAAGCGCGACGACTACACGCCGCCCACACGCTACACCGTGCCGCTCAAGTTCCTCGACGCCGACAGCACCGCGCTGATGTTCCGCTTCCCCGCCGACATGGCGCCGCGCGAGGCGCGTGCCAACCGGCTCAACGAGCAGTCGCTGGTGCATGACTTTGAGCAGGACTGGCGCAATGTCATTCGCTGATCTGCATCCCCCGCAATCGGAGCTGGCATGGACCGCCGCCACTTCCTGATCGCCGGCGCTGGCGCGAGCGGCCTGGGCTTGCTATCCGGCTGCGATCGCCTGGGCGACGATGCCAGCCGCTTCCTGGCCGGCGTCGGCCTGCGCGAGCCCGTGCCCGTGGTGCTGCGCCCCGGCATGGCCGAGGGCCACGCGCTGCGCGATGCCGCCAGCTGGCCGTCGACCGTTTCCGCGCAGGATGAGATCGTGACCGACGTTGCCATTCTCGGCGGTGGCGTGGCCGGGCTCAGCGCCGCGTGGCAGCTGGCGCGCGGCGGCCTGAAGGATTTCCTGCTGGTGGATGGCCCGGAGTTCGGCGGCAACGCGGCAGCCGGGAGTTTCGGCGGCGACCTGGCCTTCCCGCGCGGCGCGCACTATCTGCCGCTGCCCTCGCCCGAATCCACGCACATCCGCGAGATGCTGGCCGACACCGGCGTAATCCAGCGCGACCCGTTCGCCGCGCGGCCCGAGTTCGACGAGCGTGCGCTGGTGCATGCGCCGGACGAGCGCCTGTTCTTCGATGGCAAGTGGCACGACGGCCTGCTGCCTGGCGACGCTGCGCCGGACGAGGAAGCGGCGCAGCACGCGCGCTTTCTCGCGCGCGTCGAGCAGCTCAAGAGCGCGCGCGGCAGCGACGGCCGCAAGGCCTTTGCCATCCCGCTGGCGCTGGCCTCGCAAGACCCGGCCTGGACCCGGCTTGACCAGCAAAGCATGCGGCAGTGGATGCTGGCCGAAGGCTTTACCGCGCCCACCCTGCATACCTATGTGGACTACTGCTGCCGCGACGACTACGGCGCGGGGCACGAGCTGATCTCGGCCTGGGCCGGCCTGTACTACTTCGCCAGCCGCGCGGGCCATGCAAGCGATGCGGCCGACGGCGCCGTGCTGACCTGGCCGGATGGATTGCACGCGCTGGTGACGCGGCTCTCGGCGCGCATCGATGCGCACCGCGGCGTCAAACCTGGCGCCCAGCCCTGGCGCCGTCCCGGCATGGCGCTGCAAGTGCAGGAGCAGGGCCGTGGGGTGTCGGTGCTGTGCGCCTGGTGGCCGGATGGCGTTGGCGCCCGGCCGCCGCGCCTCTACCGCATCCGTGCGCGCCGCGTGATCTGCGCCATGCCCCTGCATGTGGCCGCCCGCGTGGCGCCGCTGCGCGAATTCGGCTTCGACCCGGCGCGTCACCTGCCGCCCACCGCGTCCTGGATGGTGTCCAGCTTCCGCCTGCAGGGCTTCCCGCCGGAAGCGCCGGGCGTGCCGCTGGCGTGGGACAACGTGGTGCATGGCGGACGCGGGCTGGGCTATGTGGTGAGTACCCATCAACTGATCCGGCAGGCAAAGCCGGCAGCCACGGTCTTTACCGCGTACTGTCCGCTGGACGTTGCGGCCAGCCCCGGCGCGGCGCCGCGCTCGCTCGCCGACACCCGCCGCTGGCTGGCCGAGGCCAGCGCCGCCGAGCTGATGGACTATGCCACCACCGATCTGCGCACGGTCTACGGGCGCGCCTTCTGGCGCCACGCGGATGCGGTGGAAATCACGGTGCGCGGGCACGCCATGGCCTCGCCGCGCACGGGCTTTCTGGGCAATGCCGGCGCCGCGGCCCTGCGCGCGGCCGATGGCCGCATCCTGTTTGCCCATGCGGACCTGTCGGGCGTGTCGGTGTTCGAGGAAGCGGCGTGGTGGGGTACGCACGCCGCGCGGAATATCCTGGGCTGAGCGTGGCAGAGTGATGCTTTCGCCATAACATGCCGCGGCGGCGCATCCTGTAGAATTCCTTGCTCGATTTCGTGTCGAATCCCCCGACACGTGATCCCAACCCCAATTTTTTTGTGCGCGCAATCCGCTTCCTGCTGCTGCTCCTGATGCTTGCCGTCATGCCCTTCCAAAGCTGGGCAGGCGTGCGCACGTGCGCAGTGGGCAACACGATGCAGGCGGATTCATGCAGCACCTTGGCACAAGATGCCGCTGTCGCCCCGGGCCCCGCTGACGTTGACGTTGGCAGTGCCGGCGACGCCAAGGATCCGTCGCAGCCCGGCGCCGACCTCGCCGAATCCCTGTTGCCGGCCTCGCCCCCGCGCTTCACCGCAGGGCTTGCCCGCAGCGCAACGCCCGTGCACCGCGCGGGCGTCATGCCCGACCCCGACCTTCCCCTTCAGCAGCGCCCTCCCAACGCCTGAGCCTCCCCCGCGCGCGCTGGCCTTGCGTGCGCTCGTAGTCAGGTTCCCGGTTTTCCTGTCGTTAGTCTCCTGCACGCGGCGCGCCAGGCCTTGGCGCTGCGCGTGCTGGCGATGCGCGCCCCTGTTTTCACCATGGCATTGATCACTTCCTCACACAAAAAATGAAACGCGTCCTGCTCTTCCTGGCGACCAACCTCGCCGTCATGCTTGTCCTCAGTTTCACCGCCAGCTTGCTGGGCGTGAACCGCTTCCTCACCGGCAACGGCCTCAACCTCGGCATGCTGCTGGCATTCGCCGCGCTGATGGGCTTCGGTGGTTCCTTCATCTCGCTGCTGATGTCCAAGACCATCGCCAAGTGGTCGACCGGCGCGCAAGTCATCACCCAGCCCAGCAACGCCACCGAAGTCTGGCTGGTGCAGACCGTGCAGAAGCTGGCTGACCGCGCCGGCCTGCCGATGCCTGAAGTCGCCATCTATGAAGGCGAAGCCAATGCGTTTGCCACCGGCGCCACCAAGAAAAGCTCGCTGGTCGCCGTTTCCACCGGCTTGCTGCAAACCATGTCGCACGACGAAGTGGAGGCCGTGCTCGCGCACGAAGTCGCCCACATCGCCAATGGCGACATGGTCACGCTCACGCTGATCCAGGGGGTGGTCAACACCTTCGTGATCTTCCTGGCGCGCGTGGTGGGCTACTTCGTGGATTCGATGCTGCGCAAGAACGATGAGGAATCGAGCGGCCCCGGCATCGGCTACATGATCACGGTGGTGGTTTGCGAGATCGTGTTCGGCATCCTGGCCAGCATCATCGTGGCCACCTTCTCGCGCCATCGCGAATACCGTGCCGATGCCGGCGCGGCCAAGCTCATGGGCAGCCCCACGCCGATGGTGGCGGCGCTGCGCCGGCTGGGCGGCCTGGACTCCGAAGGCCTGCCGCAGAACATGCAGGCGATGGGCATTGCCGGTGGCAAGTCGTGGATGTCGCTGTTCTCCAGCCATCCGCCGATCGAGCAGCGCATTGCCGCCTTGCAAGCTAAGGCCTGAGGCCCTTGCCGGACTCCTCTGGCCTCGCCCGGAACGCTGCCCGATAGCGTTCCGGCGTGGTCTGCACATGCCGCTGGAACGCCTGCCGCATCACGTCGGCGTTGGCAAATCCCGTCGCACGGGCGATGCCATCCAGGCGTCGCCCATCTTCCTCCAGCATCCTGCGCACCGCTTCCACACGTAGCCGCTCCACGTAGCGCGCCGGCGTCTCGCCGACCTGCCGCGCGAACACGCGCGCGAAGTTGCGCGGGCTCATCGCCACGCGCTCGGCCAGCACCTGCACCGACAGGTCGCGCGCCAGGTGCTCCGCCATCCAGGCCTGCAATTCGCGCAACTCCGGGCTTTGCGCGCTCTGCGCCTGCAGCAGCGTGGAGAACTGTGCCTGGCTGCCGGGACGGCGCAGGAACAGCACCAGTTCGCGCGCCACGGCCAGCGAGGCGGCATGGCCGAGATCGTCCTCCACCAAGGCCAGCGCCAGGTCCATGCCAGCGGTCACGCCGGCCGAGGTGTACAGATCGCCCGCGCGGATCCAGATCGGGTCCGGGTCCACCTGTACCAGCGGATGGCGCTGCGCCAGCCGCGCGGCGTGGCGCCAGTGCGTGGTGGCGCGATGGCGGTCCAGCAGCCCGGTGCGCGCCAGCACGAACGCGCCGGTGCAGACCGCGCCGAGGCGGCGCACGCGCGGTGCCTGCGCGCGGATCCAGTCAATCAGGCGCGCGTCGTTGGCTGCCGCGGCGTGGCCTGAGCCGCCGGCGATCAGCAAGGTGTCGATCGGCCCGGGCAGCATGTCGCCGATGCGATGATACGGCGCGTCGGCCAGCAGCCGGATCCCGCTTTCGGTGCACACCAGGCCGTCGTCGCGCACGCTGGCAATGCGGATGTCGTAGGCCGGCGAGGCCCGGCCGGGGAGCCGGTTGGCATGGCCGAAGACCGCGCTGGGCCCGGTCACGTCGAGTTCCTGCGCCGGGTCCGGCGCGACGAGCACGACGATGCGCGGCGGATCATTCGGCAAGGGATGGCTGGCAGGCATGGACGGTGACCCAGGGCGAGAGTGTGCGTGCGCGAGTGCGCTAGTGCGCTAGTGCGCTAGTGCGGTTGCCGCCGATCATACCGGCGCCGGCGCTTATCCGGCCAGCACCGCCGCGCGCGGCGTGCCGCGCCGCCAGCCTAGCGTGACCAGCAGCGCCACCGCCAGCGCTGGCAGCACGGCGAGGTTGACGGCCTGCCAGCCATAGCGGTACAGCACCTGCCCGGCCGCGAGCGTGGCCAGCGCGGTCAGCGCGGCGGCGGAGAATTCGGCCAGCGCCTGGGTCCGCGCGCGCTCGGCGGGCCGGTAGCTTTCCGCCAGCAGCGTGGTGCCGCCGACAAACATGAAGTTCCAGCCAATGCCAAGGCACAACAAGGCGACATAAAAGGCTGGCAACGCCGTCGAGGCCAGGGCCACGAGCGAACCCATTGCAGCGAGCGCGATGCCGCACATCAACATCGGCCCGCGCCCAAAACGCTGCAGCAGCCAGCCGGAGAAGAAGGACGGCGCGTACATGCCCACCAGGTGCCACTCGATGATCTGCGCGCCCTGCGTGATGGTATGGCTGCATGCCACCGCGGCAATCGGCGTGGCAGTCATCACGAACATCATCACGGCGTTGCCGATGCCGTTGTTGGCAAACGCCGCCAGGAACACCGGCTGGCGCGCGATCTCGGCGAGCGGGCGCGCGGGCAACGCCGCGGCGCCATGATCGGCCGCCGCCGCGCCTGCGTGCGCCTTTGGCTCGCGGTAGCCAAGGGCCAGCAGCAGGACCGTGGCCATGCCGAACACCGCGACCACCGCATACGATCCGGCAAAGGGCTGCGCCACCATCAGGTCGCTGCTCCACGCGGCGATGGCGGGCCCGCACACGGCGGCCACCACGCCGCCGGTGAGCACGGTGGAAATGGCGCGCGGCTTATCCACAGGCGCGGCGGCGTCCGCCGCGGCCAGCCGGTAGAAGCGCGCGAACGCCTGGAACACGCCGACCAGCGCCGTGCCCACGCAGAACGCCACGAAGTCATGGTGCGAGATGGCCCACACCGACACCAGCCCGCCTGCGCAGCACGCGAGCCCGCCGAGCGAAAAAGCGATGCGGCGCCCCAGCCGCTCGATCAGGAAAGCGGCCGCGATGGCGGTGAGCGCCGACGCCACCGTGATCAGCGCGAACGGCAGCGTGGCCAGCGCCTTGTCGGGCGCGAGCGTGTAGCCGACCAGCCCGGTCAGGGTCAGGTCGACCGACAGCGCCGAGGTGAACAGGGCCTGGCAGATTGCCAGGACCCGGGCTTGGGACATCGCGGGACGTGCCATCGGGCGCTCCGGTGAGGAAGAGACGGGGATGGCACCGAGCGTACGAAAAGCGCGAGCGTGGTGGCTGACAATGATCCGCAGAATCCTGCCAACTCGCTCCTGGCTGGGCTAGTTGAACACGTCCTGGCGGTAACGTCCCTGCGCCACCATGCCTGCCAGCCAGTCGGAGGCCGCGGCCTCGCTCATGCCGCCCTGCTGCGCCGCGATCTCGATCAGCGTGCGCCGAACCGCCGGCGCCATCTGCCGGCCATCGCCGCACACATAGATCGTGGCGCCGTCCTGCAGCATTGCCCAAATGGCCTGGCGATCGCGCCATAGCAGATGCTGCACATAGCGCTGGTCCGCAGCGGCGGTAGTGGAGTAAGCCGCATGCGCCTGCACCACGCCCTCGGCCTGCCAGCGTGCGACGTCATCGCGGTACAGCCAGTCGTGCCCGGGATGGCGGCAGCCGTAATAAAACTGGCTGGCGGCTACCGCCTGTCCGGCGGCCTTCTGCGCCGCGCGCTCTTCCAGGAAGCCGCGGAACGGCGCGATGCCCGTGCCTGGCCCGACCAGGATCATCGGCCGCGCCGGGTCGGGATCGGGCGCGAAGGCCGGGTTGGGCGTGCGGATCGCGGCCGCCACCACCGCGCCAGGTGCGAGTCCTTGCAGCCAGGTGGATGCCACGCCACGGAACATGCCGCGCCCCGAAAGCGCGGGCGACCACACGGTGCCGACCGTGATCGTCGCCACGTCCGGTGCGACCAGGGGCGACGACGCGATGGAATAGAAGCGCGGCCGCATCGGCACTGTGCAAGCCAGCAGGCCCGGCAGCGTGAGCGCGATGGCGGGGTGGCTGACCAGCACATCCACCAGCCCCAGCCGCTGCGACGCCACGCGCGCCGCGTAGCCCTCTTGCGCGTGGTCCGAGCCGAGCCGCTCCAGCGCCGCACGCGTGAACGGGCAACGTGTGTATTGCAGCAGCGTGCGCAGCGTCTGGCGCGACACCACGTCTTGCAGCTCGATGAAATGCGTCAGCAGTTCGCGCAAGGGCAATGCCTCGTCCAGTGGCAGCCCGCGCGCGGCGCAGCCAGGCGCGGCGGACAGCGTCACCATGGCGTCGGGATCGAGATCGAGCCGCTCGCACAGGTCCCGCACGGTGGCGGGATGGTTCTGTGGATACACCGCAAGATGATCGCCGCTCGCGTAGCTTGCGCCTTCCGGCAGGCGCAGCTGGATGTCGCGCGTGGCGGTGCGCGGCGCTTCCAGCGCGAAGTCCCACAGCCCCGCCGGATCGTTCACCAGCTCCGTGTTGGCCAGCACCGTGAAGGCCTGCGTCGACGGCGGCAGCGTGCTGGCACGGATGGTGGCGATATCGCGCAGCCGCACCGCGATCTGGCTGGCGCCCGCCGCATCGGGTGCCGCGCCCTGCTCCACGCGCAGCGCCTGCAGCGATTGCCACAGCGCGGCGAGCCACGACTCCGCAGCCTGGTCGAAGTCGCCATTGCCATCCGCCTCGCCCCGCGCGAGCAAAGGCGCCGCGCCGGCCGCGCTGAAGAAGTCGTGCAGCCGCTTGGGGAATGCCTGGTACGTGGCCCATTGCGAATTGCCGCAGCCTAGCAACGCAAAGCGCAGGCCTTCTGCGCGGTAGCCGCCGGCATCGCCGCTATCGAGCATCGCTTCGAAGCGTCGCGCTGAATCGGGTGCGCGCCCGTTGTAGGTCGCCGCCACGATCACGGCAAGCCCATCGGTGGGCAAGGCGCCTACGGCTTCGTCCAGGTCGCGCAGCGTGGCGGCAAAGCCGGCCGCCAGCGCGCCGGCGTGGATCTGCTCGGCCAGCTCGCGCGCGGTGCCCAGGCTGGAGCCGCACAGCACAGCAAGGGGCTGGCCGTTGCCGCGCACCGCCGGGGCTTGCGACTGCGCGCTGGCAGCGCCGGGCGCAGCCGCGGCAGCAATGCGCTCATGCGCCCGGCGCCGCCGTGCACGCAGCGTGAACGCATCCGGCTTCAGGGTCAGCGTTTCCTTGATGCGGAACTGGTAATCGTGCGGATCGCTGAACTGGAAATTGCGCAACATCAGGGCCAGCGCGAGCTTGGCTTCGGTCAGCGCGAACTGGCGGCCGATGCAGGCGCGCTCGCCATTGCCGAACGGCTTGTAGGCGTGGGGATGGATCCTGGCCTCGTTCTCGGGCAGGAAGCGGTCGATGTCGAAGGTCTCCGGATCGGCCCACACTTTCGGGTCGCGGTGCAGCGCGGTGAGCACCACCGAGACGCGCCGATCCTTGCGGATCAGGTAGCGCCCGCCGATCACCGTGTCCTCGAATGGCGCCACCGCAAAGGCGGGCGCCGTGGGCCACAGGCGCAGCGTTTCCTTGAGCACGCGGTCAATCACCTGCAGCTTCGCCAGGTCGGCATAGACCGGCGGCGCGTCGCCCGGCAGCACCGCGTCCACCTCGGCATAGGCTTGCGCCAGCACGCCGGGATGGCGCAGCAGCTCATACAGCGCGAACGTGAGCAGGCCGCTGGTGGTCTCGTGCCCCGCGATCAGGAAGGTGATGACCTGGTTGCGGATGTTCACGTCGTCCAGGCGCTGGTCGGTATCGGGGTCGCGCGCCTCCAGCATCAGGTTGAGCAGGTCGTGCGCGGGCGGCTGTCCGGCGTTCTTGCCGGCCGCGGCGCGGCGCTGCCGCACCACGTCATCCACCAGCTCTCGCATGTACTGGATATCGTCGGCGAACTTGCGGTGCGCCTTGTGCATGAACTTGTCCTGCAGCGCAAAGCGCGTGAGCTTGCCCATGGCCTCCTCGAGCGCGCCGACCATGGCGTCGATAAAGGGATGGAGCTGCTCGCGCGAGAACGAATCGAAGTCATAGCCGAAGCCTGACAGCGCAATGGTGTCCAGCGTGAGCCGGGTCATGTCGTCGGCGATCGGGATGTCGGTGTCGGCGCCCTGGCGGTCCCACTTGTCGACCAGCCGGTTGGCCGCGCGCAGCATCACGTCGAAGTAGCCCTTCATCGCGCGCTGGCTGAAGGCGGGCATCAGGATGCGGTGAGCACGGCCCCAGTTCTCTTCCTCGGCATGCGCGGTGAACAGGCCGTCGCCAGCCAGGTCGCGCAGGTACGACAGCGGCGGCCCGACGATCTTGCGAAAGTGCTGCCCATCCGACAGCTCGCCCACCAGCGCGGCGTCGCTCACGAACGCCACCCGGCGCCCGGCGAAATCCAGTTCGAAAATGCCATCGAAGGCGCGGCTGCGCGCCAGCAGGTGCTGCCCGACCTTGCCCGGCGTGACCTGCAACAGGTTGCCAACCAGCGGCCAGCCCGGGTCGCGCGGGATAGGTTCGAGCGAGCGTGCGGGCTGCGCCGCCGGAATGGTTGCTGCGGTTGCCGAGATTGCGGCCGGAGCGGCGGAGGCGGGAGTGGAGGCGCGCTGCATGTTCAGGTCACCAGATGGTAGTCGGCGGGCGAAACGCCGGGGTTGGGCCAAGGGGCTCAGGCGCCGCCTTGTGTCTCTTGTTCGTTTTTCTGTTTTCTGCCGGGTGCATGACGTACATGACGTACATGACGTACAAGGCTATCCCTGCAAGTCGACGTAGACAACCGTCTACTTTTGCAGCAAAGTAGACGAATGTAGACCGAGTGTCAATTCCAAACCGGATTCGCTCTAGCCGGCGTATTCAAGCCGGTGTATCCCGGCCTTAACTTTTTTGCCTCACACCATGGAAGACGTTGCCGGCGGCAAACGCAAACTGATCGACGCGGCGCTGCGCCTGGCGGCAGCCAGGCGCAGCTTCGCAGGCCTCGGCCTGCGCGAGCTCGCGCGCGAAGCGGGGCTGAACCCCAATACCTTCTATCGCCACTTCCGCGACATGGAAGACCTGGCGCTGAGCGCCGTGGCCGAGGTCGGCAACGAACTGCGGCCCATGCTGCGCGCGGTGCGCTGGGCGGTGGCGCAGGACAACCCGGGCGAGGTCGCCACCCGCGCCTGCGACGCCTTCTTCGCCTACGCCGATGCCCACCCCGACGCCTTCTTTGTCGGCGTGTGCGGCAGCACCGGCCCGCAGCCGGCGCTGCGCGAAGCGGTGCGCCAGGTGCTGGCGGATATCGCCGGCGAGATGGCGGAAGACATCGAGAGGCTGGCGCTCTGCCCGGGCCTGTCGCGCCCCATCGTCGACGACCTCTGCGGCTACGTGGTGTCCTACCTGTTCCACCTGTCGACGGACTATCTCGAAGATAACGCCAAGGGACGCCGCCTGCGCATCCAGCAATCCAAGCAGTTGATCAGCTGGCTGCTGCGCGGCGCAGCCGAACAGCAGCGGGCGCAGGATCAGCCGGCGCCCGTACCCGCACCTGCGCGCAAGCGCAAGCCAACGGAACGCCGGCCGCACTGAGCGCGCCGGCCGCTGCGGCTGCGTTTGCAATGCGGGCGGCAAGCGCCTGAACAAGCGGCTGAACGCCAGCCCTGCCGGGTCTCCTCGGTATTTTCCCTGAGCCAGCCGCGCAACGGCGGGAAAGCTGGATGAAGGCTTGCCATGCCTACGATGCAGGGGCTTCTCTCATGGCCGGGACACGCGTCCCGCCCCCGAGCAGCCGGATTCATCGACAAGACTAGCGAGCCCCGAGGAGATCAACTTGAAAGCCCAAACCAAAACCACAGCCCTCGCGCTGGCAATCGGCGCGGCCTTTGCCGGCCACGCCAACGCGCAATCGAACGTGACGCTGTATGGCCTCATCGACACCACCATCAGCACCATCAGCAACGCCGACGCCAAGGGTGACCGCCTCACCGGCTACCACCAGCCGGCGTGGTTCAGCGGCAACCGCTGGGGCCTGACTGGAGCGGAAGACATCGGCTTCGGCACCAAGGTGATCTTCAAGCTGGAGAGCGAATTCCAGAGCTACAACGGCGCGATGGACACCCCCGGCGTGCTGTTCAACCGCGACGCCTGGGTCGGCATCAACAGCGATGTCTTCGGCAAGCTGACCTTTGGCCGCCAGAATGCACTCGGGCGCGACCCGATGGCTTCGGGCCTCTATGGAGACCCCTACGGCCCGGCCGCGATCACGACCGAGGAAGGCGGCTACACCAACAACAACAACTTCAAGCAGCTGGTGTTCTACGCGGGCAGCGCCACCGGCACGCGCATGGACAACGGCGTGGTGTGGAAGAAGCTGTTCGACAACGGCCTGACCGCCGGCGCGGGTTACCAGTTCGGCGAAGTGCCGGGCGCGCCGTCGCGCAACACCACGGAGACGGTCACCCTGGGCTACAACGGCGGGAACTTCCACGTCTCGAGCTTCTTCACGCAGGCCAACGTGAATGGCCAGCGCAACCGAACCTATTCGGCTGGCGGCAACTATGTGTGGGGCATCGTGCGCGCCAGCGCGGGCTATTTCCACTACACCGCGGAGCAGGGCGCGCTGGGCCAGCGCAAGGACGACGCCTACACTGTGTCGCTCAAGATCGACCCGGCAGGCGCCTTCGACTATGAGATCGGCTACCAGATGATGAAGGCCGGCCACGCCGCCCTGAATGCCGACGGCTTCACCATCAATGCTTATGGCAACACCGCTGGCTCCACCGCGACCGACAGCGGCCGCAAGAACACGGTGTACGGCTCGATCTTCTACCACTTCTCGAAGCGCACCGAGGTCTACCTCGCGGCCGACTACATGTTCCTGCAGCACGGCTATCACGCCGCGCAATCGAACGGCTTCGCGCACCAGAGCGAATTCGCGGTGGGCATGCGCACGCGCTTCTGACCCCCGTTGCATCGGCCTGCGCCTGGCGGCGCGGGCCTGGCTCCGAACTTTCCTTGTCCCGGCCACAAGCCGGGTTTTTTTCGCCTGGCGGCATCGTTCCGTGCTTCTTCCGTGCTTCAAGTGTGCCGCCATCTCCCACTTGTGAGAGATGGGCTGGGGTGAGAGGAAGAGACTGCCGTCGTGATGGCGTGCGGTGTTGGCCCTTCCGTCGGCTCCGTTCAATGCCACTGGTCTGCTCCCCTCTCCCACTTGTGGGAGGGGCCGGGGGAGAGGGCGGGCGCTCGCAGGAAGTCCGGCGAACCAAGTAAAAAGGCCCACCCCGACGGGGAGTCGGCGTGGGCAAGGGAGATGGCGTCCCGGCGCGTGCGTAGCGCTATTGCGCTGTGCCGCCGCGACGTAAGGTCAGGCCAGGTTGCCCGGCTTCCATTTAAGCAGGCGGTTTTCCAGCGTGGTCAGCAAGAAATCCGCGGCAAGCGCCACCACCGCCAGCACGATCATGGCGGCGAACACGCCGCTGGCATTGAAGGCGCCCTGCGCCGTGGCGATCAGCAGGCCGATGCCCTGCTTGGAACCCAGGAACTCGCCCACCACGGCGCCGACCAGCGCGAAGCCGAAGCTGACGTGCAGGCTGGCCAGGATCCAGCTCAACGCCGACGGCACCACCACGGCGAAGGTCAGCTGCCGTTTGGACGCGCCGAGGATCTGCGCATTGGCGATCAGGTAGCGGTCGGCTTCGCGCACGCCCTGGAAGGCATTGCCGAACACCACGAAGAACACCATCACCACCGCCAGTGCCACCTTGGAGGCCATGCCCAGGCCCAGCGCGATCACGAAGATCGAGCCCAGCACCACGCGTGGAATGGAGTTGGCAATCTGGATGTAGATGCTGAACACATCGGCCAGCAGCTTGTTGCGCCCGAGCACGATGCCGCAGATCACGCCGGCGACCGAGCCGATGAGGAAGCCCAGCCCGGTCTCTTCCAGCGTGACCGCCACCTGCTCCAGCAGCGGGCCCTGCGAGGTGCCGTTGACGAACCAGTCATAGATCTGCTCCGCAATCAGCGAGGGCATGGAGAAGAAGAACGGGTCGATCCAGTGCAGCCGCCCCGCCAGCTCCCAACCGCCCAGCGCCACCACCAGCAAGGCAATGCGCAGGGTGATGATCAGTTGGCGGCGCCGGCGCATGGCTAGCCTGGCTTCCCGTTCAAAGACGTCGAGTTCGTCGGCAAGGGCCGTGTTTGCTTCCATATTCATTGGTATTGGCATTGGCGTTGGCATTGGCTACGGTTGGCGGCGCGGCATCAGTCGATGTGGACTTCTTCGCGCAGATCGGCCCAGATCTCGCGCGACAGTTCGACAAAGTGCTTTTCGTAGCGGATCTCCGAAGTCACGCGCGGGCGTGGCAGGTCGATCTCATAGACACGCTTGAGGGTGGCCGGACGCGCACTCAGCACGAAGACCCTGTCGGCCATGGCGATGGCTTCTTCCAGGTCGTGCGTGACGAACACCACCGAGCCGGCGTTCTGCGACCAGAGCTGCAGCAGCTCGTCCTGCATCAGCGTGCGGGTCTGCATGTCCAGCGCGCTGAATGGCTCGTCCATCAGCAGGATCTGCGGGTTGTTGATGAAGGTCTGCGCCAGCGCCACGCGCTTGCGCATGCCGCCCGACAACTGATGCGGGTAGTGGTTGCTGAACTTGGCCAGGCCGACCTTGCGCACCCATTCCTCGGCCAGGCCATAGGCCTGGTCGCGGCCGGCGCCGCGGAACAGCGGCCCGGCCGCCACGTTGTGCAGCACCGAGCGCCACGGGAAGACCGCATCGGCCTGGAACACGAAGCCGATGCGCGGATCGATGCCGGTCACGCGTTTGCCCATCAGGCGCACCTCGCCGGTGCTCGGCTTGAGCAAGCCGGTGATCAGGCTCAGTGTGGTCGATTTGCCGCATCCCGTCGGCCCGACAATGGCGACGAACTCGCCCTTGCCCACACACATGGAGAAGTCGCGCAACGCCACGGTGGCAGTGCCATCGGGTGCGATGAAGCGGCAGGAGACGCGCTCGAATTCGATGGCCGGCGCATCTTGCGGCATGGTATTGGTCATGAGGTTTCCTTGCAGTGCGCGCGCGCCGGCGGCGCGAACCGGTTGTTCGCCTGGCGCCTCACTTGGCGGCGCGGTCGACGAACTCGTTGGTAAAGGTGCGGCCCAGTTCGATGTGCTTGCCCTTGACCGTCGGATCGAACGAGGCGAGCACCTTGAGCACCGTTTCGGGGCCGCCGGCGGGCATTCTGCCGTCGTCGGTGAACATGGGCAGCGAGGCGCCCAGGGCCTTGACGTAGAGCTCGCGGTTATTGCCGTAGTAGTCCTTGGGCATCTTCTGCGCGATCTCCTCAGCGCTGTGGGTCTTGATAAAGCGCATGGTCTTGACGAAGGCGCGCGCCAGCTTCTGCACCTGCTCCTTGTGTCCTTCCACCCAGGTGCGCTGCATATAAAGGCTGGAGGCCGGATAGAGCCCGCCCAGCGCCTGGGTGGTACCCTCGGCCGTGCGCATGTCGACCAGCACCTGCGCCTCACCGGTCTTGAGCAATTGCGAGATGGTGGGCTCGGTGGTCATGCCGGCATCGATGCGGCTCTGGCGGATCGCGGCCATGAAACTGTTATCGGCGCCGACCGGCAGCACCGTGTACTGGCTGGGCGCCACACCCGCCTTGAAGGCCAGGTACTGCGTCAGGAAGTTGGTCGACGAGCCCAGGCCCGTCACACCGAGCGTCTTGCCTTTCACATCGGCCATGCTCTTGATCTGGCCGGCCGCACGCGTGGCCACCATCTCCACCTCGCCCGGCACCTTGCCGAACACCACCACGGCCTCCACTTCCTTGCCCTTGCTCTGCAGATCGATGGTGTGATCGTAGAAGCCCACCACGCCCTGCACCGCGCCGGCCAGCAGTTCGTTTTCGGCGTCGACCCCGGCCGGCTGCGAGAGGATCTCGACATCGAGCCCCTCCTCCTTGAAGTAGCCCAGCTGCTCGGTCAGCCTGGCCGGCAGGTAGATGATCTTGGTCGCGCCGCCCACCATGATCGACAGCTTTCCATCGGCCGCCTGCGCCGTGTGCGCAGCTGCAAGTGCCGCAAGTGCTGCGGAGGCCATGGCAAGCGCGCCCTTCCTGTATGCATTCATCTTTGTCTCCCTTGTTTTGCTGGCGCCAGGTCTTGGTGGCCGGGGCATGATTGGGCTCTGGTTACGGCGTGCCTCCGCGCTCGCCGGGGCCACAGCGCGGGGTTCGAAGCATTCTAGGCAGCGCAAACCTTCACGCAGCTTTCGCCGCATCTCAGGGAATATCCCGATGCGGTGCTGTGTCTGCGGCGTGGCGGGCAGTGGTAAAAGGAGACCCCGGCAACAGTAGGTCCTCACCAGAGCGGTTCATGAAGGTATTGCTGATCGAAGACAACGCTTCGCTCATCCACTGGCTAGCGAGGCTGCTGAAGGAAGAGCGCTTCATGGTCGATACCGCGCTGGACGGCGAGTACGCCGATCAGTTGCTGCAGACGCAGAGCTACGACGTGGTGCTGCTAGACCTGCAGATCCCGCGCCTGGCCGGCAAGAGCGTATTGCGCCGGCTGCGCGCGCGCCGCAACAACGTGCCGGTATTGGTGGTGACGGCAAGCGCGTCGATCGACGAAAAAGTGGAGTGCCTGGGCCTGGGCGCCGACGACTACCTCGTCAAGCCTTTCGAAGTGCGGGAACTGGTCGCGCGCATCAAAGCCCTGGCGCGGCGGCAGACCGGGGAGAAGCAAGCCGAACTGGCTTGCGGCGACCTCACCTACAACACCGACACGCGGCAGTTCTATGTCGCGGGCGAGCTGCTTTCGCTGCGCCTGAAAGAGCACACCGCACTGGAAATCCTGATGATGCGGCTCGGCAAGACCGTGTCCAAGGCGAGCCTCATGTCGGGCGTGTATTCGCTCGACGAGGAGGCTAGCGAGGACGCCATCGAGATTTATATCCATCGCATCCGCAAGAAGCTCGAGGGCTGCCAGGCCACCATCATGACGCTGCGCGGCCTGGGCTACCTGCTGCAGCAAAAGCAATGATCCACAGCCTGCGCGTACGTTTGCTGCTATGGCTGCTGGTGCCGCTGGCGGGCTTTGTGGGCATCAGCAGCTATGCCGCCTACCTGAGTGCGGCCGATACCGCAAACCGCGTGCAAGACCGCGCGCTGCAAGCTTCGGCCGACGTCATCGCGGGCCACATCGCGTGGGCGGACGGACGCATCACGGTGCAGGTGCCACCGTCGGCGCTGTCCCTGTTCGACTCGCCCTATGGCGACCACGTTTTCTACAACGTGGTCGACGATCGCGGCCGGATCCTGGCCGGCAATCCGCGCTTTGAGCAGCCACCGATGGCGGGTGCCGCCAGCCCGGTGTTCTACTCTTCCCGTTTCCAGTCGCAGCCAGTGCGGGTAGTGCAAGCCACCCGCACGATGTTCGACTCCGGCGAGGCCCGCAAGGTCACCGTCACCGTGGGGCAGACACTGATCGGCAACCACGAGCTGGTTCGCAGCCTGCGCATGCCGGCGCTGCTGCGCGAAGTGGTGATGCTGGTGCTGGCCGTGGGGCTGGTGATGATCGGGCTCACGGTGGAGCTGAGCCCGCTGCTGCGCGTGAAAGACGAAGTGGCGGGACGCGACCCGATGGATCTGGTACCGGTGAGCGCAATCGACCTGCCGCAGGAGTTGCGGCCCATTGTCGAGGCGATCAACCAATGCATCCAGCGCCTGAACGAATATGTGCGCCAGCAAAAGCGCTTTATTGCCGATGCCGCGCACCAGATCCGCACGCCGCTCGCGGTGCTGGGAGCGCAGCTGGAGTTTGCCGCGCGGGTGGACGATGAAGCCAGGCTGCGCGAGATCCTCGGCTCGATGGAGACCAGCACACAGGCCATGACCAACCTGGCCAACAAGCTGTTGCTGCTGTCGCAGGCGGAAGCCGCGCGCAGTGCCGGTGCCGCGCAGCAAGGCGCGGACCTGGTGCCGCTGGTGACCAACGTGCTGGAAGACATGGTGGTGCTGGCGCAGCGCAAGGGCATAGACCTGGGCGCCGAGCTGGCGGTCGACAGTGCACGGGTGAGCGTCAACGAGTGGATGATGGCAGCCGTGGTATCGAACCTGGTCGACAACGCGATCCGCTACACGCCGGCGCAAGGCCAGGTCACCGTGGCCCTGACCCTCGAGGCGAACAGTGCCGTCCTCGCGGTGAGCGACAACGGTCCTGGCATTCCCGCGGAAGCGCGGCCCAAGATATTCGATCGTTTCTACCGCAACGCGCTGCCGAACCAGGAAGGCAGTGGCCTGGGGCTTGCCATCGTCAAGGAGATCGTGCTGACGGCGCAAGGCCAGGTAAGCCTGAGCCCGGGCATCGGCGGGCGCGGCGTCACGCTGACGGTGCGCCTGCCTCTGGCCGCCTGAGCGTCGCGCCTAGTCCACCACCTTGCCGCGTTGCGCCTTGACCTGGCTGCGCTGGCTCTTGCCCTCGAGGCGCCGCATCTTCGAGCCGAAGGTGGGCCGCGTGGGGCGGCGCGTGCGCGGCGGCGTAGCCACGCTGCGCACCAGGTCGTGCAGGCGCTGCACCGCCTCTTCCCGATTCATCTCCAGGCTGCGGTGTTGCTGCGCCTTGATCACGACCACGCCGTCGCGCGTGATGCGGTGGTCATGCAGTTGCAGCAGCCGCGCCTTGTGCCCTTCCTCCAGCGACGAGGCGCGGACATCGAAGCGCAGGTGCACCGCGTTGGACACCTTGTTGATGTTTTGCCCGCCCGCGCCTTGCGCGCGGATCGCGGTGATCTCGTATTCGGTGTGGAGGATGGTGATGTCGGGCTGCATGGCACGCATGATAGCAAGGGCCGATGCGGCCCGCTCCCATGCGCTACCCATGCACTACCCATGCACTACCCATGCGCTAGCGGGCCGACGGCAGCTCGCCCCAGGCCACCAGGATTCGCTGGATGCTGCGCGCGTAAGCGTCGCGCTGCCCCGGCGATTCGGAGTGGTAGGCGCCAATGGCGCGCCAGGTGTTGCCATGCCTCACCATCTTTTGCTTTAGCAGCCAGGCAGCGACATAGACGTTGACGCACGAGTCGGTCAGCGCGCGGCTCGGCACGCCGTGGCGTGCCAGATCGTTGAAATGCACCGAGTTGATCTGCAACTGCCCAACGTCGATCGACCCGTTCGCATTGCGGTTCACCGCGGCGGGATCGCCCTTCGACTCGAACCACGCGATGGCACGCAGCACCGAGGGATTGACGCCCTGGTAGGTGCCCGCTTGCTCGAAGCAATCCTGCGCGCGGGCCGCACCATGGAGCATCATCAGCAGCAACAGCGAAACCGCCGGCAAGCTGCCGGCGAGCGTGCCGGCATGCCCGCGGTGCGGGCGCAGGCGGGCTGCCTTCGTATGGGTGTTAACGGACACGATTGATGCCCTCGCTTGCCAGACGTTGGCGATGATCTTCAGCCGACCCGGGCGGGGACGACTGCTGCAGGGCCAGGTCGAGCTGACGTCCGATGGTGTCCAGGTACGCACGCGAGGTGTCCGAAACCACCAGCCGCACCACCGGCGCGAGGCTCTTGCGTTCCGGCGCGGGCAGCGCTTTGATCCGGGCCCTGGCGGTGTGTCCCACGCGCGGCGCGCTGAGCTCGTCACTGCCGCTCGCGGGCGGCAACATGGCCAGGGTTGGCAGCGGTGGATAAACCTTGTCCGCCGCCGGTGCGGCTGCCGGCAAGGCAGGACGGACATCGGCGCCAGGCTCGGTGGCAAGGGCCGGCATGGCCAGCGCCAGGCTGACGGCAAACAGGATGAGGCGGTGCATCGGCTGCAGCTCCTTGTTGCGGTGTTATTGCAGTGTTGTCGCGGTGCTACTGCGATTGCGCCGTCTTGATCGTCACGCTGTACGGCTGGCTCGTGCCGGCCGTCAGGTTCTCGAGGTGGACGGCAGTGGTGCGCTGTGCCGGTACGCCTTTCCAGATCGCCTGGTTGAGGTAGGGCAAGTCCTGGCCGAGCGCGGTGACGACAATGGTCGCCGGCTGCTTCTGCCGGGCCGCCAGCGCACCGGCCTTGGTAAGCACGGCCGCGAGTTGCGCATCGCGCGCGCCAAGCGCATCGGGCGGGATCACGAAGCTCACAATCGTGCTCTGCGGCGCCGGCGCGTCCGCCGTCGCAGTGGCAGGCAGTTGGGCACAACCCGCCAGCGCGAGCAAGGCTGCCGAGCCGGCCAGCGGCATCGCCAGGCGCTTTGCCCACGCGCCCTGCAGCCGAGAGTGAGCGACGGCCCGGCGCGACCGTTCGCGGGGCACTTTGTCTGCGATATGGCACATGGAATGGCTTCCCTAGGCGTTTAATGCGGGCCATTTACGCATTGGGCCGATCGGGCGAAAAGGCGCAATTAAGGGGAGAAATTGCTTCTGTTTGCGGATTGACAGTGCCTCGCGCCGGGCAGCCGGAGCGCGCGCAGGTGCGGCTACGCGCCGGTCATGGCACTTTCCGGGAAGGCACGTGCTCGACAAGCCGCGCGGCGCAAGACCGGAATGCTCCACGCGCCATACCGCGAGCGCCGCCGGAAATCGCCGGCGGCGGTTCCGCCGCTGCCCAAATCCTGCCGAGGCGCGCGCAGCTGTATCAACGGCACAACGCGCGCAGCGCAATGATTGCGCTCAAGGACCCTGCACCGCGTCCTGGCTTGCCGGCCGCACCAGTAGCAGGCTTGCCACAGCCAGGAGCACGCAACCGACCCCGGCCACCTGGGCCACGCTGACCCGCTCGCCCAGCAACACCGCCGCCAGCACAACCGCCGACACTGGCGCAAGCGCGGTAAACAGCGCTGCCTCGCTGCCGCTCGTGCGCGCCGAACCTGCGTACCACAGCAGGAATCCGCCGACCGTTGGCACGATTGCGTAGTAGATCACCGCAGCCACCGCCTGCGTGGAAAACGCCAAAGTCCACGGCGCCTCGAACACAGCAAACAGCGCGGATGCGACCAGCCCGATGCCGCACATGACCGCTGATAGCGCGAGTGGCGCAATCGCCTGGTCCAGCCGCCGGTTGAGCAGGATGAACAGCCCCTCGCACACTACGGCTCCCAGGACGAGCGCGTTACCGAGCAGGGAATGCCCGCTGCCAGCGCCGGAAGGAAAGGCAACCATGACAATCCCAGCCGTGGCCAGCCCGATCGCGAGCATGAGGAAACGATGGGGCCGCTCGCCAAGCAGCAGGATCGCAATCACCGCCGATACCACGGGCAGCGTACCAATGATGACGCCAGCATCCGCGGCCGAGGTCAGCCGCAGACCGGAGATCAGCAGCGTCGTATAGCCCACGCTGCCCGCCGCCGCCTGCACCACCAGCGTGATCCGGTCACGGCCGCGCGGCCTTGGCCACGACGCCCCGGTCAGCCGCAACGCGCCCAGCAAGCAAGGCAAGGCGATCGCGAACCGCAGCGCGGTGGCCGTGAACGGCGGCAGGCCGGACGCAATGACTTTGCTTGCAATCACGGTGCTGCCAACCAGCACCATCGCAAGGGTCAGATAGCAATACCCCAGATAGCTTCCCCGCTTGCCCGGCATGCGCAGCCCCCGCCATGGAAAAGCAGCAGGCTAGCCGGGCCGGCGCATCGGGTCTTGAATGAAATTGCAGCTCAGCTCAGCTCACCACGGCTGCATAGGCGCGCGGCGACACGCCGTACTGGCGCACGAACATCCGCGTCATGTGGCTCTGGTCGGCAAAGCCGCTGGCGGCGGCCGCATCGGCCAGGGCCTTGCCCTGCGCAATCAGCGCGCGAGCCAGATGGATGCGTCGCTGCAAGAGGTACGCGTGCGGCGTCAGCCCGGTTGCCTTGGAGAACGCACGCAGCAGCTGGAACCGGCTCAGCCCGGCAACCTCGGCGAGTTCGGCCAGCGAGACGGCTGCGGCCGGATCATCGTCGATCAGGCTGCGCGCCCGAGCGATCGCCTCCGCCTGTGCCCCCGCCTGCGCGCCGGCGCTGCGCGCAAGGCCGGGCTCCGCTACCCGTGCCAGCAGGGCGAGCAGCATCGCTTCGCACTGCAGATCCGAGCCAGCGCCGCCGCCGGCCGTAACGAGCAGATAGAGCTGCTGGAAGCTGGCCGCCACCGCGGCATCGCTGACGACCGGGCTAGGGAATTCGCACTGCCTCGTCCTGCCTTCGCTCAGGTCCAGGCTGGCCCGCGCGATGCATGCAGGATTGAAGTAAAGCATCCGCCACGAGCGCCCGGCGTCGCCGATGGGCATGCCATCGTGCACCTCGCCCGGGTTGACCATGATCATGTCGCCCGGGCCCGCCTCGACCATGCCGCGCCCGCTGTGCGACCTGTGCGCGCCCTGCCAGATCACGCCAATGCCAAATTGCTCGTGGGTATGCCGCGCAAAGGTGTGGCGCGTGCTCGCCTCGACGGCCTCCACGCCAGGCATCTCGCAGCGAAGGATCCTGAACTGTCCTGAGCGCATTCCGTGCTCCCCATTCCGTTCTCTCTTTTGCGCGACGATATACTCACCCTTCAGCGTTGCGCTACCCCCGGTTCTGACATGGAACACATCCTCTTCCGGTCTGCAGTCTTGGCCGATCTTCCCGCCATCGTGGCATTGCTGGCGGACGATGCGCTTGGCAGCCAGCGAGAGATCGTCAGCACGCCCGTGGACGAAAGGTACGTTATCGCCTTCCACGCCATCGCTGCGGACCCGAATCAGCGTCTCGTGGTAGCCGTGGATGGCGACACGGTAATCGGCACGCTGCAACTGTCGTTCATACCCGGCATCGCCCGCGCAGGTGCATGGCGGGGGCAGATCGAAGCGGTCCGCATCGCGGCGCCGTTTCGCAGCGCAGGGTTCGGCCAGAAGATGTTCGAATGGGCGATCGCGGAATGCAGGTCCCGCGGATGCGCCATCGTGCAACTCACCACCGACAAGGGCCGTGCGGATGCGCACCGGTTCTACGAAAGGCTTGGCTTTGTTGCCAGCCACGAAGGCTACAAGCTGATCCTCTAGGCCGGCCAAAAACGGGAGGCAAGGAAATGGGGAAGCTGGGGTGATGCCACTGACAGAAGTGCCGATACTGAAGCTAGGTGCAATTTAGCTACAGTGGGCGTTCAAGGTAGTGGAGGGAAGTGCCGCAATCCCTTGTCAGGATTGGTGCGCCCGGCTGGGATCGAACCAGCAACCCCTGCCTTCGGAGGGCAGTACTCTATCCATTGAGCTACGGGCGCACAGGGTATGACGGGGTACAACGCGGGCAGCGCGCGAGTGCCGCTGCCGGAAAGTCGCATAGCATACCGTGTTTGGCGAAAGACGTCCACGCCGGGCTGAAAAGTGCAGCCAGATGACGTCTCTTGCAAGCCGCTTTTGCCTCCATACGGTAGGTCTTTGAGGCTATAATCGCGAGTTATTTGTGTAAAAACGGGGCTGCGCAACGTCCACTTCAGGTCCGGGGATGATGGTGCCGCGCCCTGCTGGCTGGCCCGTTTCGGGGCAGTTGGCACCGGATAATAGTCCGATGCGCGCAATTGGCCAGGGGGAATTGGCCACCGAGCAAGCGGCCACATAAGCAGCCGATCGCGAGCGGCCACAGGTTTCCTGCAAAATTGAGAGTTGAGTATGAGCGACGTCCATAACGCACAAGACGAACACGAGTCTCCCATCAAGACCCCCAAGCAGCTGATCGCTGTGGTGATTGCCGCCTTCCTGGTGCCAATCATCGTGATCATCCTGCTGGTCAACTTTGTCGGACACGGTGCCAAGGAAGGCGCGGGTTCTACCGCTACCGTGGAAGCTGTCAATGACCGCATCAAGCCGGTCGCCTCGCTCGAACTGAAGGACCCGAACGCACCGCGCGTCTACAAGACGGGCGAGCAGGTCTATAAGGAAGTCTGCGCTGCCTGCCACGCCACCGGTGCTGCCGGCGCGCCCAAGTACAACACTGCCGGTGACTGGGCTCCGCGTATTGGCCAGGGCTTTGCTGGCCTGCTGAATTCCGTGCTGCACGGCAAGGGCGCCATGCAAGCCCGCGCCGGCACCACCGCCGACGACTACTCCGATTACGAACTCGGCCGCGCCGTGGTCTACATGGCCGACGCCGGTGGCGCCAAGTTCCCGGAACCCGCCGCGCCCGCCGCTGCTCCGGCTACGGCTGCCGCTTCGGACGCCACGGTGGCGGCTGCAGCCGCCGCTGCTCCGGCCGCTCCCGCAGCTGCCCCCGCTGCCGCTGCCGCCGCACCGGCTGCTGCAGCTGCCGCGCCGGCTTCCGCCGAAGTAGGCAAGAAGGTCTACGAACAAGTCTGCGCCGCCTGCCACGCAGCCGGTGTTGCCGGTGCGCCGAAGTTCGGCGACAAGGCAGCCTGGGCACCGCGCCTGAAGGAAGGCATGGACGCCGTGCACG
This sequence comes from Cupriavidus sp. GW822-FHT02D05, assembly GCF_058802485.1. Classification (NCBI taxonomy): domain Bacteria; kingdom Pseudomonadati; phylum Pseudomonadota; class Betaproteobacteria; order Burkholderiales; family Burkholderiaceae; genus Cupriavidus; species Cupriavidus sp. GW822-FHT02D05. The sequence continues at coordinate 64,460 of NZ_JBXAOE010000018.1, read as the reverse complement.
CCTTCGCCCTGAAGGGCAAGGGCGTGATGCCGCCGAAGGGCGGCTACGCCGGCCCCGACGCCGACGTGATGGCCGCAGTGGACTACATGGCCAACGCTTCGAAGTAAGCGCAAGCAGCTCTCAACAAAAAAGCCCGCGGCATGCCGCGGGCTTTTTGCTTTCCGGTGTGACTCAAACCACGCGCGAGTAGCGCTTTGGCATCGGCAAAGGCGTACCTACATCAGCGCTCCGGATGGCAGCGGGCTCGGTGCGCCGGGCATCTTCGCGCAGGAAGCCGTCGAACACCATGGCCAGGCGGCGCACCAGCAAACGCCCCAGCGGAGTCACCTCGATGCGGCCAGGCTCACAGCGCACCAGCCCGTCTTCGGCCAGCCGCGCCAGCTCCGCAAGCTCATGCGCGAAGTGCACGGCAAAATCGATGCGGTGGCGCGCTTCGACCGCCGCCATATCCAACACGCCATTGCACATCAGCGCGCCAATCACATCGCGCCGCAAGTGATCTTCGTCGCGCATGGCGAAACCGCGCATCACCGGCAGCACGCCGGCGTCGAGGCCACTGTAGTAGTCATCCAGCGTGCGGGCGTTCTGCACGTAACGGCCCGCCACTGCGCCGATTGACGAAACGCCGAAGCCGAGCTGGTCATGGCCGGCGTGGGTGGAATAGCCCTGGAAGTTGCGCTGCAGCCGGCCCTCGCGCTGGGCCACGGCGAGCGCGTCGTCCGGCAGCGCGAAGTGGTCCATGCCGATGTAGACATAGCCCGCGGCGGTCAGCTGCTCGATCGTGCCGACCAGGATGTCGAGTTTTTCGGCGGCTGCCGGCAGTGCGCTTTCATCGATGCGCCGCTGCGGCTTGAACACGTGCGGCAGGTGCGCGTAGCTGTACACCGAGAGCCGGTCCGGGCGCATCGCCAGTACCTGCTCCACGGTGGTGGCAAAACGCGCCGTGGTCTGGTGCGGCAGGCCGTAGATCAGGTCCATGCTGACCGAGCGGAAACCCAGCCGGCGCGCGGCGTCGACGACCGCCTGCGTCTCGGCCAGCGATTGCACGCGGTGGATGGCGTGCTGGACCTCGGCGTCGAAATCCTGCACGCCCAGGCTGATGCGGTTGAAGCCAAGTTCGGCCAGCAGCGCCATCTGTGCGTCGCCGATGCGGCGCGGGTCGATCTCGATCGAGTGCTCGCCCTCGGGCAGCAGGTGGAAGTGCTGGTGCAGCGCATCCATGACCCGGCGCATCTCGGCGGGATCGAGGAAGGTCGGCGTGCCGCCGCCCCAGTGCGACTGCACCACCTCGCGCCGCGTGCCAAGCTGCTGCGCCACCAGCGCCATCTCGCGCGCCAGGTAGTCCACGTAGCGGGCGCTGCGGCGGTGGTCCTTGGTGATGATCTTGTTGCAGCCGCAGTAGTAGCAGATGTTCTCGCAGAACGGCACGTGCACGTACAGCGAGAGCGGTGCGGCGGCTTTGGCCGTGTTGGCGGCGTGGGTGGCGCTAGCAGCGCAATCGGCCAGCGCCTGCTGGTAGTCCTGCGCGCCGAAGCCGCCGTGGAAGCGGTCCGCCGTCGGGTAGGAGGTGTAGCGCGGGCCGTTGATATCCATGCGGCCCGCCAACGCGCGAAAGTCCGACAAGGCATGCCGGTCCGGCGCTGCCGCGCCCCGTCCCGCCGGCTTGCCGGTGCAGGCGGCGCCGCACTTGCCGGAGCAGGTGCGGGATTGGCTCGGGACGGCAACGGGGACGGGCATTGCGTTGGGGAACTGGGCGGGGGCAGTCGCAGCCATGGGGCGGCCTTTGTCGTGGATTCGATGACCCATCGTAGGGCGCGCCGCCCGCGCCTGCGTTGACCGGGGTCAAGCCGCGGCCCATGACATGCCGCGCGCCACGGCCGGAACATGGCCGGCGTCATGCCAGCGTCACCTGGGCCGTATAGGCTGCGCGGCGCTCTCCCCAATCATGCAATTGCTCTGCACCTGGCCTCGCGGATTCCCATGCACGCTTCTTCCCTGATCGCCAACCCCGCACGACCGCCGCGCCGCCGGGTCCTGGCCGCACTTGGCAGCGCCATGCTGGCGCCTGCCTCCTTGCTGGCGCAGGCGCCGCCGCGCCGCCCGCTGGTGATCGGCCACCTGGTGGACCGGGGCGGCGCCCAGGCCGACCTGGCGCGCGACTACCTGGCGGGGGCCAAAGTGATGTTCGATGCGGCCAACGCCGGCGCGCGCGAGCCGCGCGTGGTGCATGTGGTGCGCGAGGTCGACGCCGATCCGCGCGCAGCCACCGCGCAGGCGCTGTCGCTGGTTGACGGGGAGCGGGCTGAATTGCTGTTCGGCCCCAGCGATGCCCTGCTGCCGGTGCTGGCCGCCTCGCCCGAGCTGGCCCGGCGCGGCGTGCAGATCGTGGCGCCGTTGTCAGGCCTGTCGCTCGCGGCGGATCACGTCTGGTACACGCGGGCCGACTACCGCAGCGAGCTGGATGCGGCCATCCGGCAGTTGCGCAGCTATGGCCTCAAGCAACTGATGCTGGCCGTGGCGCCGGATTTTGCGGCCGGCAGCCTGGCTAGCGGCACGCCGTGGCGGCGCCAGGCCGAGCAGGAGCCGGGACTGCAGGCACTCACGCTGGATGCGGGCAAGGGCAGCGACGCCGGCGCGGTGGCGCAACGCATCGCCGCCGCGCGCCCGGCCGCGGTGATCGTGGCGGGCGATACGCTGGCCTATGGCAACCTCGGCCGCGCGCTGGCGGCGCGGGGCTGGTACGGCTTCCTGGTGGGCTTGTCGGCGGTCAATTCGCTGGCGGCACGCGAGATTCTTGGCGCCGGCTACACCGGCGGCATCGTGTTGACGCAGATCGCCCCCGGGCCGCAGGACCTGACCCTGCGCGTGGTCAAGGAGCACGTGGGCCGGATGAAGCAGTTCCTGGACGAACCCGCCTCGCCGGCCACGCTGGCCGGCTATATCGGCGCGGCCTGGCTGGTGCGCACGGCGCTGGCCGCGCCGCGCGGGGCCACCCCGGCGGACCTGCGGCGCGCGCTGCAGGCCCGCGTCGACGTGGGCGATTTCGTGCTGGATTTCACACACGGCTCGCGCGGCTCGCAGTATGTGCAGCTTGCGGCAATGGGGGGCGGCACGGCACGGTGAGCGGTAGCGCTGGCACCGGGCCGCCCGCGGCTCAGGCGCGCGGCAACACGATGCGCACCCGCAGGCCGCCCTCCGCCCGGTTGGCCAGGCTGAGCTCGCCGCCGTGGCGCGCAACGATATCCGCGGCAATCGACAGGCCCATGCCGACCCCGCCGGTGGCACGGTTGCGCGAGGATTCGAGCCGGTAGAACGGCTCCAGCACGCGCGCCATTTCCTCCGGCGGAATGCCGGGGCCGCTGTCGCACACATCGATCACCACCCGCTCGGGGCTGTCCGCCAGTTCAATGCACGCGCTGCCGCCGTAGCGGTGCGCGTTCTCGACCAGGTTGACCACGGCCCGGCGCAGTTCAGGCGGATAGGCCAGCAGCGGCTCGGCGTCGCCAGACAAGGTGACGTCCTGGCCGACTTCCGTGGCATCGTCCACCACGGCCTGCAGCAAGGCATGCACGTCCACCCGCTGGCGCGGCGCGGCGGCGCCGTCGCGCTCGCGCAGGTAATACAGGGTGGCATCGATCAGACCATTCATCTCCGCCAGGTCCTGGCGCAGGCGATAGCGGACCTGGTTGTCGTCGACGCCTTCGATGCGCAGGCTCATGCGGGTGAGCGGGGTGCGCAGGTCGTGGGACACGGCAGCCAGGAAGCGCGATTGCTGTGCCAGCTGGGTGCGGATGCGCTGCTGCATGTGGTTGAAGGCCTGGGCTGCGGCGCGAGCCTCGGCCGGGCCGCTGTCTTCGTCCAGCGGCGGGGCATGCACGTCCTGGGCCAGCCGGCCGGCGCTGCTGGCCAGGCGCTGGACCGGCCTGGCCAGCAATCGCGCGCCCACCCAGGACGCGGCCACAATGGCGGCGAGCTGGAACAGCTGGCCCAGGCGCGGCGGCCCAAGACCGTGCGTGCGGCGCGGGCGGCGTGGCGGCACTGGGGCCCCGGCTCCGCCTTGGCCGTTGTCCGCGCGCGCCTCGGCATCCGGCGGCGGCGGGAACTCGCCCCGCCGCCCCTCTTCACCCGGGGGCGGGGGTGGCGGCATCTCGTCGCTGGGAACGAAGTTGAACCCGGTATGCCCCGGGCGCGGGAACACGCTCTCGATGACCGTGACGCCGAGCAGGTGCACGGCCAGCATGATCGCGGCCATCACCAGGAACAGCCGGATGAACATGGAGTCGTGGCGGGCCACCCAGCCCGCGCGCTCAGGCTTCGACGGCACCGGTAAAGACATAGCCCTCGCCTCGGACGGTACGGATCAGCGTCGGGTCGCGCGGATCGTCGCGCAGCTTCTGGCGCAGGCGCGAAACCAGCAGGTCGATGCTGCGATCGAAGACGTCGAGATCGCGGCCGCGCGCCTGGTTGATCAGCAGCTCGCGATCCAGCACGCGGTTCGGATGCTCGATGAACGCCAGCAGCAGCCGGAATTCCGCATTGGACAACGGCACCACGGTTTCCTCGCCATCGACCAGCTGGCGCAGCGTGGTGTTCAGGCGCCAGCTGCCGAAGCGCAGTTCATGGCCGCCCGCCGCCGGCGGGCGCTTCACGCCGCCGCCCCGGGCACGGCGCAGCACGGTGTGGATGCGCGCCACCAGCTCGCGCATCTCGAAGGGCTTGGTGACATAGTCGTCGGCGCCGACCTCCAGCCCGACCACGCGGTCGGCCAGCTCGGTGCGCGCGGTGAGCATGATCACCGGCAGGTCGCCGCGCTCGCGGATCTCGCGGCACAGCGTCAGGCCGTTTTCGCCACGCAAAGAGAGGTCGAGCACCACCAGGTCGTAGTCGCGCGTGGCCATGGCGGCGCGCATGGCGGCGCCGCCCTCGGCGCCATCCGCTTCGATGCCAAAGGTGGATAGGTACTCGGCCAGCATGGCGCGGATCTGCGGATCGTCGTCGACGATCAGCAAATGAAGGGGCGAGGCGGGAGAATGGTCCATCGGGTTTCGTCGTGCTTTGCAGCGGTTCGCCGCGTCGTTCGCGGCAGGTTTGTGCGCCGGCATGCCGGTATTGCAGCGGATTTGGGCGGATTGAGGCGGCCCGGCAAGCCGCCGCCGCCAGGGATTCACTCTACCAGCCCGGCGCGGCGGCCTGATAGGCAGGGTGTGGCCGCTTTGTACCGGGCTTGATACAAAGCGGCGCGCCCGGCGGCCCGCTTTGTACGGCATTGCTTCCGCGCGCTGACCAAGCGCTCAAGCAACGGCGGGCGGGCCTTTCTAATATGGCATGTCGTTATCCCGCCGCTTTTGTGCCTGCCAGTTCCTGACCGGCAGGCCACGGCAGCCCGGCGCCCCCGCTATGCTTGAAGCCATCGGCATCACGTCGGCAATCCCGGGCCTCTCCCCGCATGACCTCCATGGAGAATCCTTGTGACCCAGCCCCAAGCCTTGCTGCCCCGCATCCGCGCCTTGTTGTCCCTTGCCGTGCTGTGCGGCGCCTGCGCCTTGACGCTGCCGGCGCACGCGCTGCAAACCAGCCCGCAGGCAGTTGCCGGCCACGGCCGGCCGGTGGCACCCGCATCGCTGCGCGAAGCGCTGGTGCTCACGCCTGCCCAGGCCATCCTATGGCAAGCCGCCCTGGACGCGGCGCGGGAAGCGCATGCGCACGCGCTGGAACTGCAGGCTCGCTTTGTCCGCGAAGGCGGCGGCCCCGGCCAGCCGCAGGGTCCCGAGTCGTCGCTGCGCGCCCGCGCGGAGCGGGAAGACCGCCTGCACGATGCGCTCGACAAGGATCGCCGCGCCGCGCGCGATCGCTGGATCGCATTTGAAGAAAGCCTGGATGCCGGCCAGCGTAAGCGCCTGCGCGACATGCCGGAGGGCCGCTTGGCGGGTTCGCCGCGGGGCGCATTCGGCCCCGGCCCCCACCCTTTCCCCGGCGCCATGGCAGGCCCCATGCCCGGCCGTGGACCTGCACCCATGCCCTGCGCCTTCGGCGCGAATGGCCCATTCGGCGTACCCGGCGCTGCGGGGCTTCACCAACAAGGAGCGCCAGATGCCCAGTAAGCCCCTCGACCACGCAGGCCCGATAGCCGCTAACGGCGGCCGCCGCCGTTTCCTCGGCGGTGTACTGGGAGGATCACTCGGTGCCGGGTTGATCGGGCTGGCGGGCGACGCCGCCGCGCAACCTGCCGCCTGCCTGCTCACGCCGACCCTGACCGAGGGCCCGTTCTATATCGACCAGGCGCTGGTGCGCACCGATATCCGCGATGGCCGGCCGGGCCAGTTGCTGCGGCTCAGGCTACTCGTGGTGGACACCGGCCGCGGCTGCACGCCCGTGGCCGGCGCGCTGGCCAGCATCTGGCATTGCGATGCCGGCGGCAGCTACAGCGGCTACGACCAGGGCAGCATGCCGCCGCCGCCAGCGGAAGGCTCCGGCCCGGGGCAAGGACCGGGCCAGGGCCCGGACGGCGGCGGCATGCACGCCGTGCCGGCCAGTCCCGCCCGCTTCCTGCGCGGCGTGCAGCCCACCGGCGCCGATGGCGCCGCGCAGTTCCTGACGATCTACCCGGGCTGGTACGCGCCGCGCGCGGTGCATATCCACTTGAAGATCCATCTCGGCAAGACCGAGGTACTGACCAGCCAGCTGTTCTTCGACGATGCGCTCAGCCGCGAGGTGCATCTCCAGCATGCCGCGTATCGCGCGCGGGGCGCTTCGCCCGTGCAAAACGCACAGGACGGCATTGCCGGCACGCGCCCCAACCTGCTGCGGGTACGCCGCCTGCGGGACGCGGCCGGCACGCTGGAAGGCGAATTCACCCTGGGCATCGCGCGCGCCTGACGGCCACGGGATCTGGCGGATTCCCTAAAAAAAAACGCCCCCGGACCCAAGTGCGGAGGCGCTGAACAGGGAAGAAGTCGGGCGTGCTGCCCGGCCACGCCACTCCGAAGGGACGGAACGGCGCGGCGCCTGGTCCATACGTCGGGCCAGGCACCGGCGATGTTAGACAGACATCGGGCGAGGGTCATGTCCCGCTTGTAGGCTAATGTATCGACTTTGTACGATTGGCACCGGGATGGGGCACGAAACGCCTGCCGGCGCCGGTCACGCGGAGGTCTTGCCTGGCGTACCGGGCGTTCCGAGCAAGGCCTTGAGCCCGGCCAAGCGGTCCTTGGGGCTCATGGCGGGCGTTTCGTCCTTGATCGCGGGGGCCTCTTCGAGCTTCATCTCGCCGATAAAGCGCGACGGCTCGCAAGAGTAGGTATCGCGGGCGCGCTTGCGCTTCTTGCACCAGCTCAGGTGCAGGCTGCGCTGCGCACGCGTGATGCCTACATACATCAGGCGGCGCTCTTCCTCGATCTTCTCATCGCTCATGTCTTCGTCTTCGCGGCAGTGGGGCAGGATGCCCTCTTCCACCCCGACCAGGAACACGTGCGGGTACTCCAGCCCCTTGGAGGCGTGCAGCGTCGACAGGCGCACCGCGTCGGGATCTTCCTCGCGGCCTTCGAGCATGCTCATCAGCGCCACCGTCTGGGTCAGCTCCAGCAGGTTCTTGCCCTCGTCGCCAAAGCCATCGGCGGTGTCGAAGCCGGTAGCCTCCTCGCCCTCGCCCTCGCCCGTGGCCTCGGGCTTGGTGCCTTTGCGCTTGAGCCAGTCGAGGAATTCCAGCGTGTTGGTCCAGCGCGACTGGGCCTGGCGCTCGTCGAAGGTGTCGTACAGGTAGGCCTCGTAGTGGATGCCTTCCATCATGTCGTCGAGCACCTGGGTGGCGGGATCGCTGGCCGCGCGCCCGGCAAGGCGCACCATGGCCTCGCAGAACACCCGCAGCGGCTCCAGCTGGCGCGGCTGGAGCTTGCCTTCGATGCCGCCCATCATGGCCGCTTCGAACAACGACACCTTGGCCTGGCCAGCGAAGGTGCCAAGCACTTCCAGCGTGGTGTTGCCCACGCCGCGCTTGGGCGTGGTGATGGCGCGGATGAAGGCGGGATCGTCGTCCGGGTTGGCGATCAGGCGCAGGTAGGCGCAGATGTCCTTGATCTCGGCCTTGTCAAAGAAGCTCTGCCCGCCCGAGAGCACATAAGGAATGCGCTCGCGGCGCAGGATCTGCTCGAACAGCCGCGCCTGGTGGTTGCCGCGATACAGGATGGCGTAGTCGCGGAACTGCGCGCGGCGCTCGAACTTGTGGGCCGACAGGCGGAATACGACCGACTCCGCCTCGTGCTCCTCATCGTTCATCGGGTTGACGGCAATGGGGTCGCCCATGCCGTGCTCGCTCCACAGCTTCTTGTCGAACAGCTTGGGATTGTTGGAGATGACCGCGTTGGCGGCCTCCAGGATGCGCACGGTGGAGCGGTAGTTCTGCTCCAGCTTGACCACCTTCAGGTCGGGGAAATCGGTCTGCAGCAGCTTGAGGTTGTCCAGCGTGGCGCCGCGCCAGCCGTAGATGGCCTGGTCGTCGTCGCCCACCGCGGTAAAGGCCGGCGCGCGCAGGTGCGAGCCGCCAGCGAGCTGCTTGAGCAGCTGGTACTGGCAGGCGTTGGTGTCCTGGTACTCGTCCACCAGGAAGTAGCGCAGCCGGTTCTGCCAGCGCAGGCGCACCTCTTCGTTGCGCGCGAACAGCTCGGCCGGCAGGCGGATCAGGTCGTCGAAGTCCACCGCCTGGTAGGCATGCAGCGTGGCCACGTAGTTGCGGTAGATCAGCGCCGCCTGGTGATCGTCGGGGTTGTCGGCCTGGGCGATGGCGGTCTCGGGATCGACCATGCCGTTCTTCCACAGCGAGATGGTGCTCTGCACGCTGCGGATCAGCTTCTTGTCGGTGGAGGCGAGCTGCTCCTGCACCATGCCAAAGCAATCGTCCGAGTCCATGATGGAAAAGCGCGGCTTCAGGCCCACGTGCTCGGCCTCGGCGCGCAGGATCTGCACGCCCAGCGAGTGGAAGGTGCTCACCGTGATCTGCTTGATGGGGATGCGCTTGCCCTCGCGCGTGGTCTTGCCTTCCATCAGCTTGGCGATCCGCTCCTGCATCTCCTTGGCGGCCTTGTTGGTGAAGGTCACCGCGGCGATGTGCTTGGGCTGGAAGCCCTTGTCCTCGATCAGGTGCGCGATTTTCTGCGTGATCACCCGGGTCTTGCCCGAGCCGGCGCCGGCGAGCACCAGGCAGGGGCCGTCGAGGTAGCGAACGGCTTCGGATTGGGCAGGGTTGAGTCCGTGGGTCATGCGAGGGCTGGTGGTGGTGCTGGGTGGCGGGATGGCCGGCAAGGCGGGCGCGGGCTTTTACGCATGGCAAAGGCAGCACATGCATTGGCGCGGCCAAGGCCGCGGGTGAAGCCTGCGGCACAGCAAAAGCCATCGGAGCCGCAGATGTTAACACGCCGGCCAGCCGGCCCGCGGCTGCGCCCGGGCTGGCGCGCGAGCGCGTTGACAAGCCCCCGAGGCTGGCTGTAGAGTCGCGCCATCCGACCGGGAGAGCGCGCAGATCTTGCGCCGCCGAAGGGGTATCACCCGAAAACTCTCAGGCACCATGGACTGGTTGGATCGGCTTGCAACATGCACACGATGCACGCCGTACTCTGGAGAGCGGCACCCGCCACTGATCGATTCCGTCGACAGCCTTGGTGAGCGTGCCCACCGAAGGGGCGCGCAAGGTTTGGGTTTCCAGCAATTGGGATCCCGCCTTGTAATCTCTCAGGTATCGAGGACAGAGGGGTCATCCGCCGCAGCGGATCTGGCAGCGCTATGGCGCGCCGAATCCTGCGGCGGATGGCCCTTTTTCGTTTTCGAACCGAGATTTGCCTTCCCCCGAGGATTCCATGACGCTCCAGGCCACGCCCCTCAACGCTATCCACCGCGCCCTCGGCGCCCGCATGGTCGACTTCGGCGGCTGGGACATGCCGGTCAACTACGGCTCCCAGATCGAGGAACACCATGCTGTGCGCAGCGATGCCGGCATGTTCGACGTCTCCCACATGTGCGTGGTCGACCTCAAGGGCGCCAATGTGCGCCCCTTCCTGCGCGGCCTGCTGGCCAACAACGTCGACAAGCTGCAAACGCCGGGCAAGGCGCTGTACTCCTGCATGCTGGATGAGAAGGGTGGCGTCATCGACGACCTGATCGTCTATTTCTTCGCCGAGGACTACTTCCGCCTGGTGGTCAACGCCGGCACCGCGAACCATGACATCGAGTGGATTTCCGCACGCAATGCCGCCACCAATAGCGGCGTGAAAATCACGCCGCGCCGCGGCGACAATGCGCCCGGCGGCGTGGCCCCGCTGGCCATCGTTGCCGTGCAAGGTCCCAACGCCCGCGCCAAGGTGTGGAGCGCTTTCCCCGCGACCCAGCCCAGCGAAGCCCTGAAGCCGTTCAACGCCGTCGTGGTGCAGGACCCCGCCCTTGGCGAAGTCATGGTGGCACGCACCGGCTATACCGGCGAAGACGGGTTCGAGCTGGTGGTGCCAGCCGAGAACGTGGCCGGCCTGTGGGAAAAGCTGATCGCCGAGGGCGTGCGCCCGGCTGGCCTGGGCGCACGCGACACGCTGCGCCTGGAGGCCGGCATGAACCTGTACGGCCAGGACATGGATATCCACACCTCGCCGCTCAACGCCGGCCTGGCCTGGACCGTGGACCTGCAAAGCGAACGCGACTTCACCGGCAAGGCGGCCCTGGTCGCCGGCGGCAAGACCCAGCAGTTCGTCGGGCTGATCCTGCGCCCGGCCAACGGAAAAGCGGGCGGCGTGCTGCGCGCCCACCAGAAGGTCATCACCCCTGCTGGCGAAGGTGAAATCACCAGTGGCACCTTCAGCCCATCGCTGTCCCAATCCATCGCTTTTGCCCGCGTGCCGCTCGACGTTGCGCTCGGCGCCGAGGTGCAGGTCGAGATCCGCGACCGCAAACTCGCCGCGACTGTGGTTAAACTGCCGTTTGTGCGCAATGGCAAGGCACTCGTGAGCTGAACGCTCGCACCGGTCACAGCGCGCCCGCCGGCGGTTACCCCGTCGAACATCGACACCCCCCGGCGGGCGCTGAATAACAAATTGAATCTGGAGCAATCCCATGAATTTCCCCGCCGACCTGAAATACACCGAGTCCCATGAGTGGGTGCGCGTCGAAGCCGACGGCACGCTGACCATCGGCATCACCGACCACGCGCAGGACGCGCTGGGCGACATCGTCTTCCTGGAACTGCCGGAAGTGGGCAAGTCGGTCGGCGCCGGCGACGCGCTGGCCGTGGTGGAATCGGTCAAGGCCGCATCCGACATCTACGCTCCGGTGGCAGGCGAAGTGATCGCCATCAACGACGCCGCCGCCGCCTCTCCGGAAAGCGTCAATGCCGACGCCTTCGACGCCTGGCTGTTCAAGCTCAAGCCGGCCAACAGCGACGACGTGAACGGCCTGATGTCGGCCGACGCCTATAAGGCCAACGTCGGCGCCTGATGCCAGATCGTCATTCCCGCGCCACGGGAATGACGGATAAAGACTGCCGCGACGCGGACCGGGCCGACCACCCGCCGCACCGCTCTCACGAGATTCTTGCCATGAACGCCCCCCTGCCCATGACTGCCGCCCAAGTTGCCCGGCCCACGCTGGCCGAACTGGAGGCGCGCGACGCCTTCGCCTCCCGCCATATCGGCCCCGACGCCGCCGAACAACAGCACATGCTCAAGGTGCTGGGCTATGACAACCGCGCCGCGCTGATTGACGCCGTCATCCCCGCCGCCATCCGCCGCCGCGACGGCATGCCGCTGGGCGAGTTCACCGCGCCGCTGACCGAAGAAGCCGCGCTGGCCAAGCTGCGTGGGCTGGCCAGCAAGAACCGCGTGCTCAAGAGCTTTATCGGCCAGGGCTACTACAACACGCTGACCCCGGGCGTGGTGCTGCGCAATATCTTCGAGAACCCGGCCTGGTACACCGCCTACACGCCCTACCAGCCCGAGATCTCCCAGGGCCGCCTGGAAGCCATGCTGAACTTCCAGCAGATGGTGACCGACCTGACCGGCCTGGACATCGCCAATGCGTCGATGCTGGATGAAGGCACGGCGGCTGCCGAAGCCATGACGCTGCTGCAGCGCGTCAACAAACACGCCTCCACCACCTTCTATGTCGCGGATGACGTGCTGCCGCAAACGCTGGAAGTGGTACGCACCCGCGCGCTGCCGCTGGGCATCGAAGTCAAGGTCGGCCCCGCTGCCGAAGCGGCCGGTGCCCATGCCTTCGGCGTGCTGCTGCAGTACCCCGGCGTGAACGGCGATGTGGCCGACTACCGCGCCATCGCCGACGCGGTGCACGCCGCTGGTGGCCTGGTGGTGGCTGCCGCCGACCTGCTGGCACTGACCCTGATCGCCGCGCCCGGCGAGTGGGGCGCCGACGTGGCAGTGGGCAACTCGCAACGCTTTGGCGTGCCGCTCGGCTTCGGCGGCCCGCACGCCGGTTACATGGCGGTCAAGGATGCCTTCAAGCGCTCCATGCCCGGCCGCCTGGTGGGCGTGACCATCGACGCGCAAGGCAACAAGGCATACCGCCTGGCCCTGCAAACGCGCGAGCAGCATATCCGCCGCGAGAAAGCGACGTCGAACATCTGCACGGCACAGGTGTTGCTGGCTGTGATGGCCTCGATGTACGCCGTGTACCACGGCCCGCAAGGCCTCAAGCGCATCGCCCAGCGCGTGCACCGCCTGACGGCCACGCTGGCCGGCGGCCTGGAACAACTGGGCTACGCGCGCACCAACGCCACCTTCTTCGATACGCTGACGCTGGAAACCGGCTTCAACACCGAAGCCCTCCACGCCTCGGCCACCGCGCGCGGCATCAACCTGCGCCACGCCGGCGCCACCCGCATCGGCATCTCGCTGGACGAGACCACCTCGCGCGAGGACGTCGTCGCCCTGCTGGAAATCTTCGCCCACGGCAAGCCGGTGCCCAGCTTCGATGCACTCGAAGCCGCCGCGCAAGACGCGTTCCCGGCCGGCCTGGCGCGCCAGAGCGCCTACCTGACGCACCCGGTGTTCAACACGCACCACGCCGAGCACGAAATGCTGCGCTACCTGCGCATGCTGGCCGACAAGGACCTGGCGCTGGACCGCACCATGATCCCGCTGGGCTCGTGCACCATGAAGCTCAACGCCACCAGCGAAATGATCCCGGTGACGTGGCCCGAATTCAGCAAGATCCACCCGTTCGCGCCGCTGGACCAGACGGTCGGCTACCGCGAGATGATCGACCAGCTCGAAGCCATGCTGTGCGCCGCCACCGGCTACGCCGCGGTGAGCCTGCAGCCCAATGCCGGCTCGCAAGGCGAATACGCCGGCCTGCTGATCATCCATGCGTACCACGCCAGCCGTGGCGAAAGCCACCGCGACATCTGCCTGATCCCCTCCTCCGCGCACGGCACCAACCCGGCGTCGGCACAGATGGCCGGCATGAAGGTGGTGGTGGTGGCCTGTGACGAGAACGGCAACGTCGACCTGGAAGACCTGGCGAAGAAGGCCGAGCAGCACAGCAAGAACCTCGCCGCCATCATGATCACCTACCCGTCCACGCACGGCGTATTCGAGCAGGGCGTGCAGCAGATCTGCGACATCGTGCACAAGCATGGTGGCCAGGTCTACGTGGACGGCGCCAACATGAACGCCATGGTCGGCACCGCCGCGCCGGGCCAGTTCGGTGGCGACGTGTCCCACCTGAACCTGCACAAGACCTTCTGCATCCCCCACGGCGGTGGCGGCCCGGGCGTTGGCCCGGTGGCGGTCGGCGCGCATCTGGCTGACTTCCTGCCCAACCAGGACAGCGTGGGCTATCGCCGCGACGACCATGGCATCGGCGGCGTGTCCGCCGCGCCGTTCGGCTCGGCCAGCATCCTGCCGATCTCGTGGATGTACATCGCCATGATGGGCTCGGCCGGCCTGACCGCCGCCACCGAGAACGCCATCCTGGCCGCCAACTACGTGGCGCGCCGCCTGTCGCCGCACTTCCCCGTGCTCTACACCGGCCAGCACGGCCTGGTGGCGCACGAGTGCATCCTGGACGTGCGCGCGCTGCAAAAGACCACCGGCATCTCCAACGAGGACGTGGCCAAGCGCCTGATGGACTACGGCTTCCACGCCCCCACCATGAGCTTCCCGGTACCGGGCACGCTGATGATCGAGCCGACCGAGAGCGAGGCCCTGCACGAGCTGGACCGCTTTATCGACGCGATGATCGCCATCCGCGCCGAGATCGCCCGCGTGGAAGACGGCACCTTCGACCGCGAGGACAACCCGCTGAAGAATGCGCCGCACACCGCCGCGGTGATCACCGCCGACGTGTGGGAACACAAGTACACGCGCCAGGAAGCCGCCTACCCGGTGGCCGCGCTGCGCACGCAGAAGTACTGGCCGCCCGTTGGCCGTGCGGACAACGTGTACGGCGACCGCAACCTGTTCTGCGCCTGCGTGCCGATGAGCGAGTACGCACAAGAGTAAGCTGGCATGAGGCCGGGGCCACCGCGCGTTGCGGCGGCCCCGGCGCATCGCCCTCGCGCTATGCTCTGTGTGGATGCGCGGCCACCCGGCCGTGCCCGGAATACGGAGCACGCATGTGGAATCTCAGCGCCCCATGGTGGGAATTCGTCCTGCGCGGACTGATCGTCTACGGCAGCCTGCTGGTGCTGCTGCGGCTGTCCGGCAAGCGCCAGATCGGGCAGCTCACCTCGCTCGACCTGGTGCTGCTGCTGGTGCTGTCCAACGCCGTGCAGAACTCCATGAACGCCGGGGACAACTCCGTCACGGCCGGGTTGATCCTGGCGGTGACGCTGGTCGGCGCCAACCTTGTACTGGCCTGGCTGAGCTGGCGCAGCCGGCGCTTCGAGAACGTCGTCGAGGGGCGCCCGCAGGTATTGATCCACGACGGCATGGTCTTCGGTGACGTGATGAAGCGCGCTTTCGTGACCCGCGACGACCTGCGCAAGGCACTGCGCCATGCGGGGTGCGAGCGCGTTGCCGATGTGCATTTCGCGATCCTCGAGAACGACGGCACCATCAGCGTGCTGGTAAAGAAAGACGCGCCACCCGCGCCGCCCAATGCGGCGGGTTCGCTGTGGCGCGCCCCCATCAATCAGGACACGGACGCGCCGGTCTGATCCCGGCGCGAGCCAACCCCAGGAGCCTACCGTGGCTGTCAGCGTCTTCGACCTGTTCAAGGTGGGCATCGGCCCATCAAGCTCGCACACCGTTGGTCCGATGCGCGCCGCACTGATGTTCGCCCAGGGCCTGGCGCGCGACGGCCTGTTGCCGCAGGTGGCCAGCGTGCGCGTGGAGCTGTATGGCTCGCTCGGCGCCACCGGCCGCGGCCACGGCACCGACAAGGGCGTGATCCTCGGCTTGCTGGGCGAAGCGCCCGACACCATCGACCCCGACACCATCGACTTGCGGCTAGCCGCGCTGCGCGCCAGCCGCACGCTCTCGCTGCTGGGCACGCATCCCGTGCCCTTCGTGGAGAAGGAGCACATCGTCTTCTACCGCCGCGAGGCCATGGCCGAGCATCCCAACGGCATGAAGTTCCACGCCTTCAATGCTGGCGGCGAGCGCATCCGCGAAGGGCGCTACCTGTCGGTGGGCGGCGGCTTCATCATCACCGCCGGTGCAGCCAATACGCATATCCTGGAGGCTGACCAGCAGTTGCCGCATCCGTTTCGCAGCGGGCGCGCGATGCTGGAGATGGCAGCCGCCAGCAAGAAGAGCATTGCGCGGCTGATGATGGAAAACGAATGCGTGTGGCGCAGCGAGGCCGAGGTCAACGCCGGCCTGCTGCAGATCTGGGCCGTGATGCAAGCCTGCGTGGCACGCGGCTGCCGCACCGACGGCGAGCTGCCCGGGCCGTTCAAGGTCAAGCGCCGCGCCCACGACCTGTTCCGCAACCTCACCGAGCACGCCGAGCGCGCGCTGGCCGATCCGCTTTCGGTGATCGACTGGGTCAACCTGTATGCGATCGCCGTCAATGAAGAAAACGCGGCCGGCGGCCGCGTGGTCACCGCGCCCACCAACGGCGCCGCCGGCATCATCCCGGCCGTGCTGCATTACTACGACCGCTTCGTGCCCGGCGCCAGCCCGCAGGGCGTGATCGACTTCCTGCTGACAGCCGGCGCCATCGGCATGCTCTACAAGCTCAATGCCTCGATCTCCGGCGCCGAAGTCGGCTGCCAGGGCGAGGTCGGCGTGGCCTGCTCGATGGCCGCCGGCGCCCTGGCCGCCGTGATGGGCGGCACGCCGGAGCAGGTGGAGAACGCGGCCGAGATCGGCATGGAGCACAACCTCGGGCTGACCTGCGACCCGGTCGGCGGGCTGGTGCAGATTCCCTGCATCGAGCGCAACGCCATGGCCTCGGTGAAGGCCGTGAACGCCGCGCGCATGGCGTTGCGCGGCGACGGCATGCACTATGTGTCGCTCGACTCCGTGATCAAGACCATGCGCGAGACCGGCGCCGACATGAAAACCAAGTACAAGGAAACGGCGCGTGGCGGCTTGGCGGTGAATATCGTGGAGTGCTGAGGCCGGCCCGCCAGCGCAAGCGAATGCGCGCTTTCTGCTACGCTTGCCGGGCATTCATCCCAATCCAATCCGATCCAACTGGAGTCCGGCATGGTCAAGATCAGCTTTCTCTATCCACACAGCAAGGGCGGCAAGTTCGACATGGATTACTACCTGCAGCGCCACATGCCGCGCGCAGTCGCGCTGTTTGGCGCGCACCCAGGCTATCGCGGCGTGGCGGTGGAACGCGGTCTGGGCGCTGGCGCGCCGGGTTCCGATCCGGCCTTCACGGTGATGTGCCATTTCCTGTTCGAGTCCGTGCCTGACTTCGTGGCCGCCGCCAAGGCAGCCGGCAACGAGCTGCAGCTCGATATCCCCAACTACACCGATGCGGTTCCCGTGATGCAGATCAGCGAAGTGCTGACGATCGGCTGATAGCGCCCGCTGGCGGCGCTATCATGTAGTGTTTACCCACAAGCGGGCATGGCCATGCAGACATTCCATCAGCTGTTTGACGAAACCTCGTCCACCTACACCTATTTGCTGATCGATGCCGCCACGCGCCAGGCGCTGCTGATCGATCCGGTGGACCACCAGCTGGAACGCGACATGGCGCTGCTGCAGGCCTGCGGCGCCACGCTGGCGTGGGTGGTCGAGACCCATGCCCATGCGGACCACATCACCTCGGCCGGCCATGTTGCACTGCAAACCGGCGCACGTACCGCAGCCCCCTCGGGCTGCGACATCCAACCCGCGCAAAAGCAGCTGATCGACGCAGACACGCTGCAGTTCGGCACGCAGACGCTGCGCGCCATCCATACGCCGGGGCACACCGCCGGCAGCATGAGCTACCTGTGGGAAGAGCCCACGCCTGCCGGCCCGGTGCGCCGCGTCTTCACCGGCGACGCGCTGCTGATCGACGGTTGCGGCCGCACCGACTTCCAGTCCGGCGACGCCGGCACGCTGTACGACAGCCTCACGCAGAAACTCTTCGCCCTGCCCGACGACACCGTGGTCTACCCCGCCCACGACTACAAGGGCCGCACCGCATCCACCATCGGCTTCGAGCGCGCCAACAACAGCCGCGTGGCCGGGCGCACGCGTACCCAGTTCATCGAGATGATGGGGCAGCTGAACCTGCCCAAGCCCAAGCTGATCGATGTGGCGGTCCCCGCCAACCAGCGGCTCGGGCTGCGGGATGGCGAAAGCGTGCCGCACGGGGCGTGACGCACGCGTGCGAAGCGATAGGCAATCGGTAACTGGTCTCCGGTATCCGGTATCCGGTATCCAGCCTTCGCAGTCAATTTAATGGAGAGAGAGAAGACATGGCCCACTACACCGCAGAAATCCTCTGGCAACGTGGCGAGCAGGATTTCCTCGGCAATCGCTATAGCCGCAAGCACATGCTGCGCTTCGACGGCGGCGTGGAAGTACCCGGATCCTCATCGCCCCATGTCGTTCCCCTGCCCATGTCGGACGCCGCAGCCGTGGATCCCGAAGAAGCCTTCGTTGCATCGCTCTCCAGTTGCCACATGCTGTGGTTCCTTTCCATCGCCGCCAAGCACAAGTTCTGCGTGGACCGCTACTTCGATGCCGCTGTCGGCACCATGGCGAAGAACGCGGAAGGCCGGATGGCCATGACGGTGGTCACGCTCAGGCCGGAGGTCACCTTCTGCGGCGAGCGCCAGCCGACCCGGGAGGAATTGGCGCACCTGCATCACACGGCACACGAGGCCTGCTTCATTGCCAACTCGGTGAAGTCGGAGCTGCGCTGCGAGCCGGTGTACGTGGGCGCGCAGGCGTAGTCAGCCAGCCCAGCTGTCGCAGGTCTGCCGCACCGTTTCGCGCAGGCTGCGCGTGGTGCTTTCGATCTGGCGCACGCGCTCCGCGTCGCCGTTGCGGCTTTGCGCCAGCGCACGGATGTTGGCCAGCGCATCAAGCGAGCCCAGCGCTTCGGCATGCGGCACCAGTGCGTCGCAGATCGAGATGATGTGGTCGGCGATCGGCATCCGGGTCAACTCGTTGGGGTGCACGTACTCGCCTTCCAGCCCGAAACGGCAAGCCTGGAAGCGATTGAAGGTGTAGACCAGGTAATCGTCTTCCTGCGGCATGAAGGGGCGCGACAGCAGCAGGTAGCGCGCGAGCGCCTGGATGTAAGCGGCGATATCGCAGGCGCGCCCGACGGTCAGCGGCGTGTCCATCACGCGGACTTCGATGGTGCCGAACTCCGGCTTGGGACGGATATCCCAGTAGAAGTCCTTCATGCTCTCGATCACGCCCGTGTTGCGCATCTTGTTGAAATACGCGGTGAAGGCGTCCCAGGTGAGCAGATGCGGCGCGCGCCCGCTCATGGGGAAGGCGGCGACGGAATTCAGCCGTGCCGAGGCGAAGCCGGTGTCCACCCCTTGCACATAGGGAGAGGAGGCGGCCAGCGCGATGAAATGCGGTACGTAGCGGCCGATGGCGTGGAGCAGGAACAGCGATTCGTCGGCGCTCGGGCAGCCGATGTGCACGTGCTGGCCGAACACCGTGAACTGCTTGGCCAAATAGCCATAGAGCTCGGAAATGTACTGGTAGCGCGGCGAATCGGAGATGGTGCGGTCGGCCCATTGCTGGAACGGGTGTGTGCCGCCGCCGCAGATGCCGAGGTTGAGCGAGCGCGAGGCGTCGACCATCAGGTCGCGCATGGTGCCCAGTTCGTCCAGCGCCTGTGCATGACTTTTGCAGATGCCAGTGCTGATCTCGATCATCGAGGGGCTGATCTCGGGCTTGATGTCGCCGGCATGTTGCGCGCCTTTCAGCGCACGCAGCAAATCCGGCGCGAACGGCGCCAGGTCGTAGTCATGCCGGTTGACGAGCTGCAGTTCCAGTTCCACGCCAAACGTCAGCGCCTCGGAATGCTTGAACGGTTCGAGTGACATCAGCGCCCTCCTCCATTGCTTCTGACCTCGCCCGCATAGCGAAGTGCCCAGCCCGCCAGCGTAGGCCCAAGCAACTGCTCGACCGCCAGCGTGCACAGGATGATGGCTGCCAGTGGCTCACCCGTGGCGGGATACAGCAGCGCGATATCGCTCATCAGCAAGTACGCGAGGCCCGACATGGGTGCCAGCGCAAGCCCGAGGGCCACGCACTGCTTCATGCTCAGGCCCGAGAACGAACCCAGCGAGACAACACCCACCAGCTTGGCAATATGACGCAGCAGTACCAGCACACAGGCAGCGCCGCCGCCGATGGCCCAGTCGTGCGCCGTCAGCGGCAGGCCGAGCGAGACCACCATCACGATGATCAGCAAGCTGCCCGCACTGCCGAAGTGCGCCGGCCATACGCGCGGCTGGCTGTCCTGGTGCTTGAACACCACACCGGCGAGCAACAGCGTAAGCGGCATCGACAGCTTGAGCAAGCGCGTGAGCGCCAGCGTGAACAGCACCAGCCCTACCAGCACCAGGAAGCTGTAGTGATCGTCCGTTTCCATGCGCGCATAGATCGCGTGGCCGAGCTTGCCAACGCCCCAGGCCAGCAGGCAGGAACCCACCAGCAGATAGAGAGGATGCAGCAGCGCCGCACCCAGGTTGCCATATTCGGAATGCAGCCAGCCGGTGGCGACCTGGACGATGGCGGCGGCGTAGATGCTGTTCAGCGCGGCCATGGCGAGCAGCCGCTCGGTCACCTGCCCTTCGGCGCGCAGCTCGTTCTTGAGCTGCAGCACGATGGTGGGCGAGGTGCTCACGGCAATGCCGCCGGCCAGGATGGCAACCGCCGGGCTCACGCCGATCCATTGCAGCACGGCGGCAACCAGGCCCCAGGTCAGCAGGCTTTCAAAGGCGCTGGTGAAGAGCAGCCAGCGATTGGCCCGCAGCCAGGTGAGCGAGAGCCGGTGCCCGAGCTCGAACAGGGCGAGCGCCAGCGCCATGTCGATCAGGATGCGGGTCTGCGCGATCATGTCCTCGTCCACGATGCCGCGGCCGAGCATGCCAGCCGCGAGGCCCGTGGCCGCGTAACCGACGATGCGGGGCAGCCGCAGGTATATGCGGCATACCTCGCCCGCCAGGCCGGCGCCCACCAGCGCCAGCCCGACCCAGAAAAGCCCGCCCGGTGCCAGGGGCAGGCTTGGAAACAATTGGCTCAGTCCATTCATGGGCTATATGGTAACGGAGCCACATGACATTCCATGTCGGAGTTTGTCCGACAGAGGCACGGAATTTGCTGTCAACATGACGCGTTCACACGTAAAAAAACGCCATCTTACAGGGATGGCGTTTTTTTATCGTGGCTGGGCCGAGGATGCGGCCCGCCCCGCCGGCTACACGCCCCAGAACTTCCATCCCGGACGCGTCGCCCGCAGGCCGGTTTCCATGCGGGCATAGAGTGAGCGCGTCTTGCCCTGCGCGGCGCCGCTCGCGCGCGCCTTGTCGAAGTAGCCCAGCGCGGTCTCGCGCTGCTCCAGGCCCAGCGCGGCCTCGACGGCGCCGAGGTAGGCCTCTCCGTCCCAGCCGTTGCGCGCGGCAAATGCCGCCTCGAAGTCCGTCAGCGCTTGCGCGTATTGCTTCTCGCCGTTGCGGATCAGCGCGCGCTGCAGGCGCGGGAAAGCCTGGTCCGCAGCATCGTCCGAGGTCAGCGCGATGGCTTGCTCGAACAGCGGCAACGCGCGCTCCGGCGCGCCCAGGCCGCGCCAGATCATGCCGAACTGGTTGCACAGCCACGCGTCCTCGATCAGCAGCGCGCGGCGCTGCAGGGCCTCGATCTCGGCCTGCGCGTCGGTGCGGTCGTGCTGGTCCATGCTGTCCATGGCATTGCGCAGCAGCCCCGCGAAGTGCGCGCGGGCGTGCGCCAGCGCGTGCGCGGTCTGGCTGCGTTCCTCCACCGGCAAGGCGTCGGCGCGCGCATCCATGTGCGCCAGCGCGTCACGGGCCGCCGACGTCACTTCCGTGCCACCGATGGCCTTCCAGGTGCTCACCAACCGGCTGAAGATCCAGCCCACGTTGGCGGGATCGCGCTCCAGCGGATAGCGGTTGAGCACGTCGCCCGCGACTTCCACGGCTTTGCCGTGCTGGCCGGCTGCCTCCAGGCATTCGAGCAGGTCGATCCAGTGCTCGATGAATTCGCTGACCGCGATGCCCTTCTCGTGCAGCGCGATGCGCTCCGCGCGGTTGCCGTCGCCTTCCAGCCGGGTCGCCAGGTTGTGGCACAGCAACGAGTAGATATGGGGATCGGCGTCGTCGTAGCCGCCCTCGCCGGTGGCGAAGTAGGCTTCGAAGCGCGCCAGGCCCAGGCGATAGGCCTTGATCAGGTGCGGCATCAGCGCCGCCTCGGCGGCCGGCACCGCGTCCATGAACTCAGCCAGCGCCACGCCCGCGTTGTAGTAACCGGTCGCATCCGTCGCGCCCTCGACAAAGGCAAAGCGCAGCCAAGGCTCGGCCTCGCCGGACTGGTGGCGCCATTCGAGCTCGCGCACCTGCGCCTTGGGGTCCGGCGCCTTGCGCTGGTAGGTGGCGAAATCGTCCCAGGCACCATCGAGCTCGCCCGCGCGGTAGCGCAGCGGCGCGCGGATGCGGCGGGCGTGCGGGTGGTCCGGCTGGCTGGCCAGCACGATGGCGGCCTGCTCGGCGGCCAGGGCATCGCCCGCAGCCTCGTCGAGCTCCAGCAGGTCGGGGTTGTCCAGGCCGATCCGCGCCAGGCATAGGCGCAGCATCGGCTCAGCCTTGTCGCCGGCGGCATTCACGTGGGCCAGCGCCTGGCCCAGGATGTCTTCGGCGCCAAGATCCGGCGCGCGATAAAGCAGGTCATACCAGTAAGCGCCGGCCGCGGCGAAATTGCCCAGCCGGTAATGCACCAGCCCCGCATGCAGGCGGGCGCTCCACTCGCCGGAAGACAAGCCGTTGCGCAGCGCGGCCTCTTCCAGCCAGGGCAGCGCCTCCTGCAAGCGCTCCATCCCCATCAGCAGCATGCCGTAGCGATGCGCGATCACGCCGCGCGAGGACCAGCGGTGCGCCGGGTGCAGCGGCAGCCCGGGCAGCTTGGCCAGCGCCGCATCGAGCACGGCAAAGGCGGCCTGCGCGTCGCCGCGGTCAAAATGCAGGCGTGCCCGCAGGCAGTCGAAATCCACCACTTGAGGCTGCGCCTGCGAAAGCTGGTCGAGAATGACCAGCGCTTCATCGTAGCGCTCTGCGTTGGCTAGCTCGATGGCGTGGTCGTAGCTGACTTCCTGCACGGACACGGACTGCTCCTTCGGGGTGGATGTGCGAGTGCGGGATTATGCGCCATCGTGGCCCCCTCCTGCTCGTGAGAAAAAGGGGCGATTCCCATCCCAGCCGCAACGCTGGACAACGGCTTTGCCCCAATGTATGCAGAAACGGCAACGCCACCTTCCGGCCAGCCGCCAGAACGAGGATATCTGTCGGGTTTTCGTTGTCGCGGACCAGGTAGACCAGCCGGCACCCGACCTCACGCCGCCTGGAAGCCGCACCTGCACCAAGCAGAAATTTCCTGCCCCAATTTCAGAAAGTGCCGATTGAGGTAACCCGGGCAACTCAACTACTTTGTACGCATGGCACCGATCCCGCCGCACCGGCCAAGTTCGCGAAAATGCCCGTCAGCCTATCTGGGGAGGTTTCAATGCGTATATTCGGATATCCGAAAACTCTGCTGCTCGCACTGTTGCCGAGCCTGATTATGGCCGCGACGGCCCAGGCACAATGGAAGCGCCCCCCGGCCATGCCGGCGAAGATCGGCTGGGACCCTGCAGATGCCGCGGACGTTGTGGGGAGAAACTTGGATATATGGGGCCTTGGAGGCGTAGGACATGTCGGCATCTGGAGTGGCAGCCATGTCATCGAAGCGCTCAACGTCGCCGGAAATGCCATCAAGACGAATAGTCTGGCCGACTTCAAATCGAGAACGCGATATTGGGGAGCTGCTTCCGTTGCCGGCCTGGACAAGCTTCCGCAACAACGCTTGTGTAGCGATGCAGCATGCTCTTATCTGGTCAACCTTAGTATGAAGCACGCCATCGTCCACAACGCCAGGCTCATTGGACTGGTTGGCGCCGACTACACGGTAACGGATGGCTATGTTTCTGCGCGGCCGGCATGCCGGCCTCCGATGTGCGCCAGCTATCGTCCGCCGATTCGTGGGCTATATCGTTGCGACAAATTTGTTGTCGATGCCTATGTGCCGCTCAGCAGTGGAAACCCAACTCTGTGGACTAGCCTGTTCAAGTCTACGACCCCAGAGAATCTCTTCACTATGCTCAGCGAGAGAGGCGTTGAGCTAAAGAAGAAGTAGGAAATGCAGAAAAATATATTAATACGACTCACCGTGGGCGGACTTGCCGTCATTGTGGTGTTAGTCGGAATACGCGCGTTGTCCGCTGAAGACTCGTCCGAACAACCCAACACTCAGACCTTGACGGAACGGCAATCGGTGCTGGGTGCACCTGCCACGCCCCCACGGCAAATGGCTGTCGCGAAGCCGGTGTCGAATCAGGCCGCCCTTGGCGAGAGGGCCGATCTTGAAAGCCTTCAGCGCTATACGCAACGCATTGTCTCGGATGCAAGCCTCACACCCGAGCAAAAATTCGACTGGCTTTGGCGTGACTTCGAGGCCACTCGCCTTAGCCCGACAAGTGCCCAGTACTTGTTGGATACGATCAGATTGTTGCCACTTCCGCCCAGTGCCAGAACGGCGTTGCGGATTGAAGCCAGTCTGTATGGGACCGTCCACGCCGAGCAGGTCAAACGCGCTCTGGTCAACTTGATGGCATCGCAATATGAAACCGACCTGGCCTTGTCTGCCGCCGAGCAATCTCGCCTCGGGGCTAATCCTCAGGTCGCAGCCATGCTCGCAAAGGCGGCCCGCTCATCTGACACTGAAATTGCACATCAGGCGGTCATGCAATATGCGCGACTAGGCTTGTTCCCCGATAGCATCCCCATCTTGAACGCCGCTCTGTCAGGCGGCACCATAAGCCGAGCCGAGTACGCGAAGGAACTGGGTTTCCTCCTGCCCTTGATCCAGGAACCCAAGGCTCAGCGTCAGGCACTGCAGGCCATTGGGCATGCAGGTGTACCCAGTGGGCTCCTGGCTGAGGAGCTTGCCGCTATGGTCCTGTTGCCGCATGCGCTTTCGTCGCTCCACCTGGAGACCCTGCGCCCGCTCCAGGAACTCCTCACGCAAGGCCAGCCGACTTTCGCCAACGACACCGGCTCGATTGATTTTCTCGATTTAGCTCGCTACAACGACTGGCTGTCCGCCACCGCCGCGATCGAAGCAAGGCTTTCAGGCGGAGGGGCGGCGGATCACATTGCCACGCTTGTCATGCGAGAGGATGCAGATCCGCGTGGACTTATCGCGATTGTCGCTTCCCCTTCGGCGGAACAGGTGATCCGTATCCTGGCACAGCGCGGACAGATGGAGGCTGCTCAACAACGGCTCGCCGGCCTGGCACAGGGTGTGCCCAATGACATCACCGCACTCCGCGTGATCGAAGAGGCTCGAAACCGCATCGCACAAGGACGACCGTGACTTGGCGCCAGGCCGCCCACGTCTTGCCGCCTGACGGCGCATGGCGAATTCGCCTGCCGCAAAACAAAAAACGCCATCCCACTGGGATGGCGTCAGATGCAGGACGCTAATGGTGCCTTGGCGGGCGCAATAGCTTACTTGCCGCCAACCGTCTCCAGCACGGTCCACTTGCCGCCAACCACCTTGTAGACGGTGATGCCGCCGTCCTTCAGGTCGCCGCGCGCGTCGTAGGCCAGGGTCTTGGTGGTCACGCCTTGCATGTTGGTGGCCGCCAGCACCGGCAGGTAGCGCGCCGGATCGGCCGAACCCGCCTTGATCATGGCGGTCATCAAGGCGGTGGCGCCGTCATAGGCGTACGGCGAGTAGGTCTGCACCTTGCTGCCGAAGCGCTTCTCGTACTTCTTCTCGTAGGTGGTGCCACCGGGCATCTGCTCCAGCGGCAGGCCGGCCAGCGAGACGACCGTGCCCTCGGCGGCAGGACCGGCCAGCTTGAGGAAGTTGTCGGTCTTCGACATTTCGCCCGACACCACCGGCGACTTCATGCCGAGTTCCTTGACCTGCTTGGCCATCGGCGCGGATTGCGTCTCTGCGCCGCCAAAGAAGATCACGTCCGGGTTGCTGCGCTTGATGTTGGTCAGCACAGCCTTGAAGTCCACCGCCTTGTCGTTGGTGAACTCGCGGCGCACGATCTTGCCCCCGGCGGCCTTGGCGGCTTTCTCGAACTCGTCGGCCAGGCCTTGGCCGTAGGCCGTGCGGTCGTCGACGATGGCGATGTTCTTGGCGCCCAGCTTCTTCACCACGAAGGCACCGATCACCGAGCCCTGCTGGGTGTCGGAAGTCATCATGCGGAAGGTGGTCTTGAAGCCCTGGCGGGTGTACTCAGGTGCCGTTGCCATGGCGATCTGGGGAATGCCCGCGCGGTTGTAGACCATCGACGCGGGGATGCTGGTGCCCGAGTTGAAGTGGCCCAGCATGCCCTGGATGCCGTTGTCGACCAGCTTTTGCGCGACCACCGAGCCGGTCTTGGGGTCGGCCGCGTCGTCTTCAGAGAGCAGTACGAACTTGACGTCCTTGCCGCCAATCTTGGGCTTGGTCGCGTTCATTTCCTCGATGGCGAGGACAACGCCGTTCTGCATGTCCTTGCCGTATTGCGCCTGGCCGCCGGTCATCGGCGCGGCAAAGCCCAGCTTGATTTCCTGCGCCTGGGCGAAGGCGGCCGAGGTGGCGCACAGGCCAGCAACGGACAGGGCGACGGTGAGGGCCGTCTTGTGGAAAGTCGAGTTCATCTGTTCTCCTTGGTAGCTATTCTCTATAGCCTTTGCTGCGTTTTTGGACGCGTCCGGGTGTGGCGCGAAACGCTCCCCGATTTTCAAATACGCGAGGTTTGCGGGATCACCGCTGCCTCGCGTCGCTTCGATCGACGCCCGGCGGTTAGCCGATCGTCATCAAACTCGCATTGCCGCCCGCTGCCGCCGTATTGACGGACAGCGAACGCTCGATCAACAAACGCTCGATGGCGATATTCGGTTCACCATGTGCCAGGCCTTGCACCGAAATGATCGGGCCGGGGCGCGTGGCCAGCTGTTCGCACACAGCGCGCAACTGGTCCGAGTCGCCATGGTGAAGAACCGCGTCGAAGCTGGTATCGCTGGCCGACCAGTCGGCCACCAGGCTGACGCGCGATTGTACTGCCTTGGGCAGGCGCGCAAACAGGGCCCGGGCCATGGGGCTTTCAACCCACACGGCCTGGCTGCCGGCCGCCAGCACGGCCGCCAACTGCACGGCCAGGTCGGTCTCCTGCTGGGCCAGGCACAGCACGGCGGCGCGCGGCAGCAGCGTGTAGGTGTTGCGCTCGCCGGTGGGACCGGGCAGCGTGACCGACAGGCCGGCCGCCGAGGCCGCGGCAAAGCGCTCGCACGCCGCCGCCAGCCCGGGCAGCGCCGCGCTCTCGCGCTGCGCCCATTCCTTGAGCGTACCCAGTGCCTCGGTCAGCGTGCGGCGCACCGGGCCGGTCTCGTCGGCGCCGCCGAGGGTGTCGGATGCGCGCACCACGCGGGCCACGGCGTCCTGCGGGCAGACTGACAACAGGCGGTGCAGGTACAGCGGGCCGCCCGCCTTGGGGCCGGTGCCGGACAGGCCTTCGCCGCCGAAGGGCTGCACGCCCACCACCGCGCCCACGATATTGCGGTTGACGTAGAGGTTGCCCACTTCCGCGCGCTCGACGATGTGCTCGATGGTTTCGTCGATACGGGTGTGAATGCCCATGGTCAAGCCGTAGCCGGTGCCGTTGATCTGCGCAAGCAGCGTGTCGAGGCCGGCTCGCGGGTAGCGCACCACGTGCAGCACGGGGCCAAAGACTTCGCGCTGCAACTCTTCGATGCTGTCGAGCTCGATCAGCGTTGGCGACACAAACGTGCCATTGCGGCAGGCCGCGCTGGCCGCGCCGTTCGGGTCGGCCTGGTGGACGCGGCGGCCCTTGGCGCGCATGGCGTCGATATGGCGCACGATGTTGCCGCGCGCCTCTTCGTCGATGACCGGGCCGACATCGGTGGACAAACGGTCCGGGTTGCCCATGGTGAGCTCATCCATGGCGCCCTTGAGCATTTCCAGCACGCGGTCGGCCACTTCTTCCTGCAGGCACAGCACGCGCAGCGCGGAGCAGCGCTGGCCGGCCGAGTCGAAGGCGGAGTTGACCACATCGCCAACCACCTGCTCGGCCAGCGCGGAGGAGTCCACGATCATCGCGTTCTGGCCGCCGGTCTCGGCGATCAGCGGCACCGGGCGGCCAGCCGCGTCCAGCCGGCCGGCCACGCTGCGTTGCAGCAGGCGCGCCACTTCGGTGGAGCCGGTGAACATCACGCCCTTGACGCGAGCGTCGCCTACCAACGCGGCGCCCACGGTTTCGCCGCGGCCCGGCAACAACTGCACGGCGCCAGCCGGCACGCCAGCCTCGCGCAGCAAGCGCACGGCCTGGGCGGCAATCAGCGGGGTCTGCTCGGCGGGCTTGGCCAGCACGGTGTTGCCGGCAGCCAGCGCGGCCGCGACCTGGCCGGTGAAGATGGCCAGCGGGAAATTCCACGGGCTGATGCAGACCACCGGCCCGAGCGGGCGGTGGGTGTCGCTGGAGAAGGTCTCACGCACTTGCGCGGCGTAATAGCGCAGAAAGTCCACGGCCTCGCGCACTTCGGCGATGGCATTGGAGAAGGTCTTGCCGGCCTCGCGCACGATGATGCCCATCAGGGACTGCATCTGCGCTTCCATCAGTTCGGCGGCGCGCTCCAGCGCGGCGGCGCGCACATCGGCCGGGGTCGCCTGCCAGATCGGCGCGGCGTTCACTGCGGCCTGCAGCGCGGCTTCCACCTCGGCCATGCTGGCTTCGGTGACATGGCCGACCACGTCGCGCAAGTCGGACGGGTTGCGCACAGGTGCCGGCTGATTGGCGTCCTCGCCAGCGGCGGTTTCCGTGCCCAGCAGCGGCACGGCGCTGACCGCCTCGCTCGTGCCGGCCAGTAGCGCGGACGACAGCGAGGCCAGGCGATGCTCGTTGGAGAGGTCGATGCCGGCAGAATTGGCGCGCGACTCGCCATACAGCGTGCGTGGCTGCGGAATGCGCGGATGCGGCAGGCCAAGCGCGCCCTCATCGGCGTGCATCTGCTCGACCACGGCCACCGGGTCGGCCACCAGTTCGTCCAGCGAGATGGTGTCGTCGGCGATGCGGTTGACGAAGGACGTGTTGGCGCCGTTTTCCAGCAGGCGGCGCACCAGGTAGGCCAGCAGCGTCTCATGCGTGCCGACCGGCGCGTAGATCCGGCACGGGCGGTTGAACTTGCCGTCAGCCAGCGGGCCGACCACCTGGTCGTACAGCGGCTCGCCCATGCCGTGCAGGCACTGGAACTCGTACTGGCCGGGGTAGTAGTTGTGGCCGGCGATCTGGTAGATGGCCGCCAGCGTGTGGGCGTTATGGGTAGCGAACTGCGGGTAGATCACGTCCGGCACCGACAGCAGCTTGCGCGCGCAGGCCACGTATGACACGTCGGTATAGACCTTGCGCGTGTAGACCGGATAGCCCTCCAGCCCGTCCACCTGGGCGCGCTTGATCTCGCTGTCCCAGTACGCGCCCTTGACCAGGCGGATCATCAGGCGGTGGCGGCTGCGGCGGGCCAGGTCGATCAGGTAGTCGATCACGAACGGGCAGCGCTTCTGGTAGCCCTGCACCACGAAGCCGATGCCGTTCCAGCCGGCCAGCTCGGGCTCGAAGCACAGGCGCTCCAGCAGGTCGAGCGAGATTTCCAGGCGGTCGGCTTCCTCGGCGTCGATATTGATGCCGATGTCGTACTGGCGGGCCAGCAAGGTCAGCGACTTGAGGCGGCCGTACAGCTCGCTGATGACGCGCTCATGCTGCGCGCGGCTATAGCGCGGATGCAGCGCCGAGAGCTTGATCGAGATGCCGGGGCCTTCATAGATGCCGCGCCCGCGCGAAGCCTGGCCGATGGCGTTGATGGCCTGCTCGTAGGAGGCCAGGTAGCGTTGCGCGTCGGCCTCGGTCATGGCCGCTTCGCCCAGCATGTCGTAGGAGTAGCGGAATCCCTCGGCCTCGTACTTGCGCGCGTTGGCCAGCGCCTCGGAAATGGTCTCGCCGGTGACGAACTGCTCGCCCATCAGGCGCATCGCCATGTCCACGCCCTTGCGGATCAGCGGCTCGCCGCCCTTGCCGATGATGCGGGTCAGCGCCTTGGACAGGCCGGCTTCGGTATGCGTGGCCACCAGCTTGCCCGTGAACAACAGGCCCCAGGTGGCGGCATTGACGAACACCGACGGGCTCTGTCCCAGGTGCGACTGCCAGTTGGCGCCGCTGATCTTGTCGCGGATCAGCGCGTCGCGGGTAGCCTTGTCGGGAATGCGCAGCAGCGCCTCGGCCAGGCACATCAGCGCCACGCCTTCCTGCGAGGACAACGAGAATTCCTGGATCAGGCCCTGCACCAGCCCTTCACGGCCGGTGCCGACCTTGCGCTCGCGCAACCGCGTGGCCAGGGTCCGGGCCATGGCGAGAGCGGCTTCGGCCTGCTGATGTGGCAGGCGAGCCTGCTCAAGCAGCACCGGCACGCACTCGGACTCCGGGCGGCGATAGCCGGCGGTGATGGCCGCGCGCAGCACCGATTGCGGCTGCACGCTCTGCGCAAACTCGAGGAAAGGCTGTATCGCGCCATCACCAGTCGCGCCGTCAAAAGTGTCGGCACCGTCCGCCGCACCCTCGCTCCCCGTACCGGTGGCGCTGGTCTCATGCGGGATGTTGCCCCGTTCGACCTGCTCCAGATACGTGAAGATTGCCTGCTTGATCAGCCAGTGCGGTGTGCGGTCTATCGACTGCGCAACGCGCTTTAGGCGCTCGCGGGAGGCGTCGTCGAGTTTGACGCCGAGGGTGGTGGTGGCCATGCGCTTGATTCTCCGTAAGACGCGGACACCGGCTTCCTGACTGCGGGGAAACCGGCAGATTGGCGCGATCATACTCCCGGGCAAACCAAAGGTGCAACTAGGTACAACCACTCAGATACATCAGGAAAAATGGTTGCACCGCACCTTGTGCTGGGCTGCCCCTGGCGCAACCGGACCCCACTCAGGTATCCACTCAGATACGCAAAGGATCGATCTCCAACTGCCAGCGCACGCCCTTGGCATCGCCCAGCGCCTCGCCAAAAGTTTGCACCCACTCGCTGATAAATCTTTGCAGTGCAATGCGCGAGGTACTTTCCACCAGCATTTGCGCGCGCTCCCGGTTAGCCACCCGCACCATCGACATCGGCACCGGGTCATGGAGTTGCACCTCCGGCGCCATCCGGCACGCATCAGCCCGATTCCGCGCACTCTGGAGGAAGGCCAGCGCACGCTCCAGTTCGGCATGGTCGGCCGTGACAAGCACCTGGTAGGCAAACGGGGGCAACCCGGCCTGGCGACGCTCGCGCAACTGGGTAGCCGCGAATCCATCATAGTCATGGCGTACCAATGCCTGCAATGCCGATGCATCGGGATAGCGGGTCTGGATCAGCACCTCGCCCGCCAGCCCTGCCCGCCCGGCCCGTCCGGCCACCTGCATCAGGGAGGCAAACAAATGCTCGGCCGCGCGGAAATCGTGGCTGAACATGGCGGCGTCCGGATGGACGATGCCGACCAGGGTCACGCGCTGGAAGTCGTGCCCCTTGGCCACCATCTGCGTGCCGACCAGGATGTCGACCTCGCCCGCGTGAACCTCATCGAACATGGCCTGCGCGCTGCCCTTGCGGCGCGTGGAGTCGGCATCGATGCGGGCGATGCGCGCTTGCGGGAAGCGTGCCGCCAAGGCCTCCTCGATACGCTGGGTGCCTCGTCCAAGTGGTGCAACATCCACATTTCCACAATCCGGACAATGGTGTGGTACCGAGGATTCCAGCCCGCAATGGTGGCAGCGCAGGCGGCGCTCCGGCCGGTGCAGCACCATATAGGCCGAGCAGCGCGGGCATCCGGAGAGCCAGCCGCAGCTATCGCAGGCCAGCACCGGGGCGTAGCCGCGCCGGTTCAGGAACAGCAGGCTCTGCTCGCCACGCTGCAGGCGGGCCTCGATGGCGTTGAGCAACGGCACCGACAGCCCTTCGTAGAGGGCACGCTGGCGCTGGCGTTCCTGGTTGATGTCGATCAGCCGCACCGTGGGCAGCGTGGCATCGGTCTGGGCGCGCTCACGCAGCACCAGCTTGCGGTAGGTGCCCTGCTCCGCACGCCACCAGGACTCCATGGACGGCGTGGCGGAACCTAGCACCACGGCCGCGCCGAGCTGCTTGGCCCGCCATACGGCCAGGTCGCGCGCGGAGTAGCGCAGGCCTTCCTGTTGCTTGTAGGACGTGTCGTGTTCCTCGTCGACCACGATCAGCGCCAGGTGTGGCAGCGAGGCCAGCACCGCCAGCCGCGTGCCCAGCACGATGCGGGCCTCGCCGCGGTGCGCGGCCAGCCATTGCAGCGTGCGCTCCTGGTCGGCCAGGCCGCTATGCAGCACCGCCAGCGGCAGATGGGGAAAGCGCGAGGCAATGCGGCCCTGCAGCTGCGGCGTGAGGTTGATTTCAGGCACCAGCATCAGCACCTGCGCCTGCGCATCGCGCGCCAGCACGTCGGCCATGGCGTGCAGGTAGACTTCGGTCTTGCCGCTGCCGGTGACGCCGTGGAGCAGGAACGGCGCGAATCCCTTGGCCTGCCCGATCGCTTCCACGGCCACACGCTGCTCTTCATGCAGCGGCGGCGCGGTGGACGGCTCGGCAGCCGAGGGCGCGCCCAGCAAGGGCTGGTCGGCCCGCTCGGAGATCACCCAGCCGGCCTCGGCCCACTGCGCCAGGCGCGAGGGCGCCGCGCTGCATAGCACGCGCGCCTCGGCGGCGGATACCGCTCGCCCTTCCCCGGCGGCTGCCACCAGTGCCTGAGCCAGCGCCAGCACGGTGCGGGCGCGCGGCGGCACCGCCGCCAACAGCGC
Source organism: Cupriavidus sp. GW822-FHT02D05 (assembly GCF_058802485.1). Classification (NCBI taxonomy): domain Bacteria; kingdom Pseudomonadati; phylum Pseudomonadota; class Betaproteobacteria; order Burkholderiales; family Burkholderiaceae; genus Cupriavidus; species Cupriavidus sp. GW822-FHT02D05. The sequence continues at coordinate 31,919 of NZ_JBXAOE010000018.1, read as the reverse complement.
CTCGCCCTGCCCCGGGGCCACGCGGTAGTGTTCGCTGCGGGCACGCAGTGCCAGCCGCGCCCAGCCGTCGGCCTCGCGCAGGGCTGGAGGCAGCGCGGGCAGCATGACTTCGCCCAGGCAGCGGTGGTAATAGCGTGCGGCAAAGCCAGCCAGCGCAATCCAGTGGGCGCCAAGCGGCGGCAGCCAGTCCAGGCGCTGTGCGACAGAACGCAGCTTGTCCGCGGGTACATCGGAGTGCGCGCAACGCGATACGGCCACGCCGACCAGCGTACGGCGGCCGAACGGCACCGTGACCAGTTCGCCGGGCTGGACTTCCGGGCCGGCAAGGTAATCGAAGACATCGTCAGCCGGCGTATCGAGCGCCACCCGCACAACGGCAAGCGGTGCGCCGCCGGTGGGCTCCGCGGCCGGCCCGGTTTGCTCGGGGATCACCGGTGACGTCACACCGCGCCTCCGGGGCCGATCGTCCAGCGCAGCGGTGGGTACGGTCCAGATTGGGGCGAGCAAGCCCAATGCATGTGCAGGCCGAGGCTGAGCCGCTTTCCAGACAAATTCAGTGTGCGGTGCAACATCAACTTAAAGTAACGCTTCAAATGTGCCCCTAAGTCGATGATAGATGGCTGGTTTTCCCGGCCCCGGGCAGCGCCTGTGGATAACTTTGTTGAAAACTCGCCCGGAGTTCCCGGCAAGCCCCGTAAAACAAGGCTCCCACGGGCATTCCAGCCTGTGCGTGGCCAGATGCAATGCCTTGTAAATCAAGGACTTGGCGACATCCCTCAGATGAGTTAGGGACTAACCCGCTCTTGCACTGCGGAAAACCCATTGATGTGCATAAGTCAAGCCTTGACAAGCGAGAACCGGCACCGAAAGGGCGAAATATTGCAAAATAGTTTACTTGACAGCGCTTCGGGCAAGCCTCCCCCGGCACCCGCCCGTCCGGGTGCGGCGCGCGAAGCCAGCTCGCTGCGCCGCACAGGCGGTACCCCCGGGTGGGAGGGAAGACGTGCACCAGCTGTCACCTTGCCGCGGTGCGCAGCTGCCGGCTGTAGCGATGCACCTCGTCCACCAGCACCGTCACATTCTCGGGCGGGGTGAACTGGGAGATGCCGTGGCCAAGGTTGAAGACGTGTCCGTCGCTGCCGCCGCCGGCGGCATAGCTGTCGAGCACGCCACGCACCTGCTCGCGAATCGCGGCTTCCGGCGCAAACAGCACATTGGGGTCGATATTGCCCTGCAGTGCCACCTTGCCGCCGGTGCGGCGGCGCGCCTGCGCCAAGTTGACCGTCCAGTCCAGACCGAGCGCATCGGCACCGATCTCGGTGAGCGCCTCCAGCCACAATCCGCCGCCCTTGGTAAACACGATGGCCGGCACCTGCTCGCCATTGTGCTCGCGCTTCAGTCCGGCCAGCACCTTGCGCATATAGGCCAGGGAGAACGTCTGGTACATGCCGTCGGCCAGCGTGCCGCCCCAGGTGTCGAACAGCATCACGGCTTGCGCACCTGCCTCGATCTGCGCATTCAGGTAGGCCGACACAGCTTGCGCGTTGATCTCCAGGATACGGTGCATCAGGTCGGGGCGGCTGTACATCATGGCCTTGACCGTGCGGAAATCGGAGGAGCCGGCACCCTCGACCATGTAGCAGGCCAGCGTCCAGGGGCTGCCCGAGAAGCCGATCAGCGGCACGCGCTGGCGGCCGTCCTGCACCAGCGCCCGGCGGATCTCGCTGACCGCGTCGAACACGTAGGACAGCGAGGCCATATCGGGCACCGCCAGCTTCTTGACGTCGCCTTCGGTGCGCAACGGGTGGGCAAAGCGCGGACCCTCGCCCTGGGCAAACGACAGCCCGAGGCCCATGGCATCGGGCACGGTCAGGATGTCGGAGAAGAGGATGGCCGCATCGAGCGGATAGCGTTCGAGGGGCTGCAGGGTAACCTCGGTCGCGTAGGCCGGGTTCTTGGCCAGGCCCAGGAAGCTGCCGGCGCGAGCGCGCGTAGCATTGTATTCGGGCAGGTAGCGCCCCGCCTGACGCATCAGCCACAGCGGGGTGTACTCGGTCGGTTGCCGGCGCAGCGCGCGCAGGAAGGTATCGTTCTGCAATGCGGTCATGGTCATCCTCGTAAGACCGCCATTTTACGGGATGGCCGGCCGCCGCCGGCAGCTTAGATATCCGCCGCCAGTTCCTTGAAGGCCTGCGCGGCGCGGCGCATCCATTCGCGCGCGCGCGGGGCATCGGGCTGCAGGCGGGCAAAGCCGTGCGTCATCCCGCTTGCCTCCAGCGTGATCACCGGCGCGCCGTAGCGCACCAGGTAGTCAGCGTAGGCCAGGCCGTCGTCGCGCAGCACGTCGTGGGCGGCAACCATCACCACGCTGGCCGGAGGCAGGTGCTGTGGCGCGGCGCCCATCAGGTGGATGCGCGTGTCTTCGATGGCGGCGCCGGCGGCAAGGCGCTCGGCGCCGATGAATTCCGTCCAGAACCAAGCCATTTCGTCGCGGGTGAGGCCGGGGCCATCCGCAAAGGCGCGATAGCTTTCGCTGGCCAGCACCGGCGCGGCCACGGGATAGATCAGCAACTGGGCGTTGACCAGGCCGGGGCGCCCGTGCGCATTGGCCCAGCGCGCGGCCTGCGCGGCCAGGTGCCCGCCCGCGCTGTCGCCCGCCACGGCCAGGAAGCTAGCGTCCAGGCGCAACCGGACGCGTTGCTCGGCGAACCACAGCACCGCCTGCAGCGCGTCATCGCACGGCGCGGGGAACGGATGCTCCGGTGCCAGCCGGTAGTCCACGCTGGCCACCGCGCAGCCGGTGTCGGCGGCGAGCAGCGCTGCCACGCTGTGATGGGTGTCATGCGAACCCACCACCCAGCCACCGCCATGGAAATAGACGATCAGGCGCGGCTCGGCCACGCCTTCCGGGCGGAACAATCGCGCCGCCAGCGTGCGGCCGGGTAGCGCCAGCTCCATGTCGGTGGACTGGATGCCTTCCGGGTCGGGCACGACCGAGGTTGCCGCGATCTCGGCGAAGCGCGCGCGGCGGCCGGCGGCACCGGCCGGCTCGGGCTGCCCGGCGTAGCGTTCGGAGAGCCGGCGGTAGTAATCGAGAAGCTGGGGATCGATGGCCATGGCTGCTTGGGACTGAATTGAGGGCGGGATTGAGGGCGGGATCGGGAGCTAGGGTGACTAGTTTAGCGGGATCAGGCAGCCTGGCGCATCAGCTCGATCTTGCTGCAGCGGTCCTGCACCGCCAGCAACCCGGCGGCGGTGGCCCGGGCAAAAGCCGCATCATTGACGATGCCAAGTTGCAGCCAGACGCCGCGGGCGCCGATCGCGATGGCATCCGCGACCACCGGCGGCACATCGGCGGCGCGGCGGAAGATATCGACCCAATCAATGCGCTGCCCGGACTTGGCCAAGGCCGCGGCGGCGGCGCCGAGGCTGGCGTAGCAGGTCTCGCCCAGGATGCGCTCGCCCGCATGGCGCGGATTGACGGGGACAATGCGATAGCCGTGACGCTGCAGGTAGGCGGCTACTTCATGGCTGGGCCGGTCCGGGTGCCCGGACAGGCCGGCCACGGCTACCGTCTTCATCGCCAGCATGCCGCGAATGGCTGTCTGCATCTCGCTCACGTCGATTCCTTCTCAAAGGGTTCGGGGGACTTGTCGCGGCCGGTACCGGGCGGGCGGGCACAACTGCCCAGCCGCGCGAACGGCACCGCTACCTGGTAAGCGCCCTGCGCAAATGGGCCGACCGCGTAGGGGGCATAGTGCAACACCACGCCACCGCGGTACAGGGTAAACGGGACGCGCGACTCCTGCAGCGCTTGGGCGTCAAGCACGCCACGCGCGGGCTCGGCTGCGCCCTGCCGCTTCAGTGCGGCTTGTAGCTCGTCGTTGAGTTTTTGCAGGCAGGCCTCGCCCGGCTGCAAGAGATCGGCTAGCCCGACCCGGCGATAGCCCGGCTGGGCAGTTGGCGCGGATGCCACCGCACCCGCCGGGCCGTGGCGCCGCCACGTGCCACTCACGAAGTCGAGGCTGCCATGCGCGCCACCGCTGTAGCGCCAGGTGGTGCGCAGCAGGCCGACGTTGCCGGCATCCAGCCGCATTATCTCGATCGCGCTACGGCATTCCTGTTCGCCCTGGCCGCAGCCGCTGGCACGCAGTGACGTAATAAGGGCATCCACGTGCGGGCGGCCGGTTTCGGGATAGCGTTCGGTAAGACGTGCGCCAGCCACATTTACGACGCGCTCGCGATAGATTGCCTTGCGCGTGAGCGTCAATGCCTGGCGCCGGGTACCGTCGGTATTCATCCATTCCCCACTGACACTCAACCCATCGGAGGAGACGGTGCCCTCGAAACGTGCACCATCGCGAGCTTCGGGATACTCAACAGGCGCCTGGCCGGTGGCGCGCTCGCGCACGCTCAGCCGTCCGTCGGATGTCAATTGGCCATCGAGTTGACGCGGCGAGGAGGCAAGCATTGAATCGTAACGGGCCGTGCCGTCGATCCCGCCAGTGCCCGCGCGCGGAAATATCGTCAGCGATACCTGTATGTGGCCGTCGAGCTCGCCTTGCCAGAGCGCACCAGCGGGGGCTTGCGCCTCAACCGCGCCAGCCTGGCCAGCCGCCATGAAAGACGTGGCCAGCAGCGCCGCCAGCCTATGCTGGACAAGGCCTCTTGCAATATCGACGGGGGCCTGGGCAAAGCGGTAAAAAGGGGGAAAGGGGAAGGAAAGCGGCATGGCAGTGGTTGGCCGGACCGCAAGGCGGATGGCAGGATCAGCGAAAGCTATCGGACCCGCGCCGCGCAGTGATGTTCCCGCCGCCTGGTGGCAAGTGCGGTGGCACGTGGTCTAACGTGCCTATTTATGCCGATTTAGACGCTTATTTAGTTACCGCGCTTTCAACTTCTTGCAAACCGATACATTTTGTTACTGCCATCCCCAAAAGTTTCCCCCACAATGCTTCAACACAATCAGTTTTTGTGAAAGGCGTTCCCTCCCCCAACAGAAAGGGAGGGCGTCATGGAAGAAAGCCTAAGGAAGCATTCCCACCCAGATTGACCGGATCACAAGCGATGCCTGTGATCGGTGTACCAGGTTGAGATGATGTTGGCGCTTGCCGGTTCCGGCTGGTTGGATCGTCTGAATGCGATCAATACCGCCTGACCGAGTGCTGGACCACCAAGAATGTGGTTAGCGCCTGTTGGTTGACCTGGACCTTACCCGTTCCTTCGAATTGACCCCTCGAAGGGATTTTCCCGTCCGCGCGGTGCCTCCCCGGCCCGCGCGCTTTTTTTTGTCCTGAGCCGACAGAATAGTCGTTGGCATAAAAAAAAGGCAGCCTCGCAGCTGCCTTTTTTTCGCCGCCGCCAAAAAAACAACAGCTGCGGCGGCCCTGCTTTTCTTACCGTTTCCGGCGCAGGCGCGCGATCGCTGCCAGCTGTGCTGCTGCCACGGCAAGCTCGCTCTGGGCACGTGCCAGGTCGAGATCGCTGCTCTGGTTCTGCATCAGCTCCTCGGCGGCGCGCTTGGCTTCCTGCGCCTTGGCTTCGTCGAGATCGCTGCCGCGGATAGCGGTGTCTGCCAGCACGGTGACGTGCTTGGGCTGGACTTCGAGAATCCCGCCGGCCACGAACACGAACTCTTCGCTGCCGTCTTCCTTCTCGATGCGCACCGCGCCCGGCTGGATACGCGTAATCAGCGGCGTATGGCCCGGCAGGATACCCAACTCGCCCGACTCGCCCGGCAGTGCCACGAACTTCGCCTGACCGGAGAAGATCGACGATTCGGCGCTGACGACGTCTACAAGAATGGTTGCCATGTGAATTCCTTTAGTCCCTGAAAGCTTCGGCTTCCCGTTGCCAGGAAGCAGGTATTCCGCTGCCCGGCTAAGCGTGGCCGCCCCGGACGTTGCTGTCCGTGGCGGCCGCCACTACGGCGCTGGCAGCGAAAAACGCCGCTTACTGGAGCTTCTTGGCCTTCTCGAAGGCTTCGTCGATCGAGCCGACCATGTAGAACGCTTGCTCCGGCAGGTGATCGCACTCGCCGTCCACCAGCATCTTGAAGCCGCGGATGGTTTCCTTCAGCGTGACGTACTTGCCCGGCGAACCCGTGAACACTTCCGCAACGTGGAAGGGCTGCGACAGGAAACGCTGGATCTTACGAGCGCGCGACACCGACTGCTTGTCTTCCGGCGACAGTTCGTCCATGCCCAGAATCGCGATAATGTCGCGCAGTTCCTTGTAGCGTTGCAGCGTTTGCTGCACGCGACGGGCCACGTCGTAGTGCTCTTGACCCACGACTTGCGGGTCCAGCTGACGCGAGGTCGAGTCGAGCGGATCGACTGCCGGGTAGATACCCAGCGCGGCGATATCACGCGACAGCACGACGGTCGAGTCCAAGTGCAGGAAGGTGGTAGCAGGCGACGGGTCGGTCAAGTCATCCGCAGGCACGTACACGGCCTGGATCGACGTGATCGAGCCAGTCTTGGTCGAGGTGATGCGCTCTTGCAGCTTGCCCATTTCCTCGGCCAGCGTCGGCTGGTAACCCACTGCGGAAGGCATACGGCCCAGCAGTGCGGACACTTCGGTACCGGCCAGCGTGTAGCGGTAAATGTTGTCGACGAAGAACAGGATGTCACGGCCTTCGTCGCGGAACTTCTCGGCCATGGTCAGGCCGGACAGTGCCACGCGCAGACGGTTGCCCGGCGGCTCGTTCATCTGGCCGAACACCATGGCCACCTTGTCGAGAACGTTCGAGTCCTTCATTTCGTGGTAGAAGTCGTTCCCTTCACGGGTACGCTCGCCCACGCCGGCGAACACCGACAAACCGCTGTGCTGCTTGGCGATGTTGTTGATGAGCTCCATCATGTTCACGGTCTTGCCGACGCCGGCGCCACCGAACAGACCCACCTTGCCGCCCTTTGCGAACGGGCACACCAGGTCGATCACCTTGATGCCGGTTTCGAGCAGGTCAACCGAAGGCGACAGTTCGTCGAACTTCGGGGCCTTCTGGTGGATCGAGCGCAGCTCGTCCGAAGCGATCGGGCCGGCTTCGTCGATGGGACGACCCAGCACGTCCATGATGCGGCCCAGCGTGCCGTGACCGACGGGCACCGAGATCGGGGCGCCAGTGCCCTTCACTGCCATGCCGCGGCGCAGGCCGTCCGACGAGCCGAGGGCAATGGTACGCACCACGCCGTCACCCAGCTGTTGCTGCACTTCGAAGGTCAGGCCCTTCTCGGCGAACGAGGCTTCGTTGCTGTCTTCCAGCACGAGCGCTTCGTAGACCTTAGGCAGCGCGTCGCGGGGGAACTCGATGTCCACCACGGCGCCAATACACTGCACAATATTTCCGATACTCATTTCGTATCTCCGATAGCTTGAATACTTGACGCCTTAGACGGCTGCGGCACCGCTGACGATTTCCGACAGTTCCTTGGTAATCGCTGCCTGACGGGTCTTGTTATAGACCAGTTGCAGTTCGCCGATCACGTTCTTGGCATTGTCGGATGCCGCCTTCATGGCCACCATGCGCGCCGATTGCTCGGACGCCATGTTTTCGGCCACGGCCTGGTACACCAGCGCTTCGACGTAGCGGACCAACAATTCTTCCACTACGGTCTGTGCGTCGGGCTCGTAGATGTAATCCCACGAGTAGGCGCGCTTTTCATCTTCGGTCTGGGCAAACTTGTCGGCGGGGAGCGGCAGCAGCTGCTCCACCATCGGCTCCTGCTTCATCGTATTGATGAACTTGGTGTAAGCCAGGTACACAGCATCGACTTCACCATTGGTGAAGGCGTCGAGCTGGACCTTGATGGCACCGATCAGTTTTTCCAGATGCGGGGTGTCACCGAGGTGCACCACGTGCGAGAGCACCTTGGCGCCGATGCGGCCCATGAACTGCAAGCCCTTGGAACCAATGGCGGTGCTCTGCACCTCCACGCCGCGGCTTTGCAGCTCACGCAGCTCATTGGTTACCGCGCGCAGCACGTTCGTGTTCATGCCGCCGCACAGCCCCTTGTCCGTCGTTACCACGATCATGCCGGCGCGCTTGATCTCGCGTGCCACCATGAAGGGGTGCTTGAACTCGGGGTTGGCCGCAGCCAGGTGCGCCGCGATATTGCGCACTTTCTCAGCATAGGGACGGGCGTTGCGCATCCGTTCCTGCGCCTTGCGCATCTTGGACGCGGCGACCATCTCCATCGCCTTGGTGATCTTGCGCGTGTTTTGCACGCTCTTGATCTTGGTTCGAATTTCTTTCGTTCCGGCCATATCTTCCTCTCCATTCGTGCCGCACCGGCACCGTCATGGCAACGGTGCCGGCGCAGTTTCGTGGAATTGCGCGGTTAGAACGCGGCGGACTTCTTGAAATCCTCGATCGCGGCACGCAGGGTGGCTTCGTCTTCCTTCGACAGATCCTTGGAATCTTCGATGCGGTTGACGAGGTCGGCGTACTTGGTCTTCAGATGGTCGTGCAGGCCCTTCTCGAACGGGAGAATGTCCTTCACTTCCACGTTGTCGAGGAAGCCATTGTTGGCTGCGTACAGCGACGCGGCCAGCTGCCACACCTGCAGCGGCAGGTATTGAGCCTGCTTGAGCAGTTCCGTCACGCGGCGGCCGCGCTCCAGCTGCTTGCGGGTGGCATCGTCCAGGTCGGAAGCGAACTGCGCGAACGCAGCCAGTTCACGGTACTGGGCCAGGTCGGTACGGATACCGCCGGACAGCTTCTTGACGACCTTGGTCTGGGCGGCACCACCAACGCGCGACACCGAGATACCGGCGTTGATTGCGGGGCGCACACCTGCGTTGAACAGGTCCGTTTCCAGGAAGATCTGGCCGTCGGTGATCGAGATCACGTTGGTCGGCACGAAAGCGGACACGTCGCCAGCTTGCGTTTCGATCACGGGCAGCGCGGTCAGCGAGCCGGTCTTGCCGGTCACTGCGCCCTTGGTGAACTTCTCGACGTAGTCGGCGTTCACGCGGGCTGCGCGCTCGAGCAGACGCGAGTGCAGGTAAAACACGTCGCCGGGGTAAGCTTCGCGGCCCGGCGGGCGGCGCAGCAGCAGCGACACCTGGCGGTAGGCCCAGGCTTGCTTGGTCAGGTCGTCATAAACGATCAGCGCGTCTTCGCCGCGGTCGCGGAAGTACTCGCCCATCGTGCAACCAGCGTAGGCAGCCAGGTACTGCATGGCGGCGGAGTCCGAAGCCGTAGCAGCAACGACGATGGTGTACTCCATCGCGCCCAGTTCTTCGAGCTTGCGCACCACGTTGTTCACGGTCGAAGCCTTCTGACCGATTGCCACGTAGACGCAGAAAACGCCCTTGCCCTTCTGGTTGATGATCGCGTCGACAGCAACGGCGGTCTTGCCGGTCTGGCGGTCGCCAATGATCAGCTCACGCTGGCCACGGCCGATCGGCACCATCGCGTCGATCGACTTCAGGCCGGTCTGCACCGGCTGGCTGACCGACTGACGTGCGATCACGCCAGGGGCAACCTTTTCGATCACGTCGGTTTCTTTGGCGTTGATCGGGCCTTTGCCATCGATCGGCTGACCCAGCGTGTTGACCACGCGGCCCAGCAGTTCCTTGCCAACCGGCACTTCCAGAATGCGGCCGGTGCACTTGACCGGGTCGCCTTCGGAAATGTGTTCGTAGTCGCCCAGCACCACGGCGCCGACAGAGTCGCGCTCGAGGTTCAGTGCCAGACCGAACGTGTTACCGGGGAATTCCAGCATCTCGCCCTGCATCACGCCAGACAGGCCGTGCACGCGGCAGATACCATCGGTCACGGAAATCACCGTGCCGGTGTTGCGCACTTCAGCGTCGGCGCCAAGACCCGAGATGCGGGACTTGATCAGCTCGCTGATTTCTGAGGGGTTCAGTTGCATCACAATGCTCCTAATTCTTCAATCCGTCGGCTGGTGCGCTTCTCGCGCATCATGCGGTCAGCGCCACTTGCATTGCTGCCAGGCGCGCACGCACGGAGGTGTCGAGCACTTCGTCGCCGACCTTGACGCGCACGCCGCCGATCAGCGACGGGTCCACCGCAACCGAGGGCTGCAGCTTGCGGCCGAACTTGCGTTCGAGCGCGGCGACGAGGTCGGTCAGGCTTGCGCCCTCAAGGGGGAAGGCACTCGTGATCTCGACATCAGCCGACCCTTCACGGTCGTTCTTGAGCGCATGGAACTGCTCGGCGATTTCCGGCAATACCGACAGGCGGTGGTTATCCACCAGCAGGCTGACGAAGCGCTTGGCTTCGTCGTTGACCGGAGACTTCAGGGCCGACAGGAACAGTGCACTCAGCTTGTCGCCGTGCACGTTCGGATCGCCAGCCACCGCCTTCATGTCGGGATTGGCGGCAACTTGCCCCATTTCCGACACCAGCTCGGACCATGCATCCAGATTGCCGCTCGATTCGGTCGCGACGCGGAACAGCGCCTCGGCGTAGGGACGGGCAATGGTTGCGGTTTCAGCCATGATTAGAGCTCAGCCTTGAGTTGATTGAGCAGATCCGCGTGGACCTGCGCGTTCACTTCGCGCTTGAGGATCTGCTCGGCACCCTTGACGGCCAGCACGGCAACCTGGTCGCGCAATTGCTCGCGCGCGCGGGTAACTTGCTGTTCCGCTTCGGCCTTGGCCTGGGCAATGATGCGTGCGGCTTCTGCCTGGGCGTTTTGCTTGATCTCGTCAGCGGTCAGCTGAGCGCGCTTCTCGGCGTCAGCGACGCGTTGAGCGCCTTCGGTGCGGGCTTCGGCCAGGGCCTGGTCCACACGCTTGTTGGCGAGTTCGAGCTCAGCCTTGCCTTTTTCGGCGGCGGCGAGGCCATCGGCGATCTTCTTTGCGCGTTCGTCGAGCGCCTTCACCAGCGGCGGCCAAATGAATTTGGCAACTACCCACCACAGGATGAAGAACACGACCATCTGCGCAAAAAACGTTGCGTTCAGATTCATGGTGTGTTCCTTTCGGTAATCAAACTACAGATAAATGCGCAAGGGCGGCCAGGCTAAGTGGCCCGCGCCGCCCGTCAGCATCATGCAGACCGAAAAGAATTACTTGATGACAGCCAGCAGCGGGTTGGCGAATGCGAACAGCATTGCAACGCCCACGCCGATCAGGAATGCCGCGTCGATCAGGCCAGCCAGCAGGAACATCTTGGTTTGCAGCGGGTTCATCAGTTCAGGCTGACGTGCGCACGCTTCGATGTACTTGCCACCCATCAGGGCGATACCCAGGCAGGCGCCGATTGCGCCCAGACCGATGATGATGCCGATACCGATGGCGGTCAGACCCTGGATGTTGGCGAGATATGCTTGCATGACTACTCCTTTAATTGAGAAGAGACTTAGAACCAAAAAACCGAAAAACCGAAAAACTTAAATCAGTGGTGATCGTGTGCCTGGCCGATGTACACCAGCGTCAGCATCATGAAAATGAAAGCCTGGAGCAGAACGATCAGGATGTGGAAGATCGCCCATACCGTACCGGCCAGCACATGACCGACGAAGCCCAGCGCGGAGAGGTCCGCACCGAACGTCCAGATGGAACCCAGCAGCGCGATCAGCAGGAACACCAGTTCGCCGGCGTACATGTTGCCGAACAACCGCATGCCCAGCGAAACCGCCTTGGCCAGGAATTCAATCAGGTTCAGGATCAGGTTGAACGGGGCCAGGTACCACTTGGCGCCGAACGGGGCCGACAGCAGTTCATGGGTGAAGCCGCCCACGCCCTTGATCTTGAAGCTGTAATAGATCATCAGCACCAGCACTGCGCACGACATGCCCAGCGTACCGTTCAGGTCAGCCGTGGCAACCGCGCGGTGGTGCGGCAGATGGATGTGGAAGATGCCCAGCAGGCCGTTCAGGCCGGTAACCCAGTCAACCGGGATCAAGTCGACGGCATTCATCACCGTGATCCAGCAGAACACCATCAGTGCCAGCGGAGCGATGAAGGAACGGTCGCCATGGATGATGCCCTTGGCCTGGTCGTCGACCATCTCGACGATCATTTCCACGAAAGCCTGGAAGCGGCCCGGCACGCCGGCGGTCGCGCGGCGCGCGGCGGCGTACAGGAAAATCACGGCGATGGCGCCGCACAGCACCGACCAGAACACGGTGTCGTAGTTGAGGACGCTGAAGTCAACGACGGCGGCTTGCTTGCCGCCAACCGTGTTGAGGTTCTGCAAGTGTTCGGCGATATAGCCGGAGGGGGTGAGGGCCTGTTCGGCGCCTTGAGCAGCTGACATGTCGAAACGAACCGTAATATTGCGAAACCAGTTGCCGGCATTTTGCCGGTACGCTTCTTGCACCGCCTTCAGCACACTTTGCTGGTCACCGCGGGCAAGCTCGTTTGAACCTTATCCACGCCGCGCTTCACTGTTGTGACGCGCCACGCAAAAACATCTTGATATTCTGTTTTCGTGCCCCACTTCGACGAGAAGCACACTTATCCGACCTACCGCGCCTGGCCGGCCCACCCTGGGGCACAACCTCAGCGAATCGCCAGCGCGACCCAGTAAGTCTTGAGCACAAGCAGGAACGTGACCAGCATCGGTACCCAGCGCAACTCGCTGTACAGCACCACTACCAGGACGAACAACCCGGCGGTGGCAAACACCTTGATCGCCTCGCCGACCACCAGTCCGCTGATCGAGGGACGTTCGCGCGCCATCCAGAGTCGCAGCGCGAAGAAACCGCTGGGCACGAAACACACCGTGCCACCGAATAGTGCCGACCAACCCGCCGCGCCGGCGTTGCCGCCAGCAAAAAGTCGCCAGGCAATGGCCGACAACAAAGTAACCGCAACCTGCGCCAGCACGACCCTGCCGGGCGTCATGCGCGAAGGGCGCAGCGCGCGCTCGCCGAACAGCGTTTCCGCCTCGACGCGCGACAGCGGATCGACCGCCTCTTCTTCGCGTTCTGCCTCGTCTTCCCAGGCATCACGCGTCTGCCAGTCGGTTTTCCGACCAGCATCCTGACGATCTGAAACCACCTGCTATTGCCTTTGCTCGTTGCTGCTTGTTGTTTAATCCGCCCCGGAACTTTTCTGGACCGGCCGGAATTCAAACCGCACGATTTTACGAGGAATGCACCATGCGAGTCAATCTGCTTACAGACGCCTTGCAACAGTCTGCATTTCACTTGCAATCGCCACGAACCCATAGTGCGTGCGCGGCCGACGCCCAACAATAACGCACCAGGTAATTGAGCTGCCCAAGGCTGGCGGCGCACCATGGTCGTTTATCGGCCTTGCACAGACCTTACACAGGCGTGCGCACGCCGAGCCAGAAGCGGCCGCCATCAAATTGCACCAAGCCGCTGTACAGCTGCACCGACCGTTAATCGCGCACTATTTTTGGGAAATCCCGCTCAGGCGGGTGACTGGCTTTCGCCGGGCTCGCGCAGGCGTGTCAGCACACCGTCGAGCGCATCATTGCTGGTGAAGTGAATGGTGAGCTGGCCTTTGCCCCGCACGCCCAGCTTGATCTGTACCGGCAGGCCAAGCACGTCGGATAGTTCTTCCTCAAGGCGGGCCACGTCGCGCGCCGGCGCGCCATTGTTCGGCTTCTGCAACCTGAGGTCAAAGGGCTTGAGGGTGGAGGCTACCAGCTTTTCGGTCTCGCGCACCGATAAACGTTTGTTAACGATCTGATTGGCGAGCGTGATCTGGTTGGCGCCGTCGGCGGAGAGCAGCGCACGGGCGTGGCCCATGTCGAGATCGCCCGCCATCAGCATCGTCTGCACCGGCTGGGCCAGGTTCAGCAGACGCAGCAGGTTGGACACCGCGCTGCGCGAGCGCCCTACCGATTCCGCTGCCTGCTCGTGGGTGAAATTGAATTCGCGCACCAGGCGCATGATGCCTTGCGCTTCTTCCAGCGGGTTGAGGTCTTCACGCTGGATATTCTCGATGAGCGCCATCGCGGCCGCGGCTTCGTCGGCCACGTCCTTGACCAGCACCGGCACCTCTTCGAGTCCGGCGATCCTGGAGGCGCGGAAGCGGCGCTCACCGGCAATGATCTCGTAGCGATCCGGCTCGGCAACGCGGCGCACCAGGATCGGCTGCATCAGGCCTTGAGCACGGATGCTCGCGGCCAGCTCCTGCAGCGCGCCTTCGTCCATGCGCGTGCGCGGCTGGTACTTGCCGGGCTGGAGCTGGTCCAGACGGAGTACAGAGGGGGCGCCCTCCTGCTTCACGGCGTCAACGATCTCGGCTGGCCCACCCAGCAGGGCTTCCAGTCCGCGGCCCAGGCCCTTCTTCTTCGCGGTGCTCATCTCGGTTTCCTGTATTCGGTGACTCTCAACCCGGTGACTTTCAGCCCGGCGTTCAGTCGAGTTGCTTGACGCGCGCGATCATCTCGGCGCCGAAATCGAGGTAGGCCTTGGCCCCTTTGGACGACGGATCGAACGCCACGCCCGGCACGCCATAGGACGGTGCCTCTGCCAGCCGCACATTGCGCGGGATGACGGTCTTGAACACCTTGTCGCCAAAATGCGACTCGAGCTGGGCCGACACCTGTTGCTGCAACGTAACACGTGGATCAAACATCACACGAAGCAAGCCAATCACCTTCAGGTCGCGATTGAGGTTGGCATGCACCTGCTTGATGGTATTGACGAGATCGGACAGCCCTTCCAGCGCGAAGTACTCGCATTGCATCGGCACGATCACGCCGTTGGCCGCGCACAGCCCGTTGAGGGTCAGCAGCGACAGCGACGGCGGACAGTCGATCAACACGAAATCGTACTCGGCATCGACCTCGGCAATGGCGTTCTTGAGACGTTTCTCACGCTGGTCCAGTTCGACCAGTTCCACTTCCGCGCCGGCCAGTTCGCGGTTGGCGGGCAGCACGTCGTACTTGCCGGATTCGGAATGCTGGCGTGCCTGGCTCACCGTCGACAAGCCAACCAGCACCTGGTAGACGCTGTGCTCAAGCGACTGCTTGTCGATGCCGGAACCCATCGAGGCATTGCCTTGGGGATCCAGGTCGATCAGCAACACACGCTGGTCCTGTGCCGCCAAGCCGGCGGCAAGGTTCACCGTGGTGGTGGTCTTGCCGACGCCGCCCTTCTGGTTTGCGATCACGAATACCTTGGCCATATGTTCCTGCTGCTCCTGCTTGATTTCTACCTGCCGGGGGTGGGCGCCGGCGACAACCACCGGCCGGGTCAGCGGCGCGACAGCACCACCAGGTGACGTTCTGCGTCCAGTTCCGGTACGGTCAGGCGTGGTATTGCCTCGACCTGCCACTCGGCCATCAGGCCGGCCGCTTCCATGCGATCGAGTTCGGGTTGAGGATAAACGCCCTTCATGGCAATCAGCTTGCCGCCCGGCGCCAGCAGGTGGCCGGCGAGCGATGCGAAATCGCTCAGCTCGGCAAACGCACGAGACGTGATGACTGCATACCCCTTGCCGTCTTCCAGCTTTTCGACCGGGCCCCAGTGGGCAGCGGCGTTGGACAGGCCGAGCTGTGCCCGGCACTGCGTGAGGAAGGCGGTTTTCTTTTGCACGATGTCGACCATCAGCACTGACAGGTCGGGACACGTGATGGCCAGCGGCAGACCAGGCATGCCGCCGCCCGAACCCACGTCGAGCACCCGGCCACGCGCGCCCTCCTCCACCGCCGCGGCGCGAGCCGCTTGCGCCAGCGCCGGCACGGCGGCCAGCGAGTCGAGCATGTGGTGGGTCAACATCTCGTCGGGATGACGGATGGCGGTCAGGTTATAGATGGCGTTCCATTTGCGCAGCAGTGCCAGGTAGGCAAACAACTGATCGATCTGGCTCGCGGAGAGCGCCAGGCCGATGGCGGACAAGCCGGCCTCCAGGCGGCGGCGCTGGTCGGCATCATCCACGGCCGCGTAACGTTGGTTCCTCACTCAGGCGGCCTCTTGGCTGGAGTCGGACTTGGTACGCCCCATGCCCTTCTTTTTCAGATGGACCAGCAGCAGCGAAATCGCAGCCGGCGTCACGCCAGAAATACGCGATGCCTGGCCGAGGGTCTCGGGCCGGTGCTGATTCAGCTTCTGGCCCACCTCGATGCCAAGGCCGCGCACTTCCGTGTAGTCGAAATCTTCAGGCAGGCGGGTGGATTCGTTGGCTTCGAGCTTGTCCACCTCTGCGGCTTGCCGGGCGATGTAGCCGTGATACTTGATGCCGATCTCGATCTGCTCGCGAATCTGCGCGACCAGCAGCGGGTCGGCATCGAGTGCCCGGGCAGGTGCGAACTTGCCTTCCTGCAACGCCATCAGCGCTTCATACGTGACAGCGGGACGGCGCAGCAGATCGGCGAGGTTGTACTCGCGCTCGATCGCCTTGCCGAGCAGCGGCACGGCATCGGCTTCCGGCAGGATGCTCGGATTCACCCAGGTACCCTTCAGCCGCTCTGTTTCACGTGAAACAGCATCGCGTTTCCGGTTAAATGCATCCCAGCGCACATCATCGACCACACCCAGCTCCCGGCCGGCCTCGGTCAGTCGCATATCGGCATTATCTTCCCGCAGGCTCAAACGGAACTCGGCGCGGCTGGTGAACATTCGGTACGGTTCCGAGACCCCACGGGTGATCAGATCGTCGACCAGAACTCCAAGATAGGCTTGGTCCCGCCGGGGAGTCCAGGCATCGCGCTCCCGTACGAAGCAGCCGGCATTGATCCCGGCCAGCAGGCCCTGGGCAGCGGCTTCTTCGTAGCCGGTGGTGCCGTTGATCTGCCCAGCAAAGAACAAGCCGCTGATGGCCTTGGATTCCAGCGAGGCCTTGAGGGCGCGCGGATCGAAGTAATCGTACTCAATGGCGTAGCCGGGGCGCAGGATGTGCGCGTTCTCCATGCCGCGGATCGAGTGCACCAGGGCAAGTTGCACGTCGAACGGCAGGCTGGTGGAGATACCGTTGGGATAGAACTCGTTGGTCGTCAGCCCTTCCGGTTCCAGGAAGATCTGGTGGCTGTCCTTGCTGGCAAAGCGGTGGATCTTGTCCTCGATGCTGGGACAGTACCGCGGCCCCACCCCTTCGATCACGCCGGTGTACATCGGCGAGCGATCCAGGCCGCCACGGATGATATCGTGGGTCCGGCTGTTGGTATGCGTGATCCAGCACGGCAGTTGCTGCGGGTGCTGATCGGCACGACCCAGGAAGGAGAACACCGGCACCGGATCGAGATCGCCGGGCTGCTCATCCATCACGGAGAAGTCGATGGTGCGTCCGTCGATACGCGGCGGCGTACCCGTCTTCAGGCGGCCCTGCGGCAGCTTGAGCTCTTTCAGGCGCGCCGAAAGCGAGACCGAGGCGGGGTCGCCCGCGCGGCCGCCAGTGTAGTTATCCAGCCCCACGTGAATCTTCCCATCGAGGAAGGTACCGGCGGTCAGCACCACGGCGCGTGCGCGGAAGGTGATGCCGACCTGCGTGACAGCGCCGACAACACGATCACCCTCCACCACCAGGTCATCCACGGCCTGCTGGAACAGCATCAGGTTGGGCTGATTCTCCAGCCGCACGCGAATCGCTTTGCGATACAGCACACGGTCCGCCTGAGCGCGGGTGGCACGTACGGCCGGGCCCTTGCTGGAATTCAGGATGCGGAATTGGATGCCCGACTCATCCGTGGCTGCCGCCATGGCGCCGCCCATTGCATCCACCTCCTTGACGAGATGACCCTTGCCAATGCCGCCGATGGACGGATTGCAGCTCATCTGACCAAGGGTCTCGATGTTGTGGCTCAGCAGCAGCGTCTGGCAACCCATACGCGCCGCGGCGAGTGCAGCTTCCGTGCCGGCGTGGCCACCACCGACAACAATGACATCGAATTCTTTTGGGTAAAGCATGGAGGCACCTCCTCCGGGAGGCTAGCGGGAAATGAATCGGGATGCCGAATTATAGCGGCATTCGCTGTGGCTTCCCTGGGCCACGGCATGTTTCACGTGAAACATGCCGCATGAATAACTCGGGTGTGTTCCACGTGAAACAAAAAAACCGGGCTCGATGGCCCGGCTTGAATGCCGACTGGATTAACGTCTACGCATCATGCCCTACCCTGCTCTCGCAAGTAGCTGGCAATGCGCTCGACTAGTTGGCCCAGATCCGCCTGAAGCTGGCCGAACCCGCCGTTGCGCTCGCGCGTCGCCTCATCCATATAGAGCGGTCGGCGAATCTCGATCTGCAAGCTGTTACGCCGTTCGGCCGGTCGGCCAATCTGCGCGATCAGTTGCACACCCTTGTAGGGATCGTTGCGCGCCACCGTATAGCCGAGCGCCCGCAACTCGGATTCCACCAGCGCGACGAAATCCGGCTCGCAAGTCGTGCCATCGCGATCACCCAGAACGAAGTCGGCCAGTGGATGCGGACTCTGGATCTTGAGCCGCTCATAGGCGTTGTTCGGCATGGAGTGCAGGTTCAGATGCCAGACCGCACCGAAGCGCTGAAAGGCCTCCTCCACCGCCGCCGATAGCGCCTGATGATAGGGGCGGTAGTATCGATCGATCCGGCCGCGTACCTCTTGCAGCGAGAGCTTGCGACCGTAGATTCGCGTTGCCGCATCCACATTGCGCCAGATCAGCCCATAGCCAAGGCGCGTCTTTTCGCCCGGCGCCAGCGGCTCAGGCCAGGTGCCATCCAGCAGTTCGGGATCCAGATCGTCAAGCGTACGATTGGGATCGATATAGACACGGGGGAAATTCGCAGCGATCAGCGTGCCGCCGATCCGCGGCACAGCTTCCCACAGCGATTCCACGTGGGTGTCTTCGCCGCTCCGGAGCCGCTGCAGCGGGATGGCCGCACCGAAGTCCTGCGGGTAGCACGTGCCGCTGTGCGGCGAATCGCAAACCAGCGGCAAGGCCTGAGCCTGCGGCGCGGACTGGAAAAAGGGTTCGAAGCTATCGTTCATGCCATCAATCCAGTTTGATGTTGGCGGCCTTGGCGACGCGCGCATAGCGCGTCATGGCCTGCTGGATCTGTACCTTGAAGCCATCCGGCGTGGTCGGCACGAGCGTGCCGCCGGACTCTTCCACCTTGCGCTTGAACTCCGGGTTCTGCATGGCTTTGTGGATGGCGCGATTGAGCTTCTCGATAATAGCCGGCGGCGTGCCCGCGGGTGCCACGATGCCGAACCAACCGCCATCCCCCATCTCCTTGTAGCCCAGTTCCGCGTAGGTCGGGACGTTGGGCAGTAGCGGCGAACGCGCGGAGCCCAGCACGGCTAGCGGGCGCAGCCTCCCGGATTTCACGTGGGGCAGCGCGGACGACAAGTTGTCGGTGATGGCACTAACCTGCCCCGCCACCGCGTCGTTGAGTCCCAGACCGGCGCCCTTGTACGGTACGTGCAGCAGGTCGATCTTGGCCAGCATCTTGAAGTTCTCGATATTCACATGACCCAGGGAGCCCGCACCTGGCGAAGCAACGCTGTACTTGCCGGGGTTGGCACGCGCCAGGGCAACGAACTCCTGCATGGTCTTGGCCGGTACGCTGGGATGCACCGCGAACACGCTGGGGACCGCCATCACATTGGTGACCGGCGCGAAGTCCTTGATCGGATCGTAATTCAGCTTGGGGTACACGGCCGGGTTGGAACCGTGCGTGCTGACGGTAGCCATGCCGATGGTGTATCCATCCGGTGCCGAGCGCGCGACCTGCTCCATGCCGAGCGAGCCGCCGGCACCGCCCTTGTTCTCCACCACGATCGGCTGGCCCAACTCGCGGCCGCCGAACTCCGCAACCAGGCGCGCCGACAGGTCGGTCGAGCCGCCCGCGGCAAAAGGTACGACCAGGCGGATCGGGCGGTTCGGATAGTTGGCCTGCGCGAGCGCGCCGCCGGCGGCGCAGAGGCTGGCGCACGCCGCCAGGCAGGACAGGACGAAATGCCGGCGCGGCAAACTGGCTCGGATCATGAGGGTTTTCTCCTTGGCGTTATATGGGAAGGTGGCCAAGTGTCGGCAGTTTACCGGGTCCGCACAAACGACTATATTGCACGCTTGCATTACCAAAGCTCATTCTCGGCTCCCCCCATGCGGCTACGCTCGCCCTCGATGTCCGAACTGCATGCCTTTGCCGCCGCAGCGCGACTGGGCAGCTTTACGCGTGCGGCGGAGGATCTGTGTGTCACCCAGGGGGCGATCAGCCGCGCCATCGCCCGCCTCGAATCGCACTTCGGCCAGCCCCTTCTCCAACGCAATGCGCATCGCCTGACCCTGACCGATGCCGGCCGGCAGCTGCTCGACTCAGTAGCCGGCCCGCTGGCAGCCATTGAGAACGCCAGCGCCGCCCTGCTCTCTCGCGACCGTCAGCATCACCTCACGCTGTCCGCCGTGCCCACGCTGGCCAGCGTATGGCTGATACCGAGGCTGCCGGATTTCCACCGTCGCCACCCCGAGATCCGCCTGGACTTCGTGCCCTACCGGCGCAATGAGGACTTCTCAGGCCCGGCGCCGGATGCCGCAATCCTCGCCGGCGCCTCGGACCGCTGGCCGGGCCTGCAATGCGACTACGTGATCGGCAGCGAGATGGTACCCATCTGCCATCCCGACCGGGCCCGCGCCCGCCATGAATCCGGACGATGGTCCCAACCGGCAGAACTGCTCGAGGAACCCTTGCTCTACCACACCACCGCCCCGGCCAACTGGCAGCACTGGCTATGTGCGGCAGGCGTACCCAGTGCTGCGCCGGCGCTTGCCACGGGCTTCGACCAGGTCTCGATTCTGGTCCAGGCGGTCAAGGCGGACATGGGAGTGGCAGTGTTGCAGCGCTGTCTGGTACGAGACGAGATCGCCGCAGGGCGCGTAGTGGCGCCGTTTGATTTGCCGATCAGGCTGACGCGGGGGTACTTCCTGTGTGCGCCTAGGGAGAGGCGGGACCATCCCGCATTTGCCAAGTTTCGTGCGTGGCTACTCGGCATGGCAGCGCAAGATCCCGATGTGCTGCAGGCCAACCAGGTAAATTCACCCGATAAATAATTGAAGTCAGAATTTTGTAAATAATTTCGTCTATCGAATGGCAAATAGCTCCGTGGCGCATAGGTATTTCCATAACGAATTTAACTTCAGCTCATATGTAAATTAAAATTCTTATCATGAATATTTAGCGTACCTATCGCTGCGCTAGCCTTTGATCACGAACATTGCCGCACCGGGTCGGCCTCTGGCAATCCGGCCCACAAATAATAATGGCGGACAATGTCCGCCATTATTCGTCATATGAATCCTGACAATCGATAAAGCCTAAGCCGCCTTCTTCGCCAACCCCAGATACGTCTCGATCACCTTCGGGTTAGCCGCCAGCTCGGCAGCCGGCCCCTCCATCGCCATATCCCCCGTCTCGATCACGTACCCGTAGTCCGCCACCTGCAGCGCCGCCCGCGCGTTCTGCTCGATCAGCAGCGTCGCCACCCCCGTCTTGCGCAGGTCATTGATGATGTGAAAGATCTCCTTGACGATCAGCGGCGCCAGCCCCAGGCTCGGCTCGTCCAGCATCAGCAACTGCGGCTTGGCCATCAGCGCGCGGCCCACCGCCAGCATCTGCCGCTCACCCCCGGACAGCGTGCCGGCGTCCTGCTTCGCCCGCTCCTTCAGGCGCGGGAACAGGCCGTAGACCACTTCCATCTGGTCGAGGAAGTTCTTCTCACCCGCACGCTTGCGACGATAGGCGCCCAGCACCAGGTTGTCCGCCACGCTCATCGAGCCAAACAGTTCGCGCTTCTCCGGCACCAGGCACATGCCGCGCGCCACGCGCCCTTCCACCGGCAGGCCGGCGAGGTCGTGGCCGAGGTAGGTCACCGCGCCGGTGGACGAACCGCTCACCGGCAACGCGCCCATGATGGCGTTGAGCATGGTGGACTTGCCCGCGCCATTGGGGCCGATCACCGTGACGATCTTTCCCGCTTCCACTTTCAGGTTGGCGCCGTGCACGGCTTCGACCTTGCCGTAACGCACGTGCAGGTCCTTCACTTCCAGGATCAGGCTCATTGTCGTTTCCTTACTCCACGCCGCCGAGATAGGCCTCGAGCACCGCCGGGTCCTTCTGCACGTCCTCGGGCACGCCTTCTGCAATGCGCGTACCGAACTCCATCACCACCAGCCGGTCCGTCAGATTCATCACGAAGTCCATGTCGTGCTCGACCAGCAGCACGCTCATGCCCTCGCCCTTGAGCTTCTTCAGCAACTCGGCCAGTGCCTGCTTCTCCTTGTAGCGCAGCCCCGCCGCGGGCTCATCCAACAACAGCAGCGCGGGATCGCAGCACAGCGCGCGCGCGATCTCCAGGATGCGTTGCTGGCCCAGCGCGAGGCTGCCGGCTTCCATGTACATGCAGTCGGCCAGGCCCACGCGCTCGAGCTGGCGCGCGGCTTCGTGCAGCAGCTTGGCCTCCTCGCTCTTGTTCATGCGCAGGATCGCTGCCGTCACGCCGCCTTGCGGCGCAAAGTCGCCGCGCAGGTGTGCACCGATGGCCACGTTCTCCAGCACGGTCATGGTGGGCAGCAGATGCACATGCTGGAAGGTGCGGCCGATGCCGCGCTTGACGATCTCGCGCGAGGGCAGCCCGGAGATCTGCTCGCCGCGATACAGCACCTCGCCGCGCGTGGCGGGCAGCACGCCGGTGACGAGGTTGAAGGTGGTGGACTTGCCCGCGCCATTGGGGCCGATCAGCCCGATGATCTCGCCGGCGCGGACCTGGAAGCTCACATCGTTGACCGCCACCAGCCCGCCGAACTCCTTGCGCGCGGCTTTGACATCGAGGATCAGTTCGCCGGCCTGCGGCTTGGCGCGCAACGGCAGCGCGGGCGCTTGCGCCGGCGCCATCACCGGCGGCCCGTTGGGGAACAGCTTCTTGATGAACGGCCAGATGCCATCGCGCGCGTATTGCAGCAGCAGCACCATCAGCACGCCGAACACGATGGTTTCGAAGTTGCCGTTGGCGCCCAGCAGCTTGGGCAGCACGCCTTGCAGCACGTCCTTCAGGATGGTGAGGATGCCGGCGCCAAGCACCGCGCCCCACACGTGGCCTACGCCGCCCACCACCGCCATGAACAGGTACTCGATGCCGTAGTTCAGCCCGAACGGCGTGGGGTTCACCGCGCGCTGCAGATGCGCGTAGAGAAAGCCGGAGATGCAGGCCAGCATCGCCGCCACCACAAAGATCACCACCTTCATCCACGCGGTGTTCACGCCCATCGCCTCGGCCATGGTGCCGCCGCCCTTCAAGGCGCGGATGGCGCGGCCCGGGCGCGAGTTGAGCAGGTTCTGCATGGCGATCACCGACACCAGCACCACGGCCCAGATCAGGTAGAACATCGAGCGCCCGGAGGCCAGCTCGATGCCGAGCACGTGCAGCACGGGAATGCCGTTGAGGCCGTCGTACTTGCCGAGGAATTCCAGGTTGCCGAACAGGAAAAATAGCGACAGGCCCCAGGCGATGGTGGCGAGCGGCAGGTAGTGGCCCGACATGCGCATGGTGATCAGGCCGATCACATAGGCCGAGGCCATCGTGATCACCAGCCCGACCAGCAGGCCGAGCCAGGGCGAAAGCCCGAACTGCGTGGTGAGGTAGGCGGTGCTGTAGGCGCCCAGCCCGACGAAGGCGGCCTGGCCAAAGGAGGTCATGCCACCCACGCCGGTGAGCAGGACCAGGCCGATGGCGACGATGCTGTACAGGCCGATGTAGTTGCCCAGCGTGATCCAGAATTCGGGCGTGGGCAGCACGGGCAACAGCGCCAGCACTACCGCGAAGGCCAGCAGGAAGATTCGGTTCTTGAGGTTGGTGTTCATGGCGTGTCCCTTATTCCTCGTCTTCCACATGCTTGCTGGTGAGCGAGCGCCACAGCAGCACGGGCAGGATCAGGGTGAACACGATGACCTCCTTGAACGCGCTGGCCCAGAAGGACGAATACGATTCGAGCAGCCCCACCAGGATGGCACCGGCGGCCGCCACCGGGTAGCTCACCAGACCGCCAACGATGGCACCGACGAAGCCCTTCAGGCCGATCAGGAAGCCGGACTCGTAGTACACCGTGGTCAGCGGCGCGATCAGGATCCCGCACAGCGCGCCCATTGCCGCTGCCAGCGTGAACGACAGGCGCCCGGCCTGCGTCGTGCCAATGCCGACCAGCCGCGCGCCCAGGCGATTGACCGCCGTGGCACGCAGCGCCTTGCCGGCGATGGTGCGTTCGAAGTAGAAATACAGCCCCGCGATCATCAGTGCCGATACGCCAACCACCCAAAGGCTCTGCCCGGAGATCGTCAGGCTGCCCACTTCAAAGCGCGCCTCGGAGAAAGGCGCGGTGCGCGAGCCCTCGGCGCCGAACATCACCAGCCCCAGCCCCACCAGTGCAAAGTGCACGCCCACCGAGACAATCAGCAGCACCAGCGTGCTGGCTTCGGCCAGCGGCTGGTAGGCAAGACGGTACAGCATGGGCCCGAGCGGAATCACGATCAGCAGCGTCAGCGCGATCTGCGCCAGCATGGGCATCGACTGCCCGTCGAAGTTCTGCGCGAGCAGATGCACGGCCAGCGGGAAGACCAGGTATTTGCCAGCCAGTACCGCAATCCGCCTGGGCGCGGTCCGGCGCAGTTCGGCGCTGCGCAGGATGGTGACCGTCTCATAGAGAAAGGTGAGCACGCCCATGACCAGCAGCAGCCAGCTGCTTTGCGGCGCATGGCCGGACTGAATCGCCGCCAGTGTCAGCGCGCCATAGGCGACGAACTCCCCTTGCGGAATGAAGATGACGCGGGTCACCGAGAACACCAGCACCAGGGCCAGCGCGAGCAGCGCATAGATGGCGCCCGAGGTGATGCCGTCCTGCGCCAGGATGGCGGCGATCGAGAGGTCCATTGTCTCCCCGTATTGTTGGTGAGTCCCGCCGGCGGAGGGAAGCCGGCTGGCTTGTGAAATTACGAGTTACGAAATATGAAACAACTTACGCATAGCGGAAATCCCGACGAACCCTTAGATTCCGCAGTGCCGCATCGGTAATCGGCACGGCCGGCGGGAAGCTATGCATATGCCGGGTGCAGCATATCCGCAGCGCACCATGGCCGTCATCCCGTTTTGCTTATCCTGGCAAACGCCATATTCATTAACACGTTAAAGATCTCGCATGGCGGATGCGGTGTCAAGTGCGGGATTGCCTGTAGTCGCGCAATGGCGTGGGCCGGCATGAGCCGGCACCAACAAAAAGGGCGCATGGCTGGCCATGCGCCCTTTTTGCATCCAATGCAGCCAGTCGTGCCGCTTACTTGGTCTGCAGCTTCCACTTGCCGTCGACGATCTCCACCATCACGCGCGCGCGCTGGTCCAGGCCAAGGTGGTCGGTCGGCGTCATGTTCATGATGCCGTGGGAGATCGGCAGCTCCTTGGTCTGCTCCATGGCATCGCGCAGCGCCTTGCGGAACTCCTTGGTGCCCGGCTGGCCCTTCTTCAGCGCCTCGGGGATGGCTCGCTGCAGCAGCAGGCCGGCATCCCAGGCGTGGCCGCCGAAGGTCGAGACCTGGCCGCCGAATGCCTTTTCGTACGCTGTCTTGTAGGTAATGGCAGGCTTCTTCACCGGGTTCGTGTCCGGCAGCTGCTCGGCCACCAGCAGCGGGCCGGCCGGCAAGAAGGTGCCTTCGCAATCCTTGCCGCACACGCGCAGGAAGTCGGCGTTGGCCACACCGTGGGTCTGGTAGATCTTGCCCTTCCAGCCACGCTCCTTGAGCGCCTTGGCGGGCAGCGCGGCGGGCGTGCCCGAGCCTGCGATCAGCACGGCGTCCGGGTTGCTGCCCATCATCTTGAGCACCTGGCCGGTGACCGAGGTGTCGGTGCGCGCAAAGCGTTCATTGGCCACCACCTTGATCTTGCGCATCTCGCCGACCTTGGCGAACTCTTGCGCCCAGCTATCGCCATAGGCGTCCGCGAAGCCGATAAAGGCAACCGTCTTCACGTTGTGGTTGGTCATGTGCTCGGCAATGGCGGTGGCCATGTGCGAGTCGTTCTGCGGCGTCTTGAAGACCCAGGCGCGCTTGGCATCCATCGGCTCGATGATGCGGGCCGAGGCGGCCAGCGTGATCATCGGCGTTTCGTTCTCGGCGACGACATCCACCATGGCCAGCGAGTTGGGCGTCACGGTGGAGCCGACAATCACGTCGACCTTGTCTTCGCTGATCAGCTTGCGCGTATTCTTGACCGCGGTGGTGGTGTCCGACGCATCGTCGAGCACGATGTACTCGATCTTCTTGCCAGCGATCTCCTTGGGCAGCAGCGAGATGGTGTTCTTCTCGGGAATGCCCAGCGAGGCGGCGGGCCCGGTGGCCGATAGCGTTACCCCGACTTTGACCTGTGCGCTGGCAGTGCCGGCGCACAGGCTGGCGGCGGCGAGAGCCAGCAGGCTGGCGCGCTTGAATGTCATCGTGTCTCCTTCCATTGCGGCAAACGGAAGAGGCATCCGTGCCGCCTCGCGGCCAGTCGGATGCCTCAATCTGGTCTTCTGTTCTTCTGGTCTGTCTTGTCCTGGTGGATCTTATTGTGCCGGTGCCCTTTCGGTGCTTTTCAGGCCCGTATCCAGGCGCAACGCCGGCGCCTGCCTGCTACCCCGAGGCGATGGGCGAATCCGCGTCCGCCCTGCCCCAATCTCCCGTCCTGCGCGTGATCCCCGGCGGCGCTCGGCGGGGCTCGCCAGGCAATGCCATGGTGCGCCACGCCGGCCGCTCATTCACCGACCGCCCGGTCGGGAATGCGTAGCGAGTCTAGCAACAGGCATATCGCCGGGCTAGCGGGATTAACCCGCATCGCAGCATGCAAGCGACACGGCCGCGAACCGACGCTCAGCGGCCGAACGCATCCCAGGCGGTTTTCACGATCAGCGCTGCCACCACCACGATAAACACGCGCCGCACAAAGGCGCTGCCATGCTTGAGCGCGAGGCGGCTGCCAATCTGGCTGCCGCCCACGTTAGCCAGCGCCATGACCAGCCCGAGCTGCCACCAGACGTGCCCCTTCGCCGCCAGCAGCAGCAAGGCCGCCAGGTTGGTGGCGAGGTTGACCACCTTGGTCGATGCCGAGGCGTGCAGGAAATCGTAGCCAAACACGCGCACGAACACGATCATCAGGAAGCTGCCGGTGCCCGGCCCGAACACGCCGTCGTAGAAGCCGATCACGGCGCCCGCCAACAACGCAGCGGCGCGTTCCTTGCCGCCGGAGAGCGACGGTGCGTGCTCGGTGCCCAGGCTCTTCTTGGCCACCGTATAGACCAGCAGGGCCACCAGGATAAAGGGCAGCGACTTGCGCAGCGGCTCCGCGGGAATGAGCGTGAGCGCGTAGGCACCCGCCATCGAAAAGGCGAAGGCCGACAGCATCGTCGGCAAGGTCGCACCCCAGTAGATGCGCACGCTGCGGCCATAGCGCAACGCCGCATTGGTGGTACCGGCCAGCGACGCCACCTTGCTGGTGCCGAGCAGCGTGGCCGGCGCCATGTTGGGATAGGCCGAAAACAGCGCGGGGATCTGCACCAGGCCACCGCCGCCGGCGACAGCATCGATCAGGCCGGCAAGAAAAGCGGCAACAGCAAGAAACGCGAATTCCATGGACGCGGGGAAACGAAGAAAGAGAAAACGGAGGGAACGAGCGAAGGAGGTGAACCAAGCGCGGCAGGCGCGCTGGAAGCGTCAGCCCAGCATCTTGGCGGCTGGTGACAAATTGAGATGCCACAGGCCGCTGGCATGCGGCGCAAAGCCGGCCGGTGCGGCCTGCGCCGCTGTCAGCAGCGCCGGCGCCAGCAACAGATGGCGCACGCCATGCGCGCTGCACCAGTCGGCCAGCAGGCCACAGCAATCCAGCAGCAAGGCGGCGCCCCTGTCCGCCGGCACGTCACCGGCCCACCATTCGGTGGCAAGCGCCGCAAGGCCGGCAAGTTCGAGATGCGGTATCAGCGTAACGGGCAGGCAACCGAGCAGATCCGGGCCGGCGCTGGCCTGCGCCACCACACAGGCCCCGCGCTCAGGCCGGGCAAGCAGGCCCTCCAGCAGCGCCTGCCGGGCGCGCGCCGCCGCGACGGGCAATGCGTGCCGTGATTGCAGCCAGGCGCCCAGGTTTTGCGCATCGCCAGTACCGGCCAGGCATATCGAGGCCGGGGTCATTGCGGATTCAGGCGGGGAAGGAATTAGAGAGGGGGGATCTGACGGCATGGCGGGCCCGGTGGCAAGGCCGCATTGTCGCATGCGCAATCGGTGGCTTTGACGACGATTCCGCATGGCGAAAACATCACGCACCAGGAACGGGCATGCAACCCGGAAATTAAAAAAGGCGTTGCCGAGGATCACCCAGCAACGCCCTTATCTTATATTGACACTGCAGCCTAGTGACTGCGCGCCTGTCGTCTCCTCGCTTCCGCCTCCATTTAACCTGCGAAAACCGTATATGGAATGTAACGAAGCGGTGCGTTTCGAGCAAGCTAGAAGAAACCCTAGCCCCAAAATCGGGCATGTCGCCCCACGATCACTCCCGGGCCTTCCCAAAGCGGGCAAGAAGCTCGCCCATGATGCCGCGGCGGAACGTCAATACGCAGATCACGAAGATCACGCCGGTCACCATTGTGACGGATTCGCCCAGTGAGTTGAACCACTCGATGCCCGTCGTCGAGGCCAGGAAGGTGCCGATGTCGCCAAGCTTGTTTTCCAGCGCCACCACCACGAAAGCCCCGACCAGCGGGCCCGAAAGCGTGCCCAGGCCGCCAACCAGCGTCATCAGGATCACCGAGCCCGACATGGACCAGTGCACGTCGGTCAGCGTGGCAAAGCCCAGCACCAGCGCCTTGATCGACCCGGCCAGCCCGGAAAGAGCCGCAGACAGCACAAACACCATCAGCTTGAAGCGGTCCGTATCGTAGCCCAGCGAGATGGTGCGCGGCTCGTTTTCCTTGATCGCCTTGAGGATCTGGCCGAACGGCGAATGCACGGTACGCACGATCAGCGCGAAGGCCGCCACGATGATCGCCAGCGCCACGTAATACAGTGTCAGATCGTTGGCTAGCGACAACACACCGAACAGCTTGCCGCGCGGAATGCCCTGCAAGCCATCCTCGCCCCCGGTGTACGGCACCTGCAGGCAGAAGAAGAACAGCATCTGCGCCAGCGCCAGCGTGATCATGGAGAAATAAATGCCTTGCCGGCGAATCGCGATGTACCCGACCACGTAGCCGATCAAGGCGCCCGCCAGCGTGCCCAGCACCAGCCCAACCTCAGGCGTGACGCCCCACACCTTCATCGCATGCCCGGCCGTATAGGCCGCGCCGCCGAAGAAGGCCGCATGGCCGAACGACAGCAGCCCGGTATAACCGATCAGCAGATTGAAGGCGCACGCGAACAGCGCGAAGCACAGCACCTTGAGCACGAACACCGGATACGCTCCGGCCATCGGCGCCAGGACCAGCGCTGCCAGCAACAATCCGTACAACAGTTTCTTCTGCACGCCCCGCCCCTGTCTTGTCTGCCCCGCGGCCACTGCCGCGCCGGTTGGTTGGTTCATCACTTCTCCCTCCCGAACAGTCCGGCCGGGCGCAGCATCAGCACGATCACCATGATGAAGAACACGACCGTGGACGAGGCCTCGGGATAGAACACCTTGGTCAGGCCCTCGATCACGCCCAGGCCGAGGCCGGTCAGGATCGAGCCCATGATCGAGCCCATCCCGCCGATCACCACCACCGCGAACACGATGATGATCAGGTTCTGCCCCATCAGCGGCGAGATCTGGATCACCGGTGCCGCGAGCACGCCGGCAAACGCCGCCAGCGCCACGCCGAACCCGTAGGTCAGCGTCACCATCAGCGGCACGTTGACGCCAAAGGCTTCAACCAGCTTGGGGTTCTCGGTGCCAGCGCGCAAATAAGCGCCCAGCTTGGTCTTCTCGATCAGGTACCAGGTGGAGAAGCACACCACCAGCGAGGCAGCCACCACCCAGGCCCGGTAGTTCGGCAGGATCATGAAGCCCAGATCCGTGGCGCCGCTCAGCGCCTCGGGCGCCGAGTACGGCAACCCCGACACCCCATAGATCGAGCGGAAGATGCCTTCGATCACCAGCGTGATGCCGAGCGTCAGCAGCAGGCCGTAGATATGGTCGAGCTTGTAGATCCAGCGCAGCATGGTGCGCTCGATCACGATGCCGATCAGCGCCACCGCCAGCGGCGACAGCACCAGCATCACCCAGTAGTTGAGCCCGGCGTACTCCATGCCCATCCAGGCCAGGACCGCGCCGAGCATGAACAGCGCCCCGTGGGCAAAATTGATGACGTTGAGCAGCCCGAAGATGACCGCAAGGCCAAGGCTCAACATCGCATAGAAGGCACCGTTGACCAGTCCCAGCAGTAACTGGGACAGCATGGCGGGCAGAGGAATACCGAAGATGTCCATCGCAGGCGTTACCGTTTGCGCACCAGCCGGGATTCGTCGTTCCCCGCCAGGCAGGCGCTGTCAAAATGAAGCGAAGAAAGACACTGGCCCCCACTCCCGAACCCGGTCAACATGCAACGGTCCCGGGCGGGGGCGTCATACCTCAATCAACTCTACGCAACTCAACTCAGTTCAAACGCTTACTTCTTCATCATCGCGCACTTCGATTCCGCCACCGTGGTGAAAGCCTGCTCACCCGGGATCGTGGCCACCACCTTCAGGTAGTCCCACGGCTTCTTCGATTCGGCCGGCGACTTCACCTGCATCAGGTACATGTCGTGGATGCCGCGGCCATCCTGGCGGATGTAGCCCTTGGTGTAGAAGTCGTTGATCTTCATCTTCTTGAGCTCGGCCATGACCTTGTCCGGATCATCCGTCTTGGCTGCCTCGACCGCCTTCAGGTACGTATGCGCGGCAGAGTAGTCGGCGGCCTGCAAGCTGCTCGGCATCTTCTTCATCTTGGTGAAGAAGCGCGCGGCGAACTTGCGCGTATCGTCGTTCATGTCCCAGTACCAGCTGTCGGTCATCAGCAGGCCTTCGGTGTTCTTCAGGCCCAGGCTGTGGATGTCGTTGATGAACATCAGCAGGCCGGCGATCTTCATCGTCTTGGTGATGCCGAATTCCTTGGCCGCCTTGATCGAGTTGATGGTGTCGCCGCCGGCATTGGCCAGGCCGAGGATCTGCGCCTTGGACGATTGCGCCTGCAGCAGGAACGACGAGAAATCCGATGCCGACAGCGGATGGCGCACCGAGCCCACCACCGTGCCGCCGTTGGCCTTCACCACGGCCGCGGTATCGTTTTCCAGCGAGTGGCCGAAGGCATAGTCGGCGGTCAGGAAGAACCACGACTTGCCACCCTGCTTGACCACCGCGCTGCCGGTACCCTTGGCGAGCGCCACCGTGTCATATGCATAGTGCACGGTGTACGGCGAGCACTCTTCGTTGGTCAGGCGCGCCGAGCCGGCACCGATATTGAAGTAGACCTTCTTCTTCTCCGAGGCCACCTTGTTCATGGCCAGGCCGGTGGCGGAATTGGTGCCGCCGATCAGCACGTCCAGGCCCTGCTGGTCCATCCACTCGCGCGCCTTCGAGGCGGCGATGTCGGCCTTGTTCTGGTGATCGGCCGAGACCAGCTCGATCGGCTTGCCCAGCACCTTGCCACCGTTGTCCTCGATTGCCATCTTGATGGCTTCGAGGCCGCCCGGGCCGTCGATGTCGGCGTACAAGCCAGACATGTCGGTGATGTAGCCGATCTTGACGGTATCGCCCGAGACCTGCGCCGATGCCGAACCCATTGCCACGCCCGTTACGATAGCCGCCAGAGCGACCGCCAGCCGAGTCATCTTCATTGCCTGTCTCCTTAGTTTCGGCGGCACCTGACGCCACCCGTTCCTGCCCTAAAACAATGCCTGCGATTCATGACAGCGCCGCGCGCCGATTCGAATCAGACCCCAAGCAACTCGTTCAGCACCGGCATCTTGGCCTGCAGCTCCGCAGCCGCGAAGCGCTCGACGATCGTGCCGTGTTCCATCACATAA
>NZ_JBXAOE010000017.1:76028-207782 GCF_058802485.1 Cupriavidus sp. GW822-FHT02D05 | reverse complement strand
ACCGCCTGGGTCTGGCTATCTCAGGCACGTTTGCTCGTACGCCGATTGTCCAATGCCTGAATTTGTCCTCACCCTCTTTACAAGTAAAGAAAAGTGACATCTCACACGTTCTAAATCAGCCAACACCGTACAGCCGCGACAGCAGCTAGAAGCATCAAAACCCCGCCCACAAACGCCACCCCCGCGTCAGCGGCGAAATCGCCGGCACCAGCCTACCCCCGCCTCAAACCCTCTCATGCCGTTACCGGATCGAGTGACCACGATCCTGCGGATGGCGCTGGTTTCGTGGTGAGGCTGCTCGGTAGCGGCATCCCTGCTCATTCATCCATCTGCCGGTACCGGTGCAAAGTGTCACGATATGTCACGCCGTGATGGTTTCGTGGTGGGGTGGGCGCGGTGGAAGAATTCTTCGGCCTATCAATCCGGTGCCACCGCGCCCACGACGGAAACGGGACGCTTGCAACTTCGTGGCCGGCCACTCCGCGAGCGACAGACGGCTTGAAGTTCGTGATGGCCGCTACCGGGGGGACCACCACGAATCCCTGGGCATTGGCCGGGTCGTGGTGCTCTGAACCGGTTACGGCACGAGTTCATTAGCACCCGGGGCCTGACGACGAAACCATTGGGGTCCCCAATGACGCCACGCCAGCCTCCTGCAAGGATCGCTTTCTCTTGGTCACTTCTCTTTACGAGTAAAGAGAAGTGACATCTCACACGTTCCAAAACGGCCAATACCGTACAGCCGCGACAGCAGCTAGAAGCAAGAAAACCCCGCCCACAAACGCCACGCCCGCGTCAGCGGGGCTACAGTCAGCGGGGCTACAAAGCAGCAATATCGTACCCAGACCTAAATCCCTACCCCCGCCTCAATCCCTCAACAGGATCCGCCTCAAAAGCCTCCCACAGCGCATCGCGCCGTTGCAACGCTTTGATGACCGCCGGATGGCGCAATTGCGCGACCGCCGAGACCAGCGCATTGCACAGGAAGAAAGCCGCCGTATAAGAGTCGAAAGGCGATGCATTGGCCGTGCGCACCAACAGATGGTGATCTGACAGCGGCACCAGTGGCGCGG
This sequence comes from Cupriavidus sp. GW822-FHT02D05, assembly GCF_058802485.1. Classification (NCBI taxonomy): domain Bacteria; kingdom Pseudomonadati; phylum Pseudomonadota; class Betaproteobacteria; order Burkholderiales; family Burkholderiaceae; genus Cupriavidus; species Cupriavidus sp. GW822-FHT02D05. The sequence goes on along the minus strand of NZ_JBXAOE010000017.1, from coordinate 206,709 downwards.
CCGGACTGTCGCAAATCGCGATCACGCGCGCGCCGCGTTCGCGAAAGGCGCGCGCGATGCTCACCGGTGCGCTGGAATACCGCCGGATACTGAAAGTCAGCAGCACATCCTCCGGCTCCACCCACAGCATGGCATCCGTGGCTGTCACCGCGCCCGCGCCCAGTTCCTGGACTTGTGGCCGGCACATATTCAGATGCAGCGCCAGCCATGCGCCCACGGGCGCGCTGTTTTTCTGCGCCAGCACGAACAGCCGGCCGCGCGGCTCGGCCAGCAGGCGCGCGATCGCCTCGAAGGCGGCCATGTCCAGCCCTTCGTGGGTGGCCGCCAGGTTGTGCTGGTCGTGCAGCAGCGCGTCGTCCACGCAAGCTCGCAGGGTGCGCTTGCCGCCAATCGTGGCCGGCGCACGCTGGCCGGCGGTGGGCAGCAGCGCCGTCACGCTGGCCCGTGCCTCGCGCTGGGCATCGCCATAGCTGGCATAGCCCAGCTTGGCGAACAGCCGCACCACCGTGGAAGCGCTCGTGCCGTGCTGGGCAGCCAGCGCGGTGGCCGATTCCAGCAGCGCATGCGGATAGTCGCGGCCCAGTGCATCGGCCAAGGTGCGCTCGCGGGCGGTCAGCGTGGCCGCCTCGCGCGCAAGGCGCTCGAGCAAGGTAGCGTCACGTGAGGGAGTCTCCTGGGCATGTTTCATGGTCTTGACACGTTGCAATGCGTATTGCATGATCATATCACTTTTGCAATGCACGATTCACTCCCACACGAAGCAAGGAGCAAGCGGTATATGGCGGACAACGCAGCGGATAGCGACATGCATGCCCAGGCGGCAAGCGGGGTGATCGATTGGCTGGGCGGCCAGCAGGCTGAAATGCAGGCGCTCCTGCAGCGCATTGTCGACATCGACAGCGGCAGCCGGCAGGAAGCCGGCGTGACGGCCGTGGCAGAGGTCCTGCGCGCGCACCTGGAGGCCACCGGCATTGCGGTCACACTGCATGCCGTGCCCGGCTATGGCGTGTGCCTGGATGCGCTGGTGCCCGGTGCCGGCGATGGCGCGCCCATCCTGCTGATGGGCCATATGGACACCGTGTTCCCGGCCGGCACGGCCGCACGCCGCCCCTTCCGCGTGGAGGATGGGCTTGCCTACGGGCCCGGCGTGGCCGACATGAAATCCGGCCTGGTCATGAACGTATTCGTGGCCGAGGCCCTGGCGCGCTGCGGCGGCAACGCCTTGCCGGTGCGCCTGTTCTTTTCCTGCGACGAGGAAATCGGTTCCGGCGCCACCCGCGAACGGATCATGGACGTGGCGCGCGGCGCGCGCGCCGTGTTCAACGCCGAGCCCGGCCGCGTCAGCGGCAACCTGGTCACAGGGCGCAAGGGGTCGATGGTGGTGGAGTTCGAGGTGGAGGGCGTGGCCGCGCACGCCGGGGTCAACCATGCCCAGGGCGCCAGCGCTATCGACGCGCTCGCGCGCAAGATCCTGGCGCTGCATGCGCTGACCGACGCCGAGCGGGGCATCACCACCAATGTGGGCTGTGTGAAGGGAGGCATCGTGCCCAATATGGTGGCGCCACTTGCGCAGGCCGAGCTCGACGTGCGCTTTACCGCCGACACGGACATCGAAGCGCTGGTCGAGCAGGTGCGCGCGATCATCGAGGCCGAATCGCTGCCGCGTACCAAAGGCAGGATCACCGAGATGCGCCGCACCCGGCCGATGACCCAGACGCCCGCGGACCTGCTGGCGCTGTACCAGCGCGGCGCGCAGCACCTGGGCTTCTCGGTAGACGGCGAGTTCACCGGCGGCGCAGCCGATAGCGGGCTCACGTCCTCGGTGGGTACGCCCACGCTGTGCGGCACCGGCCCGGTGGGCGGCCATGCGCACACCGTGCGCGAGTACTGCGAGCTTGCCACTTTCGTGCCGCGCGCGCAGGCGGTGGCGCTGGCCGTCCTCGCACTGCGCTGAGCCGGGGCACCGCCCCCCGCACCCGATTTCTAACTACCTTCAACTCACTGCCATGCCGAACGTGCCATTCTCTCGCCGCCATTTCCTCCGCACCGGCCTCAGCGTAGCCGCGCTCGCGTGTGCCGCGCCGCTGGCCGCGCAAGCACAGGGCGCCTATCCCTCGCGCCCCATCACGCTGGTAGTGCCCTTCCCGCCTGGTGGTTCGGTGGACATCATGGCGCGCCAGTACTCGGAGCCGCTGTCGCGCATCCTCGGCGTGCCGGTGGTCGTCGACAACCGCCCGGGCGCGGGCGGCTCGGTCGCCACGCAATCGGTGGCGCGCAGCAAGCCCGATGGCTATACGCTGGTGGTGTCCTCCCAGAGCAGCCACCTGGCCAACCCGCTGACCCAGCCAAAGCTGGGCTATGACCCGATCAAGGATTTTGAGAACATCGCCATCCTGGGCCGCCAGCCCAACGCCCTGGTGGTGCATTCAAGCCTGCCGGTGCGGACTTTCGGGGAGTTCCTGGCCTACGCGAAGAAGAACCCGGGCAAGCTCGACTACGGCAGCGGCGGCGTTGGCAGCATGGGCCAGCTGAATGTGGAAATGCTCAAGGCCAGCACCGGCATCTACGCCACGCACATCCCCTATCGCGGCGGCACGCACCTGATCACGGCCGTGCTGAGCAATGAGGTCCAGTTCATCCTCGACAACCTGGTCATCATGCTGCCCTACATCAAGGAAGGAAAGGTGCGTGCGCTGGCGGTGGCTTCCGAGCAGCGCCTGCCGCAGCTGCCCGACGTGCCGACCATGGCCGAGCTGGGCTACCCGCAGCTCAACCTGAGCTCCTGGACGGGCATTGCCGCGCCTGCCGGCACGCCCGAGCCGGTGGTGCAGAAGCTCTACCAGGCGGTGCGCCAGGCCGCCAGCGACCCCGCCATGCAGACGGCGCTGCGCGCGCGCGGCGTGTTCCCGCCCGAGGAGATGGCACCCGCCGCCTTCGAACGCATGATGGCCGACCGGATGGTGCGTTACGGCGAAGTGGTCCGCAAGGCCAAGATTTCCGCGGATTGAGGGCGCGGGATTGAGCGCGCGGGATTGAGCGCGCGGACTAGGGCGGGACTAAGGCTTGGCGGTGGCCGCCCCGCCCTTGCCTTCCATGCCACCCGTTGCCGTCGCTCCGCCCGCGCGCAGCATGTCGATGACAAGCTGCATGGCGGGCGTGGGCGGACGGCTCCTGCGCAGCACCAGGCCATAGGGCGCAAGCCGGCCATGCAACGCTACCGGCAGCGTGGCGATCATGTTCAGGTCTTCGTAGTAGCGGGCCACCGAGGTGGGCAGCACGGCGAGCATGTCGGACTCGCGCAGCACGGATAGCGTGGTGAGGATCGACGAGGTCTCCACCGTGCTCACCGGCGGCGGCACGCGATTCTCGCGGAAGGTCTGGTCGATGATCTGGCGCATCGGGCTGGGGTGCGGCTGGATGATCCACGCGTACTCCGTCAGCGCGGCCAGCTTTAGCTTGCCGCGCGCCGCCGCCGGATGCCCCACGCGGGTGACGATCGACAGCGCCTCTTCCCCCAGCGTCTCGAACGACAACTCCTCCGACGGCCAGCCATCGGGGATGCGGCCCAGCACGATATCGATCTGGTCCTGCTGCAGCGCGTGCACGAGCACGTCGCTGGTATCGATCTGCACGATGATGTGCAAGCGCGGATGCGCCTGCTTGAGCTTGACGATCACGTGGGTGAGCAGGTCCGGCGCCGGCGCCATCACCGCGCCCACGCGCACTTTGCCTACATCGCCGGCCTGGATGGCGACAAGCTCCTCGCGCAGTTCATCCATGTCGGCAAAGACCACCCGCGCGTAACGCATCACCGCCTTGCCCGATACCGTCGGGTCCAGCCCGCGCGCGTGGCGCGTAAAGAGCGATACGCCGAGCACGTCTTCCAGTTCCTGAAGGGACTTGGTAGCGGCCGGCTGGGTCAGGGCCAGCCCTTCGGCCGCCTGGCGCAGCGAGGGCGACTCCGAGAGCGCCAGCATCAGTTGCAGGTGCCGCATGCGAAGGCGCTTGCGGATGGATGCGCTGGACGGGATGGATGGGATCGATGGAATGCTCACCGCGATAATCTCCGAGAATAGGCGGATCGTGATTTCCGCTATTTTGCTTATCGCGAATTCTCGCACGGCGTGGGTGGCAACAAGAACGGAGTGCCGCGTCAGGCGGTTGCCGCACTTCCTGCCTGCGGCGGCGCCTGCCCACCCCCTTTTCATGGCGACTTCGCTTCATTTCGACGCATTTAGCCTCACATTCCAGGCTTGCGGAGGGGTTTTCGGGCATACTGGCCAATTCCCTCCTATTGCGAAGCCGGCGTTCTGGCTTCCCCCCTCGATGCCCGGCTACCAAACCAAGCAAGAGAGCATCGCCGTGACGGGCGTCGCCGACCTGGTCATTCGCTCCTTGCTGGACAAGCAGCAGTACTCCGATCCCCTCGGCGAAGCCGAACGCATGGGCATTTCTTCCGCCATGTGGCCGCTGTTCGGGCTGCTGTGGCCGTCCGGCGCGCACCTGGCCGCGCGCATGGCGCTGCGCCCGGTGGACCCCACCGAGCGGGTGCTGGAAATCGGCTGCGGGCTGGGGCTGGCCAGCCTGGTGGGGCACCGCAGGGGTGCCGACGTGACCGCCAGCGACTGCCATCCGATGGCCGCCGCCTTCCTCGCGGAGAACGTACGCCTGAATGACCTCGCGCCAATGAAGTACCGGCACGGGCACTGGAGCGCCGCGGAGCACGAGCAAGATGCCCCTGCTGGCGCCGGCCCCGCCGATGTCCACGGCCATTTCGACCTGATCATCGGCAGCGACCTGCTCTACGAGCGCGATGCCAATGCCAACCTCGCCCACTTTATCGGGCGCCATGCCAGCCCCACGGTCGAGATCTGGATCATCGATCCCGACCGCGGCAACCGGCCCGCCTTCAACCGGCAGATGGCCGAGCAGGGTTTCGCGATGCGCGAGGAAAAGCTCGACCGCGTGGCCGCGCCCGGCATCGATGCCTACAAGGGCCGCCTGCTGGTCTACCGCTGGGCCATGGCACTGCCGCCGACGCCTGGCCTGCCTCTGCAGTAGGGCAGCAATGCCCCACACAAGGTTCTGGTAGTCACGCCTCGCGCACCCCACTGGCATGCAAAGCTTCGCTCACGGCTTCGAGCCCGGCTGCATCGAGGTCCCGCAGCGGCTGCCGCACATGACCGCCGCGCCAGCCGCGCAGATTCATGGCAGCCTTGGTGGACTGGGGCTGGCCCAGTTTGCGGGCGACCGCCCGCATGGGGTACCAGCGACGATGCAGGCCGCCGGCGTCCGCCGCGTTGCCAATGCGCACCGCATCGTAGGTAGCCTTGACCAACTCAGGCAGCGCGCAACTGTTGGTCGAGCTGACACCGTCGAACCCTAGTACCAGCGGCCCAAGCATCACGAGATCGGATGCGGCCAGTACGCGAATGCGACCGCTGACGCGCCCGACGAGCTGATCGACCGTGGTCGGATTGAGATCGCCTTGCTTGAGTGCGACCACTTGGGGCACATCGCACAGGCGCTCGATCAGCGGCACCGATAGCGTAATACCGACGCCCGGCGCGTTATAGATCATCACGCCGGTTCTGGAGAGCGGCGCCACTTCCTCAAAGAAGCGCACGATCTGGCCATCGGTGACTTCGGACACGAACGGCGGCATCAACATGGGCAATCCGCCCAGTTCGCCAGCCAACGAGGTCAGTTCCTTCACCACGCGCACATCGGCATGTGCGGTGCATAGCAATACAGGCACGCGATCGCCCACCACTTCCATGGCGTGGCGGAAGAGCGCTGCGCGCTCGGCGGTATTCATGGCCGGGAATTCGCCGTAGGTGCCGCCAATCAGAAGGCCGTCGTAGCCCAGGCCCAGCATGCGCTCGACGTTCTCCGTCAGCGCGGGGAGATCCAGGCTGCCATCCGCCGCGAAAGGCGTGACTGCGATATTGAACAGGCCGCGGGCACGCGCCAGGGATTCGTCTTGAGATTTCATAATGCCTCGGGTCAATGTTGAGACGTTAGCTGTGAAAAAAATAGGTGGCCGACCTAGGAATCGGCTGGAATACGAACAGGATTGGGATTAGAAATCGAGCTGGCTGAGCGGACGAATGCGTACGCCATCGCCTTCCATCGCGGCGCGCACCGCCCTGGCAATGGCAACCCCCTGCGGGTTGTCGCCATGCACGCAGATCGTGTGGACCCGCATGTCGAGCTTGCGGCCGCCAACGGTATGAATCGCCTGCTCCCGAACCATCTGCAAGGCACGTGCCGCCGCAACGCCCGGGTCGTGGATGACGGCGCCCGGCTGGTTGCGCGGCAGCGTTAAGCCGTTGTCGCCATAGAGACGATCCGCAAAGACCTCGCAGGCCATGCGCACGCCGCCCCGGCGGGCCGCGCGCTCGGTTTCATTGTGCGGCGTGCAGACCAGCACGAGATCCCGGTCAAGGGCGCGCATGGCGCCGATGAGTGCGTCGGATAGCTCGGGGCACTCGAAGGCCATCGTGGCCAGGGCGCCATGGAGCTTGACGTGCGTCACGCGATGGCCCACGGCCTGCGCCATCCCCTGCAGCGCGGCAATCTGGTAGATCAGCATCTTCTCGATGTCACCGGGACTGTCCCCGACGATCTTGCGCCGGCCAAAACCGTACAGATCGTTAAAGCCAGGGTGCGCACCAACATCGACGCCTCGCGACAGTGCCTGGGCCGCGGTCTGGTGCATGACGACGGGATCGCCGCCATGAAAGCCGCAGGCCACGTTGGCCGACGTGACGATGGCCAGCATGGCGCCGTCGTCCCCTATTTCATAAGGGCCAAAGCTCTCGCCCAGGTCTGAATTCAGATCGACTTCCCGCACTTTCATTCTCCGAAACGCCACTCGGCGCCGCTTGGTATACCACTGGCACGCAAAATGCATGCCATTTGCCGGGCAGCAGAATCCTGATGGCCGCATCCCCAAAATCGGGCGTTTCAACTGGAGAAAGCATGACAAGCAAGTTGCAGAAAATGGTTAGTACCGTGGCGGCCGCCGCGGCCTTGCTGGCAGGTGCAGCCCACGCGGCGGAACTGAACTTCGCGAGTTGGGGCGGTGCCTACCAGGGCGCGATCCGCGAGGCCTGGCTGAAGCCGTTCGCCAAGGACACTGGCGTCAAGCTGACGGAAGACACCGATCCGCAGGTCGCAAAGATCCGCGCCATGATCGACACCAAGACCGTGAACTGGGATGTGGTGACGGAGAACAGCGCACGGCTGACGCGCGGCATCAAGCTGGGCGTATTCGAAAAGATCACGCCGGAGATGGTGGATCAGAAGCACGTGATCCGCGGCGCGCGCAACGACTATGGTGTGCCGTCCGAGATCTTCTCGACCGTGGTGGGTTTTTCGTCCAAGACGTTCCCGGCCGGCAAGCCCCAGCCATCCACCTTCGCGGACTTCTGGGACGTGGCCAAGTTCCCGGGCAAGCGCACGCTGCAGGACGATCCGGCCACCGTCATCGAGGCCGCGCTGATCGCCGACGGCGTTGCGCCCGCCGACGTCTACAAGGTGCTCGCCACGCCTGCTGGCGTGGACCGCGCCATGAAGCAGATCGAGAAGATCAAGCCAAGCGTCGCCATGTGGTGGAAGAACGGCGCCGAGCCGGTCAACGCGCTAGGCAGCGGCGAGGTCGTCATGGCGCTGGGCTGGAACGGCCGCTTCCAGGCCGGCATCGATTCCGGGCTGCCGATCCAGATGGGTTGGGGCAACGCCGTGGCGCAGGTTGGCTACTTCGCCCTGGTCAAGGGTGCGCCGCATCGCGACGAAGCCCTGAAGCTGCTGAACTACATCATCCAGCCGAAGAACCAGGCCGAATTCAGCAAGCACATCGCCTACGGTCCCACCACCGAAGCCGCCTTTCCCCTGATCGACGAGGCCCGCAAGCAGCGCCTGCCTTCCACGCCCGAACGGCTGAAAAGCGCGTTGTTCCTCGACTCCGAATTCTGGGAAAAGCAGGGGCCGGCCATCGTCGAGCGCTACAACCAGATCCGCGCACGTTGATTCGTACCACCGCGAGGTAACTGCATCATGACAGGCACCGCCCTGCCCCTTCCCCCCGCCTCGACCGCACCCGCCGTGAGGCAGGCGCGCCGCCGTCCGAGCCGCGCGGCGGTGCTCGCCAGCTTGCCGTTGTTGCTCTTCCTGCTGTGCTTCTTTGTCGGGCCCATCGCGGGCCTGCTCAAGGAAGGCTTCTATCAGGACGGCGTGGCGACGCTGGCCAACTACCGCCACCTGATCGACACGCCAATCTACCGGATCGTGCTGGGCAACACCTTCACCATCGCCGCGGCGGTGACGCTGTCCTGCGTGCTGATGAGCTACCCGCTTGCCTACCTGATGGCCAGCGTGCGGCCCAATGTGGCCAAGCTGCTGTTCTTCGCGGTGCTGCTGCCGTTCTGGTCGAGCGCACTGGTGCGCACCTCTGCCTGGATCGCGCTGCTGGGCAAGAACGGGCCGCTCAATGCCCTCCTGACGGGCAGCGGCATTCTGGACCAGCCGATGGCCTTCCTCTACAACTTCACCGGTGTGATGATCGGCATGACCCATGTGCTGATGCCCTTCGTGGTGCTGCCGCTCTATGCCTCGTTCCGCTCGCTGGACCACACCCTGGTGCAGGCCGCGCAGAGTCTCGGCGCGGGTTCGGTGAGCATCTTCAGCCGCGTGGTGCTGCCGCTAACCAGCCCCGGGGTGGTGGCGGGCGGCATCATCGTCTTCATGAATGCGGTGGGCTACTACATCACGCCCTCGCTGATGGGAGGCCCGGCCCAGCGCATGGTGGCCGAGCTGATTTCCTACAACATCACCGAGGAACTGAACTGGGGCCTGGCCGCGGCGTTAGCCGCCGTGCTGCTGCTCACGGTGCTAGCATCGCTGTGGCTCTTCAATCGCCTCTTCGGCCTGGACAAGCTGATCGCCGGTTCGACCAGCAAGGGCAGCAGCACGCCTGGCACGGGGCGCACTCCGGGCGGTCGGCTCGCCGTGGCCGCCGGCATTGCCTGCGCCGTGTTCCTGGTGCTGCCGATCGTCATCGTGATCCCGATGAGCTTCGGCACCACCGATTTCCCGGTGTTCCCGCCGCCGCAGTATGGGCTGCGCTGGTACGCCAGTTTCTTCGACGACGCCAAATGGCTCGATGCTCTCTGGTCGAGCCTGCGCGTTGGCGCGATCGTGACGGTGCTGGCCACCCTGCTTGGCACCGCCGCGGCGCTGGGCGTGCACAAGATGGCGTCGGCGCGCAAGGGCTGGCTCGATGCCCTGTTCGTCGTGCCGATGTCGGTGCCGGCGATCATCACCGCTGTGTCCCTCTACTACCTGCTGGCGCCGCTGGGCTGGGTGGCCAACTCGCTGGCCATCGTCATCGGCCACACCGTGCTAGCCACGCCCTACGTCTACATCACGGTGCGCGCCGCGCTGCGCAGTTTCGATCCCAGCCTGGAACTGGCAGCGCTGAGCCTGGGCGCCCCGTGGCCGACCATGTTCCGGCTGGTGATGCTGCCGGCGCTGCTGCCCAGTCTCGTCGGCGGCGCGGTGTTCGCCTTCGTGACCTCGTTCGACGATGTCGTGATGGCGCTGTTCCTCACCACCATCCGTAACCGCACCCTGCCCAAACTGATGTACGAGGGCCTGGCGCACGATTTCGATCCAACGGTGATCTCCGCGTCCTGCGTGCTGATTGCCGCTACAGCGCTCATCCTGATGGCCAACCAGTTGCTGGGAAAGAAGAAAGGAGCATGACGATGCAAGCCACCCTCTCGCCAACCGCGTCCCCGCCCTATGCTGCGGCGCCTGCGCTGCAGCTCTCCGAGCGCCCCGAGGCCCAGGGCAAGGACATCTCGGTGCGCGCCGTGCGCAAGTCCTATGGCAGCACGGTCGCGCTGCCGGATGTCTCGCTATCGGTGGCACGCGGCGAATTCTGTACCCTGCTTGGCGCCTCGGGCTCGGGCAAGACCACGCTGCTGAAGATCATCGCCGGCTTCGAAGCGCCCGACACCGGCAGCGTGCACATCGCCGGCCGCGACGTCACCCACACGCCGATCGCCGAACGCAATATCGGCATGGTGTTCCAGAACTACGCGCTGTTCCCCCATATGTCGGTGTTCGAGAACGTAGCCTTTGCGCTTCGCATGCGGCGCCTCAACCATGAGGACATCAAGCGGCGCGTTGGCGAAGCGCTCGAGCTGGTGAGCCTGCAGGCCCTGGCAGCGCGCCTGCCACGCGAGCTCTCAGGCGGGCAACAGCAGCGCGTCGCGCTGGCCCGCGCGCTGGTCTTCATGCCGGACGTGCTGCTGATGGACGAACCGCTTGGCGCGCTCGACAAGAACCTGCGGCAGGCGATCCAGCTGCAGCTCAAGAAGCTGCACCACGACCTCGGCCTGACGGTGGTCTTCGTCACCCACGACCAGGAGGAAGCCATGAACCTGTCGGACCGCATCGTCATCATGGACCAGGGCCGCATCGTGCAAGCGGGCGCGCCCGCCGCGCTGTACCGCTCGCCCGATACGCCGTTCGTCGCGGGCTTCCTCGGCGAATGCAACTTCCTCGGAGAACCCGCCCGCGTGCTCGGGATCAGGCCGGAGAACGTGCGCGTTGGCGCGCAGCTTGGCACGTCGGACGTACGGCACGAGGGCCGCGTGGTGGCGTCGACCTTCTGCGGCCTGCACTGGAAGGTATTCATCGCCTGGCGGGACAGGACCATCGTTGCCTATGCGGCTGCCGGCATGGCTGGTACCGATCACGAGCCCGGGCGGCTCGTAGCCTGGGGGTTCAGCCCCAGCGACGCCATGGTGTTCGCCACCCAATGAGGGCCGGTGAGCACCAGCAGCGCGACAGCATATTCACTACCGCACCAACATGAAAACACTGACAAAAATCGAGACTGACCACGGCGCTGCCGCAAGCGAGCTGGACGACATCGCGCTGACCTCGACCACGCCCGCCGGGGACATCCCCGACCTGGCGGGCGATGCCTACAACACGCTGCTTGACATGATCCAGCTGGGCCGCTTGCGCACCGAGACGCCACTGCAGGAACGGGCGCTGGCGGCAACGCTGGGCATCTCGCGCACGCCGCTGCGCGAAGCCATGAGCCGGCTCATCGGCGGCGGCTTTGCCGTGCGCACGCCGCGCGGGCAGCTCATGATCAAGGAGCCCACGCTGCGCCAGTATCTGGAGATTCTCCAAATGCGGGGCCTGCTGGAAAGCGAAGCCGCCGCCCAGGCCGCGAGCCGGATGGACCCCAAGCATGCGCAATACGTCATCGCCCAGGTGGAGGCGCATCTGCTGGCGCGCAACACCACCAAGGACGAGAACCACAGGATCGATAACCTGCTGCACGACACCGTCGCCACGGCCAGCGGCAACCAGATGCTGGCGCAGACGATCCATGACCTGCGCATCAAGGCCAGATGCTTCGACCAGAACGGCGCACCCGAGCGTTTCGAGCCCTGCGCACGCGAGCATATCGCCATCCTGCAGGCCATCGCCGAGCGCAACCCCGACGCGGCGCGCGCCGCCATGAGCCTGCACCTCGCCAACGCACGCGCCGGCCTGGTTGCGCGCCATACAAACCTGTGACTCCGTGTGTCCATCAACACGTCCATCAACACGTCCATCAATGCTTCCATCAACCAGCAGATTCATACATGACAAGTACATCGCGCATTGACGAAAGCGCAAAGGGCGTCTTCATCATCTCCGCGACCCCCTTCACGGAACAGGGGGCGCTCGACCTGGAGAGCACCGACCGCCTGGTCGATTTCTACCTCGGCAAGAAGGTCGCGGGCATGACCATCCTCGGCATGATGGGCGAAGCGCCCAAGCTGTCGGAGGAGGAGTCCATGATTTTCGTGCGCCGCGTCCTCGAGCGGGTCGATGGCCGGGTGCCGGTGATTGTCGGGGTGAGCCACGCGTCGAATCAGCATGTGGAGCGCCTGGCGAGGACCTCGATGGCGCTCGGCGCGGCCGGGGTCATGCTGGCGCCAGCGGCAAACCTCAGGACCGACGACCAGGTTTATGGCTACTACGCCGCCATTGCGCGCCTGCTTGGACCGGATGTGCCGATCTGCCTGCAGGACTTCCCCCAGGCCACTGGCGTCTACACCTCGGTCGACGTCGTCCTGCGGATGGTGCGGGAATTCCCGCAGGTGGTGATGTTCAAGCACGAGGAGCTACCCGGCCTGCGCAAGCTCTCGCAGATTCGTGCCCAAAGCGAGGCGGAAGGCCTGCGTCGCATCAGCATCCTGGCCGGCAATGGCGGCCTGTTCCTGCCGCAGGAGATGCTGCGGGGCGCGGATGGCGCGATGACCGGCTTCGCCTACCCCGAGATGCTGGTCCAGGTCTGCGACCTTTTCGCCCAGGGTAGGGCCGGTGAAGCTGAAGACCTGTTCGATCTGTACCTGCCGCTGCTGCGCCATGAGTTCCAGTACGGCATCGGCCTGGCACTGCGCAAGGAAACCCTGCGCCGGCGCGGTGCGATCGCCAGTGCCGCGGTGCGCAAGCCCGGACCGGTGCTGGACGCAACCGACCTTGCGGAGCTGGAGCGGCTGATCGGCCGCCTGGAAGCCAGTTTGGCGAACGCCGGCCAGGCTGGTCACTGACGCCAGGGGAGACAGGGAAACAGCATGACTTTCGACTTCTGTATCACCGGCGCATCGATCGTGGACGGCAGCGGCAGACCCGCCTTCGTTGGCGACGTGGGCGTGAAGGACGGGAAGATCGCGGCCGTTGGTGAGCTTGCCCACGCCAGCGCGGTGGAACGCATCGATGGCCGTGGCCGGGTTGCCGCGCCTGGCTTCATCGACGTCCATACGCACGACGACCGCGCCTTGCTGATGCCGGGCGCGATGACGGCGAAGCTGTCCCAGGGCGTGACAACCGTCGTCACCGGCAACTGTGGACTCAGCCTGGCGCCTGCGCGGCCGGGCACCGCCATACCGCCTCCGCTGGACCTGATCGCCACGCCGGAATGGCTACGTTTTCCTGCCTTCCGCGATTACCTCCACGCCTTGGACGCGAACGGGACCGCGGTCAACGCCGTCTGCCTTGTGGGCCACCTGACGCTGCGGGCCAGCGTCATGGACAACCTGGAACGCCCGGCCACCCCGGCCGAATGCGATGCCATGCAGCGCCTGCTGGCAGACGCGCTCGAGGCAGGTGCCTGGGGCATGTCCACCGGCACCTTCTATCCGCCCGCGCGGCTTGCCACCACCGACGAAATCGTCGCGGTAGGCGAGCCCCTGCGGGCCCATGGCGCGCTCTATGCCACCCATATGCGCAACGAAGCCGAGAAGATCATCGATGCGCTGGATGAAACCTTCGAGATAGGCAGGCGGCTTGGCGTACGCGTTCTGATCTCGCACCACAAGCTGGCGGGCATCGCCAATCACGGGCGCTCCGCCGAGACGCTGAAGCACATCGCAGCCGCGATGCAAACGCAGCCGGTATCGCTGGATTGCTACCCCTACAACGCGTCTTCCACGGTACTGCGGCCGGAGTTCGTGGCGCGCGCCGCCGCCGTGATGGTCAGCTGGTCCACGCCACATCCGGAACATGCCGGCAGGCTGCTGGCCGATATTGCGCGCGAGATGGGCTGCGGCGATGAACAAGCCGCCGCGCGCCTGGCACCCGCCGGCGCCGTCTACTTCATGATGGACGAGGGCGACGTGCGCCGCATCCTTGCCTTCCCCAAAGCCATGATCGGCTCGGACGGCATGCCGCACGACGAGCATCCCCACCCGCGCCTGTGGGGAACATTTCCCCGAGTGCTGGGCCACTACTCGCGCGAGGAGCGGCTTTTCCCGCTGGTCACGGCAATCCACAAGATGAGCGGCCTGACCGCCGGCGAGCTCGGCATCGCCGACCGCGGCCATATCGCCGTTGGCCAGGCGGCCGATCTTGTGCTGTTCGACCCGGACACGGTCGGGGATCGCGCGACCTTCGCCAAGCCGGCCACGCTATCGGCAGGTATCGAGAGCGTCTGGGTCAACGGACGGCTGGCTTTCGCAAAAGGAGAAGTGCGGGACGATCGCGCGGGACGTGTACTGACCAGGACACCATCACAACCCGTCCAAGCGTAGCAATCCGTTTGGCACGTGTATTGCTTGCACTCCATTGGCATACCAATGGCACACAAGCCTCATATCAACCACCAACGCAATGCCATGTGCGATCGATCGATCCCCATGGGCGCGTATAGGAAAGCAGCGCAAGCCATGTCTGTTCTTAGCTTAGATACCCGCCTGGCGTCCCGCCTGAGCGCCGCGCGGCCGTCGGCCACGGGGGCTGTTGCCGAAGCCGCCCGCCTCATGGTGGCGCAAGGCCGCGCAGTCATCAGCCTGGCCGAGGGGGAACTCGACTTCGATACGCCCGCGCACATACGGCAGGCTGCCGTCGCCGGCATCATGGACGGGCATACGCGCTACACAAACGTGGCAGGCACGCCCCAACTCAGGGCCGCGATCGTGCGCAAGTTCGTACGTGACAATGCCCTGCACTACGACGAGAGCGAGGTCATTGCCGCGACGGGCGCAAAGCAGATTCTCTTCAATGCCTTGCTGGCCACCGTCAACGACGGGGACGAAGCCATTGTCGTGGCGCCCTGCTGGGTGTCCTATTCCGAGATGGTGCGCATTGCCGGAGGCACGCCAGTGGCGGTGACGCCGGCGGCCGATGCCGGCTTCAAGCTGACGCCGGACGCACTCGCCGCCGCCATCACGCCCAGGACACGCTGGCTGATGCTGAACTCACCCTGCAATCCTTCCGGATCACTCTACTCCGCCGACGAACTGCGTGGGCTGGCGGACGTGCTGCGCGCACATCCCCGCGTGCTCGTGATGTCAGACGACATCTATGAAAAGATCGTGTTCGAGGGCGAGTTCTGCTCCTTTGCGCAGGCGGCGCCGGACATGAAGGCACGCACGCTCACCGTCAATGGCGTCTCCAAGGCTTACGCCATGACGGGGTGGCGGCTGGGCTATGCCGGCGGCCCGCGGTGGCTGGTCAAAGCGCTGGAGATGTTGCAATCCCAAAGCACTAGCAACCCCAGCTCGGTTAGCCAGGCCGCGGCCATCGCCGCGCTCGACGGGCCGCAGGGTTTCCTGGAGGACTGGATGGCGCGCCTGCGCTGGCGCCGGGACCTTGCCATCGATCTGCTCGCGGGGGCGGCGCCGCTGTTGACCATGCGCACGCCGCCCGCGGCCTTCTACCTCTATGCGGATTGCAGCGGCACGCTTGGCATGCGCACGCCGGGCGGCAGCCTCATCGAAAGCGACCTGGACCTGGCGCGCTACCTGCTGGAGGAAGCGGGTGTCGCGGTCGTGCCTGGCACGGCATTCGGCCTGGCGCCGTACCTGCGGTTTGCCTATGCGGTCTCCGATGACCGTCTGCGCATGGCATGCGAGCAGATCGTCCGGGCCTGCCGCAGGCTGTCCAGGCCATGAAAGCGGCGGACATGGATGCACCGGCGCAACCCGGGAGCGTGGCGGAGCCCGGGCCTGCGCACCAGCGCCTGCGCGACGGATGGCACATCGAGCCCGCCGGCGACCGCTGCCTGTTGATCCGCCTGGGCAACCGGGTCGATGCCGAAGTCAGCCAGACAGTGCACGCGGTGACGGCATGGCTGTCCAGCCACGCCCTGCCTGGCGTCGTCGACGTGGTGCCGGCGTTCACCACGGTGGCCGTCCACTACCTGCCCGCCCAGTTGCCACGCGGCGAGGGCTCCGCCTCGCAGTCCCTGAGCGCGACCATAGACCATCTCCTGTCACAAGGCGTGCCCAGGATCGCGGGCTCCGCACGCCTGGTGGAAATTCCGGTGTGCTATGGCGGCGAGTACGGCCCCGACCTGGAAGACGTCGCGCACCAATGCAGTATCTCCACCGGCGAGGTCATCCGCCTGCATACCGCCGCGCCGCTCGTCCTCTATACGTTCTTCTTCGCGCCGGGCACCCCGTTCGCCGGACCGCTGGATCCCAGGCTGCAGGTGCCGCGCCGTGCGGTGCCGCGCACCCGTGTGCCGGCCGGGTCCGTGGCGATCGCCAACGGGATTTCCTCCATCTACCCAACTGAATCCCCCGGCGGGTGGAACCTCATCGGCCGTACGCCCTGGACCTTGTTCGACATCCGCAAGAGCCCGCCGACGCGCCTGCAGATCGGCGACCGCCTGCAATTCATGCCGATCACGCCACGCGAGTTCGAAGCGCTGCTGGAGCCGCACCAATGAACCATATGCTGGTTGAGAAGCCCGGGGTGTTTTCCCTCCTCCAGGACACGGGGCGCAACGGCTACCAGCGCTATGGCGTACCGGTCAATGGGCCGATGGACGAGTGGGCGCACCGCGTCGCCAATACCCTGGTAGGCAATGGCGAGGAGGCCGCCACCCTTGAGTGCACGCTGAAGGGACCCAGCATCAGCTTCTCCCGCAACACCCTGATCGCCCTGAGCGGCGCGGATATGCGGGTCACCGCGGGCGGTGCGCAGATACCGATGCACTGTGCCGTCGTGCTGCGCCACGGCGTACGCCTGGAGTTCGGCGAGCGCAGGTCGGGTGCCCGCTCCTATCTCGCGGTGCGGGGCGGATTCGATGCCCCGCTCGTGCTGGGCAGCCGCAGCACCTACGTGCGGGGCGGCTTCGGCGGCTTCGAAGGCCGCGCGTTGCGCCGCGGCGACCGGGTGCCGGTGGCATCGCCAAGGGGCGAAGTCCTGGAACTCGAGCGCATGATGATCCAGAGCGGCATGCCCTTCGTCGCCGCGGCGGCGCCGGACACCACACCACTGTCATCGGCCACGCAGGCGCTGCGCTTCGTACCTGGCCCGCAGTGGCAGTCCTTCACCAGCCAGGCGCGGCACGATTTCGAATCCGGGTGTTTCCGGGTTTCGGCGCAATCCGACCGCATGGGCTACCGGCTGGAAGGTCCCGAGTTGAGATTGGCGCAGCCACTGGAAATGATCTCCGAAGTCGTGACCTTCGGCACCGTCCAGGTGCCACCGGGCGGTAGTCCCATCGTGCTGATGGCCGACCGCCAGAGCGCCGGCGGGTATCCGAAACTGGCCTATGTCGCCAGTGCCGACCTGCCGTCGCTGGCGCAGGCCCTGCCAGGCGATGCGCTGCGCTTCCAGGCCATCACCCAAGCCGAGGCAGAGGCACTCTGCCTGGAAGTCGAAGATCGCTTTGCCCGCGTCAGCGTACTGGGCGCAAAGGCGCTTGGCCTCTCCATCCCATAACGCAAAAGGAATCCATCATGCCGTTCATCGATATCAACTGCGATATGGGCGAGAGCTTCGGGCCCTGGGTCATGGGCAACGACCGCGCGATCCTGCAGCATGTCACCTCCGCCAACATTGCCTGCGGATTCCATGCCGGGGATCCGGACACGATGCTCGAGACGGTCCGTGCGGCCGCGGCCGCCGGCGTGGCGGTTGGCGCGCATCCGGGACTCCCCGATTTGCAAGGCTTCGGCCGCCGCGCCATGGCCATGATGCCAGGCGAGGTCTATGCCCTCATCGTGTATCAGGTGGGAGCCATGCTGGGCGTCACCCGCGCGGTGGGGGTCCCCCTGCACCACGTGAAGACACACGGCGCGCTCTACAACATGACCGCGCGCGACCCGGCGCTTGCCCAGGCGGTAGCGCAAGCCGTGCACGACATCGATCCCAAGCTGATGGTCTACGTCGCCAACGCCAACATGGCGAGCGCCGCCCGCGCGATGGGCCTGCGCGTGGCCTTCGAGGTCTATGCGGACCGCAGCTACCAGGACGACGGCACGCTGACCCCGCGCTCCGAGCCGCACGCGATGATCGAAGACGTGGCGGAATCGATCGCCCAGGTCAAGCGCATGGTGACCGATGGCAGCGTGATCTCGCTCGCAGGCAAGACCGTTCCCATCGCAGCCGACACGCTCTGCATCCATGGAGACCAGCCCGGCGCGGCGGTATTCGCGGCGCGTATCCGCGCCGCGCTCGATGCCGATGGCATCGGCGTGCGGCCCGTCTGACGTATTCCGCCACCGATGCACGAAACGCTCACGAAACGCACACGCCCCGCGCCCCATTCCGACCGACCCTCCCCACACCAAGGTGATCCTCATGTCTTCCAAGCTGACTCCGCGCCCCAAGCGCATGCTCAACCTCGCGGCGTGCGCCGTTGCGCTGGCACTCGGCACGCTCGCTGGCACCGGCGCGCATGCGCAGACGCGCGGCGGCACGTTGCGCGCGATCGCGCAGCCCGAGCCACCCACGCTCATGCTCGGCCTCAATCAGCAAACGCCCACCCAATACGTGGCGGGCAAGATCTATGAAAGCCTGCTGACGTGGACGCCGGACATGAAGCCGAAGCCGGGCCTGGCCAGGTCCTGGACCATCTCGCCCGACGGCAAGGTCTACACGTTTGAGTTGCAGCCGAACGTCAAGTGGCACGATGGCAAGCCGTTCTCGGCAGACGACGTTGTGTTCTCGGTCGACAAGTTCCTGCGCACGGTGCACCCGCGCGCGCGGGTCATCATCGAGCAGTTCGTGGACACCGTGAAGGCACTCGGCCCAAACAAGGTGCAGATCACGCTGAAGGCGCCATTTGCTCCGTTTCTGAAAGCCTTCGTCAGCGACAACATGCCGATCGTGCCCAAGCACATCTATGACGGCACCGACTACGCCAAGAACCCGGCCAACCAGACGCCAATCGGGACCGGCCCGTTCAAGTTCAAGGAGTGGAAGAAAGGCGCGTACATCATCCTCACGCGCAACCCCGATTACTGGCAAGCCGGCAAGCCTTACCTGGACGAGATCGTCTTCAACGTGATTCCCGATGCAGCCTCGCGCGCGGTTGCTTTCGAGCGCGGCGACGTTCAGGTGGTGAGTGCAGGTGACGTGGACAACGTGGAGGTGAAACGTCTCAAGGCGCTGCCGGGCGTGCAATACACGACGAAGGGCTGGGAGATGTTCTCCAAGCTGGCCTATATCCAGATGAACCAGCGCAAGCCGCCTTTCGACAACGTCAAGGTGCGCCAGGCCGTGATGGAGGCCATCAACCGCAAGTTCGTCGTGAACAGCATCTTCTTCGGTCTCGGCAAGGTTGCCACAGGTCCGATTTCTTCCACCACGCCCTTCTACGATGCCAACGTGCCGGCCTACAACTTCGAACTGAAGAAAGCACGCGCGCGGATCAAGGAGTCGGGTGTCGACCCCGCGAAGACGCCGATCAAGATCCTGTCGTATCCCTACGGCGCGACCTGGGACCGGCTCGGCGAGTACACGCGCCAGAGCCTCGAACAGCTTGGCTTCAAGGTCGAGATAGAGTCGGCGGATGCGGGCACGTGGGCCAAGCGCGTCTCGGATTTCGATTTCGACCTCACCTTCAGCTTCACGTCGCAATATGGCGATCCGGCACTGGGCGTCTCGCGTCTTTACCTGGCCCGCAACATGGTCAAGGGCTCTGCATTCGTCAACAACCAGGGATACCGGAACGACGCGGTTGACGCGATGTGGGACAAGGCAGCCGCCGCGACCTCTAACGACGAGCGCCAGAAGCTGTACTCCAGCATCCAGAAGACACTCGTGGAAGAGGTGGCGAACGGGTACCTGTTCGAGATGGAGATTCCGACGCTCTACAACGCGAAGGTGCACAACCTGATCCAGACGGCGATCGGTCTTAACGACACATTCGCCGATGCCTACATCGACAAGTAAGCACCGGTGCGCGGCGATGCGCCGGGCAAGTGGCACGGCGCATCGCTCCTCCTCGTCAACCTTCTTGGAATCTATTCCGTGGATAAGGCACTGTCAGTGTTCGCGCGGCTCGGCAAGGCAGCCCTGGTCGTGCTGGGCGTCGTCGTCGTCAACTTCCTGTTGATCCGCCTGGCGCCGGGCGATCCGGCCGCCGTGCTGGCGGGCGAATCGGGGGCCTCGGACCCCACCTACGTGGCACAGCTACGGCAAGAGTTCGGCCTCGACAAGCCGGTCTATGTGCAACTGGCGAGCTACCTGAACGGCGTGGCGCACCTCGACCTGGGCTACTCATACCGTGAGCGCTTGCCGGTGCTCGATATCATTCTCGACCGCCTGCCCGCCACGCTGCTGCTGATGTCGTGCGCGTTCGTCTTCGCGCTGGTGTTCGGCGTGTTGTTCGGTGTGGTGGCCTCGCGCAGCCGCTATCAGGGCACGCACCCATGGCTCGACAGCGTGCTGATGACGGGATCGCTTCTGATCTACGCCACGCCGCAGTTCTGGCTGGCACTGCTGGCCATTCTCTTCTTTTCCCTGCACCTGGGCTGGCTGCCGCCCTACGGCATGGAGACAGTCGGGGGCGCGTTGACCGGCTGGGCGCGCGTGCGCGACGTTGCGCATCACCTGGTGCTGCCTACCGCGTCGCTCGGCTGCTTCTTCATGGCGGTCTACGCGCGGCTGACGCGCGCTTCCATGCTCGAAGTGCTGGGCATGGATTTCATCAAGACGGCGCGCGCCAAGGGGGTTTCAGTGGGCGGGACCATCCGCCATCACGCGCTGCGCAATGCCTTGCTGCCGGTGGTGACTTTCGCGGGGATCCAGCTGGGGCAGATGGCCGGCGGCGCGGTGCTTACCGAAACCGTATTCGGATGGCCCGGCATCGGACGGCTGATGTTCGATGCGCTGCTCCAGCGCGACTATCAATTGCTGCTCGGTGTGTTCCTGGTGACATCGACGATGGTGGTGGTCTTCAACCTGCTCACCGATCTCGCCTACCGGCTGATCGATCCACGCATCCAGCAAGCCTGAGGAGCCTCACATGTCTTTCCTGAAACGATTCGTCGCCAACCGCGGCGCGGCCGTCGGCCTCGCGCTGCTACTGGTGGTGATCCTGACGGGCATCCTTGCCCCGACGCTCTATCAAGATCCCCCATGGATGATGGTGGCGGAGCCGCTGCTCGGCCCGTTCGCCGACACCGCGTATCCGCTGGGCACCGATATGTTGGGCCGCGACATCGCGGCGGGCCTCGCCTACGGCGCGCGGGTGTCGCTGATGATCGGCGTGATCTCTACGCTGGTGGCGGTCCTGATCGGCCTCGTGGTGGGTGCCCTGGCGGGCTACCACGGCGGCCGCGTGGACGACGCCCTGATGCGGGGGACGGAGTTCTTCCAGACCATTCCACAGCTGGCCATGGCACTCGTCCTGGTGGCGATCTTCAAGCCGTCGCTGTACTCGATCGTCGGGGCCATCTCCATGGTGTCGTGGCCGCCGGTGGCGCGCCTGGTGCGATCCGAGTTCATGACGCTCAAGCAGCGGGAATTCGTGCAGGCCGCCATCGTGATCGGCCAGAAGCCGGCCCGGATCATTTTCACCCAGATCCTGCCCAATGCCGCCTCGCCGATCATCGTGACGGCCTCGCTGATGACCGCGACGGCCATCCTGACCGAATCGGCGCTGTCTTTCCTCGGGCTGGGCGACCGCAACCTGATGAGCTGGGGATTCATGATCGGCGCCGCGCGCACGATGCTCCGCGAAGCGCCGTGGATGAGCCTCTGGCCCGGCATTGCCATCATGCTGACGGTGCTGGCCATCAATCTGATCGGCGAGGGGCTCAACGACGCCCTCAACCCTCAACTGCGCAAGCGGGGAGCTTAATACCGTGGCTACAGGCAATCCAGGCAATCCAGGCCAGGGCGCCGCCCTGCTCTCCATCCGCGGATTAAGCATCCCGCTTCCGGCTGGCGGCGACCGCCAGTATGCCGTGCGCGATGTGTCGTTCGACATCCGCGCCGGCGAGATCCTCTGCATCGTCGGCGAATCCGGATCGGGGAAATCGATGAGTGCCAACGCCATCATGGGCTTGCTGCCCACCTATCTGCGTCCGCAGCAGGGGCAGATCCTGCTGCACGGCGAGGATCTGCTCGGCATGGACGAGGCGGCGCTGCGCGGCATGCGCGGCAGGGACATGGCGATGATCTTCCAGGAGCCGCTGTCGGCGCTCAACCCGCTGCAGCCGGTGGGCGCGCAGATCGCCGAGGTCATGCGCGTCCATGCGGCCTATCCAGGTCCGGCACGCGAGGCCCGTGTACTAGAACTGCTCGACTTCGTCGGCTTGCCGGATCCGGCAGGGTTGTTTCATGCCTGGCCGTTCAGCCTTTCGGGTGGCCAGCGCCAGCGCGTGATGATCGCGATGGCGCTGGCGCTGGAGCCGGCGCTGCTGATCGCCGACGAGCCCACCACGGCGCTGGACGTCACCACGCAGGCGCAGATCCTCGCGCTGATCGCCCGCATCCAGCGCGAGAAAGGCATGGGTGTCATGTTCGTGACGCACGATTTTGGCGTCGTGGCCGAAATCGCGGATCGTGTCGTGGTGATGGAGAAGGGCCTGCTGGTCGAGGAGGGTACGGCCGACCAGGTGCTGAACCGCCCCCGCCATCCCTACACGCAGCGGCTGATCGCCAGCGTGCCGTCACGCCGGCCGGGCAATCGCGAAAACAAAGACCCGGCCGACGCAGCGAACGGATATCCGGTGCTGCGCGTCGAAGCGCTGCGCAAGACCTATGTCAGCCCGGGCGGGCTGTTCAAACGCAAGCGCGTGGTCGAAGCCGTCAAGGACGTGAGCTTCTCGGTCGGCGCCGGCAAGACGCTGGGTATCGTCGGCGAGTCGGGTTCAGGCAAGTCCACGATCGGCAAATGCCTGCTCAAGCTGACCGGAACCGACGGCGGTGGGATGTATTTTGATGGGCGCGACATCGCCCCGTTGAGCGAGCGGGAGTTCCGGCCGTTACGCCGCCATATCCAGATGATCTTCCAGGACCCGTTCGCCTCGCTCAATCCGCGCCATACGGTGGGGCGCATCCTCTGCGATGGCCCGCTCGCGTGTGGCGTGTCCCGGGAACAGGCACTGGCGAGAGCGCGCGAGCTGTTGCAGCTCGTCGAGCTCGATGCCTCGGCATTCGACCGCTATCCGAGCCAGTTCTCCGGCGGCCAGCGCCAGCGCATCGGCATCGCGCGGGCGCTGGCGATGGAGCCGCGGCTGATCGTGGCCGACGAATCGGTATCTGCGCTCGATGTCTCCGTGCAGGCGCAGGTGCTGCGGCTGCTTCGCGCCGTGCAACAGCGCCTCGGCATCGCGCTGGTCTTCATCACCCACGATCTGCGTGTGGCGGCGCAGATTTGCGACGCGGTGCTGGTCATGCACCGGGGCAGCGTGGTCGAACAGGGCAGCCCTGCCCAGATCTTCGAGACACCCCAGCATGCCTACACGCGCCAGCTCATCGACGCGATGCCGGGGCGTGACTGGGATCCGTCACTTGCCAAGCAGACGGCCACGCAAGCCGAGGTGCAGGCAGACACGATGGCAACCATCCCATGACCATCGCCGAACCGGATTTCGCCCTCGCCACCGCGCTGTTCGACCGCTTGCGCGAACAAAGTTTTGACGGCGTCGGCGTCACGCGAGACAGCTACGGCGCAGGCGAGCAGCGGGCGCACCGGCTTGTCGCCGACGCCGCCCGCGCGCTCGAACTGCAGGTGGCGACCGATGCGGCGCTCAATCTCTATCTGACATTGCCGGGCACGGATCGCGGTGCTGCAGCGGTCATGACGGGTTCGCATCTCGACTCGGTACCGCGCGGTGGTAATTTCGACGGCGCCGCCGGGGTCGTCGCCGGTCTCGCCGTGCTGGCTGGCTGGCGCAAGGCGGGCTTTGTGCCGCGTCGCGAAGTCACCGTAGCCGCAATCCGCGCCGAGGAGAGCGCTTGGTTTCCGGTGTCCTATGCCGGCAGCAAGGCCGCCTTCGGACTACTGGAGCCGCAGGCGCTTGACAGCGTGCGTGCCGACACCGGGCGCAGCCTGGCCGACCATCTGCGTGAAGCCGGCGGACGGCCGGACGACGTCCGCGCGGGCCTGGCGTATCTGTGCGCCGACCGCATCGATTGTTTTGTCGAACTTCATATCGAGCAGGGACCGGTGCTGCTGGAGGCGGGCGACGTCGTGGGCATCGTCACCGGCATCTGCGGCAGCCAGCGCTACCGGCATGCCCGCGTGCAGGGAGCCTATGCGCATTCCGGCGCGACGCCGCGCAGCCACCGGCAAGACGCCGTGGTCGCGACCGCGGCGCTGATCCACGCGCTGCAACAGGACTGGATCGCACTCGAGGCGCAAGGGCATGAACTCACGCTGACGTTCGGCCGCTGCATGACGGACCCGTATCAGGCCGACTTCAGCAAGGTCGCCGGCCTGGTCGAATTCAGTATCGACATGCGTTCCCGCAGCCGCGCCACGCTCGACCTGATGGATGCGCGGGTACACGCTGCCGCGGCAGGCATTGGCACGCAGCACCACGTGCAAGTCGATCTCGGTGCCGCGTCGTCCAGTGCCGCGGCACAGATGGATCCGTCGCTCCAGCACGCCCTGCTCTGCTCCGCGAGCCAGGGCGGCGTACGCGCGCGGGCCATGCCCAGCGGCGCGGGACATGACGCGGCACTGTTCGCCGCCCAGGGCATACCCGCTGCGATGATCTTCGTGCGCAATGCCCATGGCAGCCACAACCCCGACGAGTCGATGGACCTCGCCGACTTCACCGTCGCCACGCGGCTGCTGGCCGGCACGTTAGCAGCGCGTGCGGGCTAGGATGCCTGCAGCACGACCTGCAGCACAACCCACATCGCCATTCACAACACACCCCATGCCTGATTCCCGTGCAACGCCCATGCCAGTCTGCCTGATTACCCAGCCCATCCACCCCATCGGCGCGGAGCGCCTGCGCGCCGCGGGCTTCGATGTGCGCCCGGGCCAGGCCGGTGACGAAGCCGCTCGCATCCGTGAAGTCGCGGGCGCCGACGCTGTGATCGTGCGCGAAGGTCTGACCGCCGCGATGATCGATGCCGCACCGCGGCTCGCAGTCATCAGCAATCATGGCACTGGCACCGACAAGATCGCGGTCGCCCATGCGCATGAGCTGGGCATCCCGGTGGTGTCCACGCCCGACGCCAACATCGGCGCCGTGGCCGAACACACGCTGATGCTGATGCTCGCGGTCGCGCGCCGGGCGCCGCTGGCCGACGCAGCCACGCGGCAGTCAGACTGGCGCTACCGATACGCGGCACCGATGCTCTCGCTCCGTGGCAAGACCCTCGGCGTGATCGGCTTCGGCCGCACGGGGCGCCTGGTCTGCGACATGGCGCGCGCGGGACTCGGCATGCGCGTGCTGGTGTGGTCGCCCAGCGCGCCGACGTGCGAGGTCGAAGCGCACGGCGCGACGCGGGTATCGGCGCTGCCCGAGCTGCTGGCGGCCTCCGACGTTGTCTCCCTGCACCGTCCGCTGCGTGCCGACACGCGCCACACGCTCGATGCGAAGGCGCTGCGCAACATGAAGCCACGCGCCATCGTCATCAATACATCGCGCGGCGGGCTGATCGACGAAGCCGCGCTGGCCGCGGCGCTAAAGGAAGGCAGGCTCTTCGGCGCCGGACTGGACGTTTTCGCGCAGGAGCCGCTCTGCGCGGCGTCCCCGCTGGCCGGGCTCGACAACGTCGTGCTGAGCCCGCACCTTGCCGGCTCCACCGAGGAGGCGCTACATGCCACGGCACTCCAATGCGCCGAACAGATCATCGACGTGTTCGCGGGGCGGCAACCGAAACACCTTCTCGACGCGCGCGTGTGGTTGCGCAGGCGCGTTCCCGTTATCACGCCATCCAAGGAAGTCCAGTCATGAATCCCCCCGTTTGCAAGCTGACGCAGGGCACCATTCCCCTGGTAGTCTCGATTCCGCACGGCGGCGAGCTGTTGCCCGACGCGTTCGCCGCGCAAATGCAAGACGTGGCGCGCGTGCGTGCCGATACCGACTGGCATCTGGGGCGTCTCTACGCGTTCGCGACAACGCTGGGCGCCTCCGTCGTGGCAGCCAACTACTCGCGCTACGTGATCGACGTGAACCGCCCCGCCAACGGCGAAAGCCTCTATCCGGGCCAGAACACCACGGCGCTTTGCCCACGCGACACATTCCTGGGCGAGCCGCTGTATCCCGATCCCGAGTCTCCGTCCTCCGCCGAGATCGCGGACCGTATCCGCGATTACTGGAATCCGTATCACAGCACGCTGGCCGCCGAGATCGCGCGCCTGCGCCAAGTGCACGGGCACGTGCTGTTGTGGGAAGCGCACTCGATCGCCAGCGTGCTGCCCCGCCTGTTCGCGGGCCGCTTGCCAGATCTGAACATCGGCACCAACAGCGGTGCCAGTTGCGCGCCGGCGCTGCGCGAGGCCGTCATCGCCGCCGCGTCGGCCAGTCCCTTCTCGTGGGTCGCCGACGATCGTTTCAGAGGCGGGCATATCACGCGGCACTACGGCCAGCCGCAGCGGGGGGTGCACGCGGTGCAACTCGAAATGGCGCAGGCCATCTACATGGATGAAGCGGCACCGTTCGGCTACCGTGAAGACCTGGCCGCGAGGCTGTGGCCAACACTGCGCGACATGGTAGGCGGAGCGCTCGCGGCAATGGCAACGCTGCGGCCCGTCGCGGCCGACGCACAGGCTTGAATCAGGCTTGACACCTCGCTCGCGCCCGACGGTCGGCGTGGATCCGCCGCCCGATGGCGCGCTTCTTGCGTCGTCACGGGCCCCTCTTGCCGTTACCGCGCTTGTGCCTTGGCGCCACCTTGTATGTCAGCCGTTAGCAGGCCTCCCGCCATACCCCTGAACCTTCGCCAGATCGAAGTCTTCCACGCGATCATGGTCACCGGCTCGCTGAGCGAGGCCGGGCGCATGCTGTGCGTGTCACAGCCGGCAATCAGCCGGGTGCTGGCAACCGCGGAAAGCCGCCTGCGGTTCCTGCTGTTCGAACGGGTCAAGGGACGGCTGCAGCCCACGCCGGAGGCGCGCCGGCTGTTCGAGGAAGTCGAGGTCATCCTCAAGGGCGTCGCCCAGTTCAATGCGGTGGCCAGCAGCCTGGGCGAACAGAACCAAGGCAAGTTGTCGATTGTCTCTAGTCCGAGCTACAGCGAATGGCTGATGCCGCGCGCCATCCAGCGCTTCCGGCTGCGGCATCCCGCCGTCCGTGTCCACTACCGGCCCATGCCGTTCGACGCCTTGCTGCCGTTCGTGGTGCAGGGGCACGCAGACCTCTGCATTGCATCGATGGCGCCGCCCGACGGCGCGAATCTCCGGACCCGGGAAATCGGCGAGGGGCGGATCCTGTGCGCGCTGCCCAAGGGACACGCGCTAGCGGCGCTGGACGTTGTGACAACCAGCAACTTGCGCGGCCAGACCTTCATCGGCTATGGCGCAGACACCCCTTTCGGCCAGCTCTCCTCGCATTTCCTGTCGTCGGGCCAGGGGCCACTCACGCCGGACATCGAGATTCGCTCGACACCCGAAGCCATGGCGCTGGTGCGCCAGGGTGTCGGGGTGGCCTTGGTGGAGTCGTTCGGATACACAGCATCCGCATCGGACGACGTCGTGCTCAAGCCGATCAGCCCGGCGCTCAGTCACAAGATCTACCTGATCCATTCGCGGCAGAGCCCGATGTCGACCCTTGCCAAAGGCTTTCTTGCCACGCTCGTGCACCTGCTGGACGCCGCACCGCGTGGGGATGCGCAGCGCCCGCCGATGTTCGCCTGAGCGGCGGTTGGCGGCGCGGTGGCGCGATTGCCACAGACCACCACCGCGCCCCATCACATATTGCCCAGGACCCATAACGAGGGGCTATGAGGCGGCTGCGAACCGGGGCTGCTCCCGAGGCATTTGTTCCTTTCAAATCAATGCGTTGGGCTTGCGAGACGGCGCCAATGCGCGCACTGCCGGCGCGCGGGGCGCCGCATTTCAAGGGCGGTATCGCGTCCCTATACTCGACACCACCCCATCGCACCAGAGGCTCCAGTACATGTCCAGCATCATCACCGTCGCCGCCGCCCAGCTCGGGCCCATCCAGAAGTCCGAAGGACGCGAGATCGCGGTCGCGCGGATGGTCCAACTGCTCGAACGTGCCTATCGGCGCGGCGCACAGGTCGTCGTGTTCCCCGAACTCGCGCTGACCACGTTCTTTCCACGCTGGTACCACGAGGACCTCGACGAGGCCGACCGTTGGTTCGAGGCGGCGCTGCCCTCGCCGGAGACTGCGCCACTGTTCGAGGCAATCCGCCGCTTTGGCCTGACGGTTTATCTGGGCTACGCCGAGATCGCTTATGAACCCGATGAAGCCGGTGTCATGCGTAAGCGCCGGTTCAACACCTCGGTGATCATCGCACCGTCGGGCGAGGTGATCCTCAAGTACCGGAAAGTCCATCTGCCCGGCCACGCAGAGTACGCGCCGGCGCGCAAGGTACAGCACCTCGAGAAGCGCTATTTCGAAGTCGGCAATCTCGGCTTCCCGGTGGTCCGGGCGCCGGTCGGCGAGGCCGAGGGCGTGAACATGGGCATGATGATCTGCAACGACCGCCGCTGGCCAGAGGCCTGGCGCGTGCTCGGGCTGCAGCAGGTCGAGCTCGTCATGCTGGGCTACAACACGCCAAGCATGAACATGGAGAATCGCGGCTTCGAGGCTCATCACCTGCGCGTGTTCCACTCCCAGCTGTCGATTCAGGCGGGCTGCTATCAGAACGCGTGTTTCGCGGTTGCCGTCGCGAAGGCCGGGACCGAGGACGGCCACGAAATGTTCGGCCATTCGATCATCGTCAATCCCCAAGGCGAAATCATGGCGCAGGCCACCAGCTGGGACGACGAGCTCATCGTGGCCGACTGCAACCTGGACCTGTGCAAACTGGGCCGGTCTACCGTCTTCAACTTCGGTTTGCATCGCCGCGTCGAGGCGTATTCACGCATCACGGACCAGGTCGGCAGCGTGGCTCCGCCGACCTGGCCGGCGCGCTGATCCCGTTTCCTGTCTTTCTTCGACCACCCACGGGCCTTCTCCATGCAGCCAACCGAAACCCCGGATGTCCATCCGGCACGACCACGACCCGCGCACGCGATCCGGCACGAGATGCTGGGTGACATGCGCGTCCCCGATTTCACCGACGTCGAGCTGGCGGCCCTGGACATCGCGCCCCATGTCGTTCGCACGCCGTTGCTGCGTTCGGCGGCACTCGACGCCATTGCCGGCGCGCCGGTCTGGCTCAAGGCCGAGAACCTGCAGGTCACGGGCTCGTTCAAGGCACGCGGCGCCTTCAATGCCCTGCTGTCGCTGCGCGGCGACCAGCGCGCGAAAGGCGTGATCGCCTATTCCACCGGCAATCACGGGCAGGCGATCGCCTGGGCCGCGCGCCAGCTCGGTGTGGCGGCGACCATCGTGATGCCGATCGATGCGCCACGCAACAAGGTCGAGCGCGCGCTGGCCCAGGGTGCGCGCGTCGTTCACTACGACCGCCTCCATGAGAGCCGCGAGGCGATCGGGATGCGGCTGCTCGGCGAAACCGGCGGCACGCTGATTCCGCCGGGCGACCATCCTGCGGTGCTTGCCGCCCAGGGCACGGTGGCCCTCGAGGCGTTGCAGGACCTGCCCGAGGCCGCGCTCGACAACCTCGGCCTGTTCGCCGCGCCCTGCGGCGGCGGCGGGTTGATGGCCGGTTGCGGCCTGGTTGTCGACGCATTGAATCCAGGCACGCGGCTGATCGCGGCCGAGCCCGCCGGTTTCGACGACACGGTGCGCTCGCTGCGCAGCGGCCTCAGGGAAATCAATGCGGCGGGCGCCACAACGCTCTGCGACGCGTTGCAGGCCACCACGCCAGCCGAACTACCCTTCGAGATCAACAAGCGCTTTCTCGACGGCGCGGTGGCGGTCACGGATGCGCAGGCCCGCGCCGCCATTCGCTTCGCGCTCGAGGAGCTTCGGTTGCTGGTCGAGCCCGGCGGAGCCGTCGCGCTGGCGGCCTTGCTCGCCGGCGTGATCGATCTCGAAGGCCGCGACGGCGTCATCGTCCTGTCCGGCGGCAACATCGATCTGCCCTTGCTTCAAACGATGCTGCAGCCCACTGCAGCCGCCGTGCACGGTACCTAAGACAGCCGTGTCACCGGCCCTGCGCGCATTGGCGCGAGCCGGCCTAGATGCCAACTTGCCTACCACGAAAGGAATACCACCATGTCTCTCCTCCGCCATTTCGACCGGCTACTCAGGCGAATGTCGCTGACGGCCGCCGCCATGCTGCTCACGGCGAACGCCTTCGCAGCCTATCCCGAGCGCCCCATCACGCTGATTGTCCCATTCAATGCAGGTACGACGCCCGACATCGTCTCGCGCTTGCTGGCCGATGCGGTCGGCCATGATATCGGGCAGCAGATCGTGGTCCTCAACCGCGTGGGCGCGTCCGGCATCATCGGCACGCAGGCTGTGATCAACGCGCCGGCCGACGGCTACACCATCGGCTTCGCGAACGCCGGCACATTGGCCATCAACCAGTCCCTGTACAAGAAGCTGCCCTACGACGCCGACAAGCAACTGGCGCCCGTAGCCCTGACCGGATTCGTGCAGAACGTGCTGGCCGTGCGCAAGGACCTCGGCGTGAAATCGGTCTCCGAACTGATCACGCTGGCCAGGAGCGCGCCGGGCAAGCTCTCCGTCGGCTCGGGCGGCAACGGCACCACGGGCCATCTGAGCGCCGAGATGTTCAAGGCGATGGCGGGTGTGTCCATTACACATATTCCATACAAGGGCGGTCCCGAAGCGGATCTGGCGCTGATGCGCGGCGAAGTGGATCTGGTCTTCGAGAACATTACGTCGATCTCGCCATATCTGAAGAACGGCAGCGTCGTGCCGCTCGCCGTCACCGGTGCACGCCGCGACAGCCGCCTGCCGAAGCTGCCGACCATGGCGGAGACGGGGTTGAAGGATTACCAGGCGGTGGCATGGACCGGCTACGTCGCGCCCGCCGCGACCGACCCGCAGATCCTCGACTTTCTCAACAAGGCCTTCAATAAGGCGGCCAACTCGGACGCCATGAAAGCGCGGCTGGCCGACATGGCGTACGAGGTCACCACGGGGCCGCGCGGCGCGTTCTTCGATCTTGCCCGCAAGGAGCGGCCGGTCTGGGCCGCAGTGATCAAGAGTTCCGGCGCGGCAATCGACTGAGGCGCAAGGAACATGGCGCAATTCGACATACTGATTCGCGGCGGCACGGTGATTGACGGCACCGGCGCACCGCGCAGGCTCGCCGACATCGGGGTCGACGGATCGCGTATCACGGCACTGGGCGCGCTGGCGTCCGACTCCGCGGCGGTGGTGATCGATGCGCGGGACCGCATCGTCGCCCCCGGCTTCATCGACTCGCATACGCACGACGACCGCTATCTGACGCTCGATCCACTGATGCCGGCCAAGCTCAGCCAGGGCGTTACCACGGTCGTGACGGGCAATTGCGGGATCAGCCTGGCGCCCTGGCGTGCGCCTCCGGGACAGACCGTTCCGCCGCCGCTTGACCTGCTCGGCGCCGACCCGGCCCTCTTTCGTTACCCCGCGTTCGGCGACTATCTCGCCGAGCTGGCGCAGCATCCCGCTGCCGTCAACGCGGCCTGCCTGGTCGGCCATACGACGCTGCGGGCCGCGGTGATGGACCGGCTGGACCGGGCGGCGACGGACGCAGAGATCGCGGCGATGCAGGCATTGCTGCGCGGCGCCATGGAGAGCGGCGCCATCGGGCTCTCGACCGGGGCCGCCTATCCTGCCGCGATGTCCGCCACGACTGGCGAAATGGCCGCCGTGGCGGCGGTCATGCGCGGCTACGGCGGTGTCTACGCCAGCCATATCCGCGATGAGGGCGATCGGATCCACGAGGCGCTTGACGAAGCGTTCGAGGTCGGCGCGGCGGGCGGCGCGCCAGTCGTGGTCTCGCATCACAAGCTGATCGGCCCAAAGAACCACGGACGCTCGGTCGACACGCTGAGGCACATTGCTAACGCGGCGCAGCGTCAGCCGATCGGACTCGACTGCTATCCATATAACGCTGGTTCCACAATTTTGCGAAAGGACCGGCTCGCGGTGTCGAGCCGCGTCATCGTAACGCGCTCGGTACCACATCCCGAGTTCGCCGGACAGGACCTCGACGTCATTGCGGCAACGATGGGCCTCTCGCCCGAGGACGCCGTCGACGCGTTGCAGCCGGCAGGCGCGATCTACTTCCTGATGGACGAGCAGGATGTGCAGCGCATCCTCGCCTATCCCGAAACCATGATAGGCTCCGACGGGTTGCCCCACGACGCCGCGCCGCATCCGCGTCTCTGGGGCACGTTTGCGCGCGTGCTGGGGCACTACTGCCGGGACCTCGGCCTTTTCCCGCTCGAGCAGGCCGTGCACAAGATGACGGGCTTGACGGCCCGCTACTTCAGGCTACCGGGGCGCGGGATACTGTCACCCGGGAATTTCGCGGACATCACCATCTTCGATGCCGCCAGCGTGGCCGATATGGCGACTTTCGCGCGCCCTGTCGCGCCCGCGAGGGGCATCGAGACGGTGATCGTCAATGGCGCCATCGCGTGGAGCAGCGGCGAGAGCACCGGCGCCCGCGCCGGGGCGGTGATCCGCCGCAACGATACCGCCCGAGCTTAGCGCACGCATTTGCGTGCGGTTCCCGCTAGCTCCAGTGCCATCCTTCGTGACACCTCATCTCCCTGCGCTCAGAGTAACCTCAACCCATCGGCAGGCACGTCGCACACCAGCATGTGCCCCGGCGCATGGGTGATGCACAGCGGCGGACGCGCCATCATGGCCGCCGCCTGCGGCGTCACCCCACACCCCCAGAACACCGGAATCTCCCCGGCCAGGATCGCGGTCGGCTCGCCTTCGTCCGGGCGGCCGATGTCCGCGATGCCGATCGCGGCGGGGTCGCCCATATGCACCGGCGCCCCGTGCGCCCCCGGCAAGCGGGTGCACACGGCCGAGGCGATGGACGCCTCTTCCGGCGTGTAAGGCCGCATCGACACCACCATCGGCCCATGGAAGGCGCCGACGCGCGTGGTCTGGATGCTGGTGCGGTACATCGGCACGATCTTGCCTTCGTCCACGTGCCGCACGCGCAAGCCAGCGCGTTCCAGCGCGTCCTCGAACGACAGCGAGCAGCCCAGCACAAAGCCCACGAAATCGTCCTGCCAGAGCGTGCTGATATCGTCGCGCTCCTCCACCAGTTCGCCATGGCGCCACACGCGGTAGCGCGGCACGTCGGTGCGCAGGTCGATATCGCCGCCGAGCATCGGCACCGCCGGGCTGCCCGCTTCGGTCATGCCGATCAGCGGGCATGGCACCGGGTTGGCCCGGCAGTACCCGAGGAAATCCCCGGCCCAGGCCTTGGGCAGGATCATCAGGTTGCCCTGCCCATGGCCGGGCGCCATGCCGCTGGTATTGCCGTTGTACCGGCCGCTGCGGATGCCGGCACGGGCGCCAGCCGGCGTGGCGGCCCAGCCGGGGGCAAGCCCGGCCGCGGCGTGGATGCTTCTTTCCATCTCCATGCTCCGGTTGCGCTCCGTCATCAGTCGAGGGCCTGGCGGGCGGTTTCCTTCACGCCCAGCAGGGCCAGCAGGCTGACTGCCGCGCCCCCCATGAGCAGGTAGGCCGGGCTGAGCAGGTTGCCGGTGCTGCCGATCAGCGCGGTGGCCACATACGGCGTGAGCCCGCCGCCAAGGATGGCGCCGATGTTGAAGCTGAACGCCATGCCGGTGTAGCGCACGCGGGTCGGGAACTGCTCGGCATAGGTCGGGTAGCCGACGGACTGCACGATGGGCATGGGCAGCGCCACCACCATCATCGCGAGAAAGGCCAGGCCGATGCTGTGGTTGTCCATCAGCATCATCATCGGCAATACCAGCACCATGTAGGCGCAAAAGCCGATGGCAAGCACCTTGCGCCGGCCGAGCCGGTCGGACAGCCCGCCCCACAGCGGCATCAGCATGGCCATGGTCAGGCTGACGAACGCCATGATCCAGTACACCGTTGCCTTGTCGTACTTGAGATAGGTGGTCATGTAGATGTTCATGAACACCAGCCCCACCCAGTAGCCCACGTTCTGGCCGAAGGACAGCAGCACCACCTTGACCACGGCGGGCATGTGCGCGGTGAAGACTTCCTTGAGCGGCGCCTTGGGCGGCTCGCTGTGTTCCTGGAACTGCTTGAAGGCCACGGACTCTTCCACGCGCTTGCGCACCATCGACGAGATCACCACCATCGGGATCGCCATCAGGAACGGAATGCGCCAGCCCCACGCCTGCATCTGCGCAGGCTCCAGCAAGCCGGTGGTGATGCCGCACACGGTCGCAGCCAGCGCGCCGCCCACGGCCACGCCCACCGGCGTGAAGGCGCCGTAGAAGCCGCGCTTGCCCTTGGGCGCGGACTCAGCCACATAGGCAGCCGCGCCGGTGACTTCGCCGCCGGCGAAGAAGCCCTGCGCCAGGCGAATCGCCAGCAGCAGCAACGGCGCGACGATGCCCGCGCTGGCAGCCACCGGCAGCAGGCCGATGATGCCGGTGGCGATGCCCATGCCGATCACGGTGACCAGTAGCACGGCACGGCGGCCAACGCGGTCGCCCAGGCGCCCAAGCACGATGCCGCCGATCGGGCGCATCAGGAAGGCGCTGCCGAACACGGCCAGGATGGCCAGCAGCGAAGCCGTGGCGCTGTCGCTAGGGAAGAACAGCGGGCCGATGGTAGAGGCCATATAGCCGTACACGCCGAACTCGTAATACTCGATGGCGGTACCGGCGGCGGCGGCCATGGCGGCTTTGCGGGCGACGGCATTGCCGGTTGCCGGCGCCGTGGCAGGGGTGGATGCCGGCGCCACGTCGGGCATCGGCAGGGATGAGGTGGGGGCGTTGGACATATTGTCAGTTTCCAGGATGCAACGGGGTAGAAAATCCAGTCCAGGCGTGGTGAAACGCCTGGATGAACCAGCGCTGAAGCACGAATACCTGCCGCGATGGCCGTCCTGTGCCTGAAACTTCCTGGCGCACAGGGCGGGCTCGCGTCTTGTTTTTATTTCCGGAGAGCTAACCACCTGCCGGGAATCGCGGGCCTTTAAATGCCGCCGGGATTCATGCTTCATCGATTACACCGGATACTTTGCAACAAGCATGCCAGCGGCTATTTCGTTAAAAACACGGAATTCCGGGCGTTACGATTCCTGACTAAAAAAAGCCATCTGACTCGGGGATTCAATGCGCCCCGCCGCACCACAACAATGAACCTTTCGTCCCGCCTGGGGCATGGAACGCACCGAAACCGGTATCGTTCACAGCCAGCTGGTGATTAATCTCCCAACCCACGGAATCATTGAGAAAACAGCCAGGCCGTGCGGCCGGGCCGACGCCACAAAATCAATGTCAGCGGCGGATTTACAGCTTTATCAATAGCGCGATTTCAAGCAGCGGGAATAAAACTGCCCAATACCTGCCCTTCTTCCACCATCTCACCCTCGGCCACGCAATACGATTCAATATAACCAGCCGATCCGGCCTCAAGCGGTATTTCCATTTTCATGGATTCGATAATCAGCAGCGTGGCATCCTTTACCTGCATCTCGCCAGGCTGCGCCACGAGTTTCCAGAGGGTGCCGGCGGTGTCTGCCACGATGGATATGGGGGATTTTGTGTGGGGCATATTCTGTTTGTCCGTTGCTATCGTGATTGCGGTGCACGCACCGTGATACCTTCCGCCTCCAGCGCGGCGCGGATGCGGCGGGCAAACCCGGCCGCACCCGGCTGGTCGCCGTGGATGCAGAGCGTGTCCGCCCGGACCGGCACGTCCACGCCACCCAGCGAGCGCACCACACCGTCGCGCACCATGCGCAATACCTGCGCGATGGACGCCTCCACGTCGGTGATCATGGCGGCGGGATGGCTGCGCGGGGTCAGCGAGCCATCGTCCTGATACGTGCGGTCGGCAAAGACTTCCTGCGCCACCGCGAGTCCGGCCTCGCGCGCGGCCGTGACCAGCGCGGAGCCGGCCAGGCCGTAGAACACCAGCGACGGATCCACATCGCGCACCGCCTCGCACAGCGCGCGCGCCATGACGCCATCGCGCGCGGCCTGGTTGTACAGCGCACCGTGCGGCTTCACATGCGCGAGCCGGCTGCCGGCCGCGGCGGCAAACGCCTGCAGGGCGCCAACCTGGTAGACCGTGATGTTGTAGACCTCCTCGCGGCCGAGCTGCATGGCGCGCCTTCCAAAACCCTGCAGATCCGGAAAGCCCGGATGCGCGCCGAGCGAGACGCCGAGCGCACTGGCGGCGCACACGGTAGCTGCCATGGTCTGCGCATCGCCTGCGTGAAAACCGCAGGCGATGTTGGCGGAGGTGACATGCGGCAGCACGGCCGCATCGTCGCCAAGGCGGTAGATGCCGAAGCTCTCGCCCATATCGCTGTTGAAATCGATCTCATCCATGCGCGTGCTCCCCTGCCGTTTGCGTATCCATGGCGTCGAATACTGCGTCTTGCAGCATGGCAAGGCGTTGGGCTTCTGGCAGATCGATCAAGGCAAAGCGCACCGTCTCGCCCGGCATCTTTTGCGCCAGGCGCGGCAGGTCCACCGCGCACACATGGGCAATCTTGGGATAGCCACCAGTGGTCTGGCGGTCCGCCATCAGCACGATGGGCTGGCCGTCGGGCGGCACCTGGATCGTGCCGAAGGCCACGGCCTCGGACAGCATCTCGGCAGGCGCAGCCAGCGCGAGCGGCAAGCCTTCCAGGCGATAACCCATGCGGTCCGATTGCGCGCCAATGCGAAACGGCTCGCTGACAAGCGCATGCCTGGCGGCGTCGGAGAAGCGCGCCCATTCGCGCCCGGCGACGATGCGTACAGGCTGATCGGGCGCGGTGAGGACATCGGCCGGAAACGCCGGAAGCGCCGGAAACGCCGGGAAACCGGCATCGCGGACCGGTGCGGGCACGCCGCCACGCAAGGCAATGCGGTCGCCCTTGCGCAACGGCTTGCCGGCCGCGCCGCCATAGCCGCCGCGCACAAAGGTGCTGCAACTGCCCATCACCGGCGTCAGCGCAAAGCCGCCCTGCGCCGCAAGGTAAGCGCGCAGGCCGCTGCGGCGCTTGCCGAAGGCCAGCACCGCGCCTGCGGCGACGGGCACCGCACGGTTCATCGGCACGGGCGCGCCGTCGAGCATGGCATCCAGATCCGCGCCGCACACGGCAATCACGGCCGGCACATGGAACCGCAGCGTGGGGCCCATCAGCGTGATCTCCAGCGTGGCTTGCGCCGCGGCGTTGCCGGCCAGCGCGTTCGCCAGCCGGTGGGCGCGCTCGTCCATGGCGCCATTGGCCGGCACGCCGAGTTGCTGGTAGCCGTTGCGGCCGAGATCCTGGAAGGTGCTCAACGCACCGGGCTTGATGACTTCGATGCTCATGGTTGCACGCCTCCGCCCGCCAGCATGGATTCAAATACGTCGGAAGAGATCGGCACGAAGCGCACACGATCGCCGGCGGCCAGCAGGCACGGCAACGCGCGATGCGGGTCAAACAGCGCCACGGGCGTGCGCCCGATCAGGTTCCAGCCACCCGGCAAGGTCATGGGATAGATCACGGTCTGCCGATTGGCCAGGCCAATCGAGCCCGCCGCCACCGCGGTACGCGGCGTGCTGCGGCGCGGCGGCGAAAGGCGCGCGTCGAAGCGGCCCACATAGGGATGCCCCGGTGCGAAGCCCAGCATCAGCACATCGACCGGCTCGGCACCATGCAGCGCGATGACCTGCTCGGGCGACAGGCCACAGGTGGCTGCCACATCGTCCAGGTCGGGACCGTGCTCGCCGCCATAGCAGACGGGAATATCGATCACCAGCGGCGCGCCCGCGTTTGACGAAAGCCCTTCGCACAGGAGTTCGCCGATCATGGCCGAAAGCGCCTCGAACGGGGCGCTGGTACCCATCGCGCGGGCCACGGCAATCGGCTGGTAGTGCACGCCCACGGTGGTCAGGGCGGGCACGATGTCGGTCACGCCGGGCAAGGCCGCGGCGGCGATCCGCACCGCTGCCGCGCAGGCTTGGCGATTGATGGCGATTTCCGCCACCGTGCCGAACTCGACAATCAGGCAGCGATCGCCGGACGGCGCGATCCGCCAGGACGCTTGCGCGTCCGGCGCGGCATGTTGCGTGTCCTGCGCGATCATGCCCGCACCGCCACGGCGGATGGCGCGGGCACTGCCACCGGCGCGGCCGACTCGCCCACCAGCACCGCCAGCTCGCGCTCCACAAAACCGGTATCGACGCGGCCGGCCCGGAAGTCCGCATGGTCCAGCACGCGGCCAAGGAACACGGCGTTGTGCCGGATGCCTTCGATCACGGTTGCACCGAGCGCCGCCTGCATGGTGGCGATGGCGGCTTCGCGGTCGGTGCCATAGGCAATCAGCTTGGCGATCATCGGATCGTAGAACGGCGTGATCGCATCGCCCTGGCGCACGCCGGTGTCCACGCGCAGCCCGGCCATGCCCGTCGGAAGGCAAAAGCGCGCCAGCTTGCCCGGCGATGGCATGAAATGGCGCGCCGGGTTCTCGGCATAAAGCCGGCACTCGATGGCCGCGCCTGCCCGCCGGATATCATGCTGCGCGCTGGGTGCGAGCGTGCCGGCGGCGAGCCGGATCTGCGCCTGCACCAGGTCCCAGCCGGTGATGGCCTCGGTCACGCCATGCTCCACCTGGATGCGCGTGTTCATCTCCAGGAAGAAGTACTCGCCGCTGTCCGCGTCGAGAATGAACTCGACCGTGCCCGCGCCGCTGTAGCGCTGGTGCGCGGCCAGCGCCACCGCAGCCGCGCTCATGCTGGCCAGCACGGCGGCCGGCACATTGGGCGCCGGGCTTTCTTCAATGATCTTCTGGAAGCGGCGCTGCACCGAGCATTCGCGCTCGAACAGGTGCACCGCCGTGCCGTCACCGAAGCCAAACACCTGCACCTCGATATGCCGGGCGCGCGGCACGTAGCGCTCCAGGTAGATGCTGGCGTCGCCAAAGGCCTTCAGGGCCAGCGCCTGGGTGGACGCCACCGTGGCCGCCAGCGTGTCTGGCCCGTCGACGCGTTTCATGCCGATGCCGCCACCGCCGCCGGCGGCTTTGACCAGCACGGGATAGCCAACGCGCCGGGCCTCGGCGTGCAGGCGCGACAGGTCTTCGGGCAGGAAGCGGATACTGCCGGGCAGCACCGGCACGCCGCACGCGGCGGCAATATCGCGGGCGCGGTTCTTGTCGCCCATGTTCTCGATCGACTCGACGCACGGGCCGATCCACTGCATGCCTTGCGCTTGCGCCGCACGGGCAAACGCGGTGTTCTCGGAGAGGAAGCCATAGCCTGGGTGCACGCCATCGGCGCCATGCGCCGTGCCCGCGGCGAGCACCGCCTCCACATTCAGGTAGCTCTGCGCCGCCGGCGCGGGCCCTACCGCGACGGCAATATCGGCCATCTCGCAGTGCAACGCGCCGGCATCGGCGGCGGAATGCACGGCGATGGTTTCCATGCCGAGCGCCTGCGCGGCGCGGATGATGCGGCAGGCAATCTCGCCACGGTTGGCAACCAGGATTCTTCGCATATCGACTAACTCTTGCAGCTACTGCGTGGGGGCGATGCACGCGGGGCGGGTAAGCCCTGCCCCCGCGTGCGGCGGCCGGCCTTGTGGCCGGTCTCACTCTGGTCTGACGTGGATCCGATGTGGATCCGATGTGGATCCGACGTTCGTGTTACTTGGCGAACAGCGAAGCGATATTGGCAAAGGCCTTGAGCTCCAGCGCATTGCCCGACGGATCGAGGAAGAACATCGTGGCCTGCTCGCCTACCTCGCCCTTGAAGCGGATATGCGGCTCGATGATGAACGACAGGTTGGCGGCCTTGAGCTTGTCGGCAGCGACATGCCACTGATCCATCGGCAGCACCACGCCAAAGTGGCGCACCGGCACGGCATCGCCATCCACGGCGCTGGTGTGGCGGTGGCCTGCTTCTTCCGGCGCCAGGTGGGCCACGATCTGGTGGCCGTAGAAGTTGAAATCCACCCAGTCCGGCGCGCTGCGCCCTTCGGGGCAGCCCAGCAGGTCGCCGTAGAATTCGCGCGCGGCGGCGATGCTGTGGACGGGGAAGGCAAGGTGGAACGGGGCGAGGACGGGAGTGATTTCGCTCATGGCGCTTGGGGATCGAAGTGTTCGAAGTGTTGTGTGGGTCGGGTCTTGGCCCGCCGCCGGCAACGCCGGCCGGTGAACCAATGAGGGAAAGTCTAGGCATGGCAACCAATTAAAAAAAGCGATATATTTTTGACCTTAGCTACACGAAAATTGATGAAACGATCATGCTGCGCGAATTCAAGACCTTTATCGCCGTAGCCCGGCACGGCACCTTTGCCAGCGCGGGCGCGCGCATCGGGCTGACCCAGTCGGCTGTCAGCGCGCAGATCCACCGCCTCGAGCAAGAGCTTGGCTTCTCCCTGTTCGACCGCACGGGCCGCTCGGCGCGGCTGAACGCCGCCGGCCGGGAAACCCTGGCGCTGGCGGAGGAACTGATGGCGCTCTACGCGCGCATCGGCGAGCACGGCGGCGCCACGGAGCGCAGCGGCATGGTGCGGGTGGGCTCGATCGCCTCGGCCCAGGTGTCGTTCCTGATCGACGCGATGGCCGCCTTCCGCGCCGAGCTGCCCGGCTGCAGGATCCGCGTTGTGCCGGGCGTGTCCCTGAACCTGCTTGGCCAGGTGGATGCGGGCGAGATCGATATCGCGGTGATGATCCGGCCTCCCTTTGCGCTGCCGTCGGAGCTGGAGTGGCGCACGCTGGTGATGGAGCCGTTCGTGCTGCTGGCGCCGGCCGCCATGGCAGGCCAGGCCTGGAGCGACGCGCTGGAATCCGCGCCCTTTATCCGCTATGACCGCAGCTCGTTCGGTGGCCGGCTGGTCGACCAGTTCTTGCGACAGTCGCGGCTGGCAGTACAGGACGCCATCGAGCTGGACGAGCTGCAGGGCATCGTGCAACTGGTGGCGCGCGGCCTTGGCGTGGCGCTGATTCCGCAAACGGCGGCGCAAGGCCCTTGGCCCCACGGCGTGACTGCCCTGCCGCTTGGCGACGATACCTTTCACCGCGAGATCGGCCTGGTGGAGCGGCCACGCCATAGCCGTCAGCCGGTGGCAAGCCGGCTCGCCGAGTACATCAGCGAGGCGGCGTCGGGCAGCAAGGTGTAGGCAGGCGCACATCCCGCCCGCCACCGGCTTGCACGATGTCGCCCCCCTCCCGCGCGCCCCGCGGCTGCCTGACACGCGAGGCGCAAGGTTGTCCCCTCGTTAGGGGGATATGGGTTGCACCCGCATCCCGGCGTAATCTCTGCTCATGATTGGCACGCTGAATCCATCCGACGCGGCATGACGATGTCCCGCGCGGGTCATGCAGGCTTGCCTTATAAAAACAGAGAGGTCTCAGGGAATGCATAACGATAGCGACGCAAAGTCGCGTAGCGCCAATCGGGTCAATGCGCGCAACGGCGGTGGATTCTCTATCAGATTCATCCGGCCACAAGTGCGTGAGATGGTGATGGAGGTGTCCGCGCGCCTGGGCGTCGTCCTGTTGCTGAGCCTGTTCGCCTATAGCGCTTACGCGCAGTGGCGCCTGGCGCCCGAGCGCATCACCTTGCTGCTGCTCGTGGTTGCCACGGTGCTGACCGTAGGTTTGTCGCTGTTCTCGCGGATCCCCGAAAGGCGCGACATGCGCCCCTTGAGCTTTGTGATGTCGATTGGCGGCAGCTTCTACTATCTCGGGATCGAACTCGACCCCGGCGTTCGCCTTGTCCCCGAGACAGTCGGCGCAACGCTGGAAATCACCGGCATCCTGTTCCAGCTATTCGCCAAGCTATCGCTGCGCGGCTCCTTCGGCATCCTGCCCGCCAATCGCGGCGTGGTGTCGCGCGGCGCGTACCGGCTCGTGCGCCACCCCATTTATCTCAGCTATCTGGTGACGGACCTTGGCTTCCTGCTGGCCAACTTTGGCTGGCGCAATGCACTGCTCTACGGCGGCCTTTATGCCTTGCAAACGGGCCGGATGTTCAGGGAAGAACAACTCCTGGGCCAGGATCCCGCCTATCGCGCGTATCAGGCCAATGTGCGATATCGCGTCATTCCCGGCGTGTTTTAAGTGGCGCTAGGGATTACCCGGCTCGCCCCCTGGATTGGGAAAATTCTAATATCAGATCCGGAAATATCTAAATACCCGAACACCGGAAAGCCAACGATGATCATAGCCAAGGATCTGGGGGAATCGATTGCTCCCCGATTCCTGCAAAAGCCCGCCGATCGCGGACATCCGCCAGACCGGCAGGCCCCACCATCGAAGTGTTCAAGGAGACGCTAATGATTCCACGGCTAGTATCAACAGCCAGCCTGGCGCTGCTCGCCTTTTTCGCCGCCGGCAGCGTCGGCGCGCAACAGCAGCCGATGAATGCAAAGGAAGCCAAGGCAAAATTCGCGGAAAAGTTCGCTGCTGCCGACACTAATCACGACGGCAAGCTGACGAAAGAGGAAGCGGAGGCGGGCATGCCCGAGGTCTACAAGAATTTCGACGCGATCGACGCCAAGAAGAAGGGCGAGATCACGCAGAAGCAGATTGGCGCGTACTGGGCGGCCAAGTCCAAACAGCGCGCTGCGGCACAAAATCCGGGAAGCCTGAACTGAGCTGACGGCACTGGCCCTCAAGGTAGGGTCAAGGCGAGTTCCCCGGCGTGCTGGCCAGAACCAGGCCAGTGCCGGGGAGCTTTAGTGCTTATTTAGTGCTTATTTAATGATGGACGGTCCCTGGCGATATTCCAGTCAGGTCAGGAGGTTGAAGGCGAACCCTAGCGCAATCGCGCCGCCTAGCGCTTCCACTGCCGCCAGCGCGAGAAGGTTTTTCAAAACGAATGCATCGTCCTGCTTGGTCACCATGGTGTTGTCTCCTGAAGTAGGAATCCACGGCTGATCATTTGTGGAAAGCACGGCAGTATCTGTTCCACACGCCAGCCACGTCTCAACTCGCTTTCAGTAGACCGCAACGCGGCGCCGGCGAAAAGCTGGCATAAACCCCTATTCAGGCCAGCGGGCTGAGACCGCGCGCGCAATCAACGCACTTTCCCAAGCCCTCACCTCTCCCCTACTGCAGCACAAAGCCCTGCTCACGCACAGCTTGCGAATCCAGCCCGATCTGGACCTTGAACTCCCCCGGCTCGGCGGCATAGTCAAGTTTGGCATTGAAGAACTTCAGCTTGTCCTCATCGAGGGCAAAACGCACCACGCGCTCCTCGCCTGCCTTGAGCATGAGCTTGTGGAAGTCCTTCAGTTCCTTCACCGGCCGCACCACGGAAGCGGCAACGTCCTGGATATAGAGCTGGACCACGGTTTCGCCATCGCGCTGCCCGGTGTTCTTCACCGTCACGCTCGCCTCGATGCGGCCACCGCGCGGCATGGTGGGGCTCGACAGCGTGATGCCGGATACGCTGAAGTCCGTATAGCTCAGTCCGTAGCCGAACGGGTACAGCGGACCGGACGTTTCCTCGAAGTATTGCGAGGTGTAGTTTGGCGGCTGGCCCGGCACGAACGGGCGCCCGATACGCAGCTGGTTGTAGTAGGTGGGGATCTGCCCGAGCGAGCGCGGGAAGGAAACGGGCAGCTTGCCCGAAGGGTTGTAGTCCCCGAACAGCACGTCGGCAATGGCATGGCCGCCTTCGGTGCCGGCGTACCAGGTCTCGAGCACGGCGTCGGCGTTGTCCTTCACCCAGTTGATGGTGAGCGGGCGGCCGTTCATCAACACCACCACCATCGGCTTGCCGGTGGTCTTGAGCGCCTTGAGCAGCGTCTCCTGGCTGCCCGGCAGCGACAAGGTGGTACGACTCGAGGCTTCATGCGACATGCCGCGCGACTCGCCCACGGCCACCACGATCACGTCGGCGCCGCGCGCTGCCGCCACGGCTTCGGCAATCATGTCCCCCGGGGCACGCTTATCCTGGACAATCTCGGGCTTGTCCCAGTTCATGAAGTTCAGGTACCCGACCACGCCAGCGTCGTCGGTCACGTTCGCGCCGCGGGCATAGACCACGCGGCCATTGCCGCCGAGCGCGTCGCGCACGCCTTGGAGCAGCGTCACCGTCTGCGCGGATTTGCCGGCAGCCGACCAGCTCCCCATGGTGTCGATGGGCGCATCGGCCAGCGGCCCGACGAGCGCGACCGTGCCGGCCTTCTTCAGCGGCAGCGTGCGCTCGCGGTTCTCGAGCAGCACCAGCGACTTGCGCGCGGCGGCGCGTGCGGCCTCCCGATGCAGGCGGCTCGGCGCGTCGACGTCGGCCGGGTCCTGCTCCGCGGCGCCGATGCGCTTGAAGGGTTCCTGGAACAGTCCCAGGTCGTACTTGGCGCCCAGTATCTCGCGCACCGCGTCGTCAATGACGCGCATGGGCACTTCGCCGGATTTCACCAGTTCGGGCAGGTGGTCCCGGTAGGCGGAGTCGTGCATGCTCATGTCGACGCCGGCCAGGATGGCGAGCTTGGCGGACTCGCGCGCATCCTTGGCCACGCCATGCTTGGTCAGCTCGTCGATGGCCCCGTGGTCGCTCACCGTGATGCCCTTGAAGCCCCAGCTCTTGCGCAGCAGGTCCCGCAACAGCCATGTGTTGGATGTGGCCGGCACGCCGTTGATCGAGTTCAGCGCAATCATGACGCCGCCGGCGCCGGCATCGATGCCGGCGCGGTACGGCGGCAGGTAGTCCTGGTACATGCGCAGCGGGCTCAT
The DNA here is from genome assembly GCF_058802485.1 of Cupriavidus sp. GW822-FHT02D05. Taxonomy (NCBI): domain Bacteria; kingdom Pseudomonadati; phylum Pseudomonadota; class Betaproteobacteria; order Burkholderiales; family Burkholderiaceae; genus Cupriavidus; species Cupriavidus sp. GW822-FHT02D05. The sequence continues at coordinate 162,065 of NZ_JBXAOE010000017.1, read as the reverse complement.
GTCGACCGTGTTGTAGTCGCGCCCGCCTTCCACCGCGCCGTACAGCGCGAAGTGCTTGACCACCGCCATCACGCTATCTGCGTTGGCCAGGGAGGTTCCCTGAAAGCCCCTGACGCTGGCCTGCGCGCACAGCGAGACCAGGTACGGATCCTCGCCAAACCCTTCCGACGTGCGCCCCCAGCGCGGATCGCGCGAGATGTCGACCATCGGCGCGAAGGTCATGTCGAGGCCATCCGCGCTGGCTTCGATGGCCGAGACGCGCGCGCTCTGCGCCACGGTTTCCATGTCCCAGCTCGATGCCAGGCCCAGGCTGATCGGGAAGATGGTGCGTTGCCCGTGCACCACGTCGTAGGCGAAGAAGATGGGGATCTTCAGGCGGCTGCGCTCCACCGCCGCCTGCTGCATCGGCCGGTTGTCCTTGCGCGTCACCGAGTTGAACGTGCCGCCTACCCGGCCCGCCGCGATCTCCTTGAGCAATTGGGGCTGGGGCATGTCCTCGCCGATGCTGATCAGGCGCAATTGCCCGATCTTCTCCTCCAGCGTCATCCGTCCTATGAGATCGGCGACGAAGGCATTCTTGTCGCCGGCGGCAGCCGGCGCGGTACCGGCAAAAACCGGGGAACAAACCAGGCTGGCCGACAGGGCCAGCAAAGAGAGCATTCTCATCTGAGTGTTATCCAGGTGGCGCGACAAGGTAGCTGCCCCGCAGGTGGTGCGCGTTTCCTGCCTGACAGGCACGCGAAGCGAAATACGCTATCGTTTATCTTTCTGCACTGCGAGCGCAGTTTACCGCCACTACACTATCTGCTGCCGCCGCATGTGACGCGGCAGCCTTGCTTAACCTGTTTTTCTGGAGAGATTCGTGGTTCTTGCCGTCATCGCCGCGTCGTTTCGTAACAAGATGCAAATCGCCTTGCCAACGCTGCTGGCCGCCGGGGCGTTGCTGGCGGGCAGCCAGGCCAGCGCGTTCTCCCTGGACGACGTGGTGCCCCGCGCCAAGACCCTGGCCGACAAGCCCTATGCCGCACCGGTCAGCAACCTGCCCCCGGTGTTCAGCCAGATGCAGTTTGCCGACTACATCAAGATCCAGCCCCAGCGCGACAACCTGGAGTGGAAGGACCAAGGCACGCCGTTCCGCCTGGGCTTCTACCACCAGGGCATGCAGTTCGGCAGCCCGGTACGCATCAACGAGATCGTGGGCGGCGCGGTCCATGAGATCAGGTACGATCCCGCGCGCTTCGACTTCGGCGACCTGAAGCTGGACAAGTCCGCGACCGGCAAGCTCGGCTATGCCGGCTTCCGGGTGCTCTACCCGATCAACCGGGCCGACAAGCTCGACGAGATCATGAGCGTGCTGGGCGCCAGCTACTTCAGGGTCATCGGCAAGAACCAGGTCTATGGCCTGTCCAGCCGCGGCCTGGCCATCGATACCGGGCTGCCCGTCGCAGAGGAGTTTCCGGCCTTCCGCGAGTTCTGGATCGAGCGGCCGGATCCACAGGACAAGCACCTGGTGTTCTATGCGCTGCTTGATTCCCAGCGTGCCACCGGCGCCTACCGCTTCGATCTCTACCCCGGCGAGGACGCGGTCCTCAAGGTGCAGGCGCGCATTTTCCTGCGCGGCCCCGTCGCCAAGCTCGGCGTGGCGCCACTGACCAGCATGTTCCTGTTCGGGCCGAACCAGCAGCGCGACCAGTACAACTTCCGCCCGGCCCTGCACGACTCCAACGGCCTTGCCATCCATACCGGCAGCGGCGAATGGCTGTGGCGCCCGCTGAACAATCCGCGCAACCTCGCCATCAGCACCTTCCAGGTCACCAACCCCAGGGGCTTCGGCCTGCTCCAGCGGGGCCGCGAGTTTTCCTCGTATGAAGACCTGAAGGACCGTTATGACCTGCGGCCAAGCGCCTGGATCGAGCCCCAGGGCGACTGGGGCAAGGGCAAGGTCGAGCTGGTGGAAATCCCCACGCCTGACGAGACCAACGACAACATCGTCGCCTTCTGGACGCCGGACCAGTTGCCGCCCAAGGGCCAGCCCCTGAAGGCGGACTACACGATGCACTGGACCCTTGACGAGCGCGCCCTGATGGACAAGAACCTGGCCTCGGTCAGGCAGACGCTGCGCTCCGCAGGAGAAATCACGCAGGCCAACCTGATCCGCCACCTGGATGGCAGCACAGGCATCGTGGTTGACTTCGAAGGCCCCGTGCTGGCGAGCCTTCCCCCGGGCACGCAGGTGGGCGCGCAGGTCAGCGTGAGCAGCAACGCCGAGATCATCGACAGGGTGGTGGAACCCAATCCCGTCATCAAGGGCTGGCGGCTGAACCTGCGGATCAAGGTCAAGGATCCGAAGCAGGTGGTGGAAATGCGCGCGGCGCTGGTGTCCGGCGACAAGACGCTGAGCGAAACGTGGAGCTACCAGATGCCGCCGTATTCGGTCGGCGGCAAATAATACGGGCAATACGAAATACGACCGCCTGTTGCGCCGTGCCGCCCCCCCGTCCTGCGCCTGGCGTCCCGGCTCAGGCGAGCGCGCCGCGGGTCGCCGGCATCACGGTCTGCACCGACGCGGCAAAGCGCTCGACGATGCGGTCGATATCCTGCGCCGTGCAGATGAACGGCGGCGCAAAGAGCACGTGGTCGCCCCGCACGCCATCCACGGTGCCGCCCATCGGATAGATCAGCAGCCCGTTGTGCATGGCGGTGGACTTGAGCCGGGCATGCATCTTCAGGGCGGGGTCCAGCGTCGCCTTGGTCTCGCGGTCGGCCACGAACTCCACGCCGACAAAGAGGCCGCGGCCGCGGATGTCGCCAACGTTGGGGTGGTCGCCCAGCGTTTCGCGCAGCCGCGCGCGGAGCTGCTCGCCGCGCGCCAGCACGTTCTCCAGCAGATGGTCCCCGGAGATGGTGCGCTGCACGGCCAGTGCCGCCGCGCAAGCCGTGGCATGGCCGATATACGTGTGCCCATGCTGGAAGAAGCCGCTGCCGCCCACCACCGCGTCATAGATGCGGCTGCTCGATATCATTGCGCCGATCGGTTGATAGCCCGCGGCCAGGCCCTTGGCGATGGTCACGATATCGGGCACCACGCCATCCTCCTCGCACGCGAACAGGTAGCCGGTGCGGCCCATGCCGGACATGATTTCGTCGAGGATCAGCAGCACGCCGTACTTGTCGCAGACAGCGCGAATACGCCTGAGATAGTCCGCCACCGGCGGCACCGCGCCGGCGGTCGCGCCCACCACCGTCTCCGCCACGAACGCGGCGACGCTCTGCGGGCCAAGTTCGAGGATCTTGGCTTCGAGCTCGTCGGCCAGGCGCTGCGCGTACTGCTGGTCGGTCTCGCCCGCTTCCTGGTCGCGGTAGGCGTAGCACGGCGCCACATGGTGCGCCGGCACCAGCAGGGGCAGGAACGGCTCGCGACGCCATGCATTGCCGCCGATGGCCAGCGCCCCCAGCGTGTTGCCATGGTAGCTCTGGCGGCGCGCGATGAAGTGGCGGCGCTGCGTTTGCCCGATCTCCACGAAATACTGCCGCGCCAGCTTCAACGCGGCCTCGACCGCCTCCGAGCCGCCCGAGACAAAGTAGACGTGGTTCAGATCGCCGGGCGCCGCTTGCGCCAAGGTGCGGGCCAGTTCTTCCGACACTTCGGTGGTGAAGAACGACGTATGCGCGTAGGCGAGCGAGTCGACCTGCTGCTTGATCGCCTCGATCACCCTGGGATGCCCGTGGCCCAGGCAGGACACCGCGGCCCCGCCCGAAGCGTCGATATAGTGCTTGCCATTGCTGTCGATGAGCTCGATGCCCTTGCCGGAAACTGCCACGGCAAGCGTCTGGCGGGGATTGCGGTGGAATACGTGGGTCATGATGTCTGGTGTGGAAACGAAATGTCGAATTAGGGACGCGGGCGGTGCGTCAGAACCTGGCCGGAAAATGCCGGGATAACGTGTGTGTTTTCCCACACGCGCTGGCCATTGACCCAGACGCCGTGGATGCCCTCGCTGAGGCGGATCGGATCCTCGAAGGTGGCGTGGTCCTGCACACGTTGCGCGTCGAACAGGACCAGGTCGGCGAACTGGCCGGCCCGGACTAGCCCGCGGTCCGTGAGTCCGTATTGCTCGGCGGCAAGCCCGGACATCTTGTGAACGGCTTGCTCAAGCGTCATCAGCCCGGACTCACGCACCATCCGCGCGAGGATGCGTGGGAACGTGCCCCACTGGCGCGGATGGGGGCGTGGGTCGAACGGCAGCCCGTCCGAGCCAAAGATGGTCAGGGGAAAGCTGGCGATGCGCTCGACGTCCGCTTCATCCATGATGAAGTAGATGGCGGCGGCGGGCTTCAGCCGTTCCAGCAGGCCATGTTCGTCCAGCCCCAGTGTCTGCATGAGTTCCTGGAAATCCCGGCCACCCGCTTCCGGGTAGCCTTTGGACCAGGTGATCATGGTGCGTGTGGATTGCCGTACGCGGTCCAGCCGGAGCATGGTCGAGGTTGCGGGATAGGGATGGCAGTCCAGGCATAGCGGCTGCAGCCTGGAGGCTTTCTCCAGGATGGCCAGGGTCTCCACGGAGCGGCCATGATTGCGTTTGCCCGCTACTTTGTGATGCGAGAAGACGATGCGGCAATCCAGCGCCCCACCGATCCTGAGCGCCTCTTCGATCGAGGGCACGATATCGTCGGTCTCGTCACGCAGGTGGGTGGAGTAGATGCCCCCGAATGCCCGCAGCGGCTCGCAGACCTGGATGATCTCCTGCTCCGTGGCGGCAGCGGCCGGCGGATAGAAGGTGCCAGTGGATACGCCGAAGGCGCCTGCCTGCATGGCTTTTTCCACCTCCACGCGCATGGCGGCCACTTCCTGCGCATTGGCCTCGCGGCTCACGTCCGGCATGGCCTTGACGCGCAGCGTCGAGTGGCCGAGCAACGGCACCACGTTCACGTTGGCCGGCTTGGCGCGCATGGCATTCAGCCAGTCGGCGAACTCGGCGAACCGGAACAGTTCCGCCGGCCCCAACAGGTCCAGTGGCTGTGGCGGATCGCCGATGACCAGCGGCGCCACGCTGATGCCGCAGTTGCCTGTCACCACCGTGGTGATGCCCTGCGAAACCTTGGGTTCCATCTCCGGATGCACCAGCAGGTACCCGTCGTCGTGCGTGTGGGAATCGATGAAGCCCGGCGCCAGCACGCGGCCCGCCGCGTCGATCACTGCCCTGGCCTGCATGCCGGCCAGGTCGCCGACGGCAACGACCCGGCCGCCGGCGACGGCGACATCCGCGATCCGCCGCGGCGCGCCCGTGCCATCGACCAGCGTCGCGCGCCGAAACAGCAAATCTGCAATGCTGGCGGCCTCCATGGGTAATGCCGACATGACTTCTCTCCCCTGCTTACCGTGGTTCGATTCCCGCTTGCTTGACAACCTCCGCCCACCTCACGCCCTCCAGGGCCGCAAAGCTGGTCCGCGCCTGTGCGCCTGTGCGCATTGGGGCCGCGAACTTCGCCTTCAAGGCGGGACCGGCCAAAGAAGCGCTGCCGGCGTCGGTGAAGTATAAGAAAGCGCGCCCGCTTATGCAACATATGTTTCTTTACAAATCAATGAGATTCACTCGATTCATTCCGCACCAAGCCACGCCGGAGGCACGCCCCGTGCGTCGGGTGACTAGTTGTGCAACAATCGTTACATCCGTCAATCAGGACACCACCCATGCCTACCGAAGTCTCCATGCCGCCGCAGAGCCTGGATGAACTACTTGTTCATCTCCGGGAGAACTTCGCTACGCTTAGTACGCAGTTCCAGGGCGGGGCGCGCTACCTGCTCGATCATCCGCAGGAGATTCCCATCCTGTCCATGCGCAAGATTGCCGCGAATGCAGGTGTCCAGCCGGCCACCCTGGTGCGCCTGGCGCAGTTCCTTGGCTTCGAGGGCTGGCAGGGCCTGCGCGAGCTCTTTGTCGAGTCGATCCGCGGCGGCCCGCAGCCCTACGCCAAGCGTGCCAAGAAGCTGGTACGCGAGAGCGGGTCAAGCCGGATGCTCACGGAAATGCTCGACGCCCAGCACCGCAACCTGGACCTGACCGGGGCCAACAATGCCGAGTCGATGCCGCAGGCTGCTGACCTGCTCAGCGCCGCGCCCAATGTGTATGTAGCGGGCTTTCGCTCGTGCTACCCCATCGCGTTCACCCTGCACTACGTGTATCGGCTGTTTCGCCCAACGGTGCACCTGATCCGTGGCGATGCGGGCACGCTCGAGATGGAGCTGCGCGCCCTGACGGCCAAGGATGCCGTGGTGGTCGTGAGCTTTGCGCCCTACTCGCAGGAGAGCATCCGCGTGGCCGATGCCGCGCGCGAGGCCGGCTGCCGCGTGGTGGCCCTGACCGACAGCACCGTGGCGCCGATTGCCTTGCATGCCGATTGCACCCTGCTGTTCTCCATCGACAGCCCGTCGTTCTTTCCCTCCATCACGGCCGGCGTGGCGGTGGCGGAAGCCCTGGTCGAGCAGTTGCTGGCCAAGAAGGGCAAGGGCGCGATCAAGGCGCTCGAACTCGCCGAAGGCCAGTTGCACCAGACCGGCGCCTATGTCCCGGCCAGGCGGGGCTAGCTGGCCGGACATGCGCTAGGCGAGCTGGCTGCAGCCGGCCCGCGCATTGCGGCAAAGCCCTTGCGCTTCCAGGAACAACGCCACGTCCAGGCACCTAGTTTCCTGCCACGGCGGCGCGATTAGCTGTACGCCGAGGGGCAGGCCGGCCACGGCGCAAGGCGCGGCGACCACGGGCAGCCCAGCCAGCGAGACAGGGCGAGTCAGGTGGCCGGCATCTGCGCGCGGCACGTAGCCCCGCTTGCTGCCAGCGATCTGCTCCGCCCCGATCAGGGGTGCGGCGTACGGCGTGGTGCACGCCAGCAGCAGGTCAACCTCGTCGAACAGTGCTTCCAGCTTTTGGCGCCACACGGCCTGGTAGGCCTTGGCCAACTGGTACCAGCCCTCGGGGATGGACAGGCCGGCCAGCATGCGCCGGCGCACAAAGGCGCTATAGCCAGGATGGCGCTCGGCGAATCCGCGCTGAACATGGTTGCGCCCGACTTCAAACGCGGAAATGATCGACGCGGCGTCGCGTGCAAGATCGGCTTCGGGTAAATCGATCTTCCGTACAGCATCAAACGCCGAGGCAACGCGCAGCACGGCATCCTGGGCCTCGTCCTGCGCGAAATCGCCAAAGCCGGCTTGCAAAATCCCCACGCGCAGGCCAGCCATCGACACGCCGGCAGGCCGCATCGGCTCGCCGGGTCCGGGTCCGGCTCCGGACCCCAGCATCGCGCGGTACGCCATTGCCAGCCCGGTTGCATCCGAGGCCATCGGACCCACCGCGTCCAGGCTCTCGGCATACGGAAAGCACCCTTGCGCCGAAATGCGGCCCGTGGTCGGCCGCAGGCCCCAGATGCCGCAGAACGACGCCGGCGCGCGAATGGATCCGTTGGTATCGGACCCGATGCCAATCGGTGCGATCCCGGCTGCAATCGCCGCGGCGGTGCCCGCCGACGATCCGCCGGCGATCCTGGACGGATCCAGCGGATTGCGCACCGGTCCGCCGATCACGTTCTCGCCAGTAGCGCCGCAGGCATACTCGTCCATCTGAGTCAGCGCCACCGGGATCGCGCCGGCCGCCATCAACGCCTGCACCACGGCGGCGCTGCGGGTGGCGGGCGGCTCGTTTGCCCGCGCATGGGCGCCGGCAAGCGTCGCGTGGCCTGCCACGTCCAGCAGGTTCTTGACGACAAAAGGCACGCCAGCCAGGGGAAGCGGGGCCTCGCCGGCGAGGCGGGCCGTGTCACAGGCGCCTGCGCCGACAATGGCCTCCCGCGCCAGCAGCCGGGAGACACAGTTCAGCGACGCCACCTGCGCCGCCCTGGCAAGGCTGGCCCGAACCACGTCTTGCGCGGTATGACTCCCGCCGCGGAGCTGCGCCGCGATGCCAGTGACGGACTGCAAATCAAGCGCCATCGCCGCCCCCCACCCTGCTCCGCGCCTGCCCGCTTGCCAAGGCATTGGCAAGCCCCTGCGCCATGCCCTCCATGCCCTGCACCAGCGCCACAACAGCCTCGATATCCTCCGCCGAAACCGGCGGCAGGACTTTGCCGATGGCGGTATCGACGGCAGCCAGCAGTTCCGCCTGCGTCATGCGTTGCGTCGCCATCTCACACCTGCCGGTCGGACATGAGTTCGCGCGGAATGGCGAGGATCAGCGCCGCGGCAATCAGCATCATGGCGGCCAGTGCCAGCACCCCCAGCGAGATGCTGCCGGTGGACTGCTTGATGCCACCCATGAGCACGGGGCCGATCAAGCCAGCGAGGCTGGCGGCACTGTTGATCATGGCGATGCCGCCAGCGGCGGCCGTACCGGCCAGCACGCGGCCCGGCAGGCCCCAGAACATTGCCAGCGTCGCCATCAGGCCGGAGATGCCGATGGTCAGGAACACCATGGCCATGACGGTATTGTGCGCAAACAGCGTGCTGGCCCACATGGCGGCGGCCGCGACAAAGAGCGGGACGGCGGCATGCAGGCGCCGCTCACCCACGCGCTGCGCATGCGCCGCGTTGCGGTTCATCACCACGCAGGCAACGCCATACGGGATTGCCGTCAGCAAGGCAATATCGAGGGGAGACTGCATGCCCGTGGACTGGATGATGGTCGGGAGCCAGAACACCAGGCCATAGTTGCCGATATTGAACAGCAGGCAAATGCCCATCAGCATCCACAGCACCGGAGACTTGAGCGCGGCCACGAAGCTCGTGTTCTTGCGGGCGTTCTCCGTGGATAGCGTGGTGGTGATCGCCGCCGCTTCCGCCTTGGTCAGCCAGGGCGCGGCCTGAGGCGACTCCGGCAGCATCTTGAGCACGAGCAGGCCCAGCACGATCGCCGGCAACGCTTCGATCAGGAACATCCACTGCCAGCCCTGCAAGCCATGCAGATCATGCGTGCCGGACATCAGCGCGCCAGAAATCGGCCCGCCCAGCACCATCCCCAGCGGCATCGCCAGGAACAGGATCGACATGATCTTCGACTGCCGGGCCGCCGGATACCATTTGTTCAGGTACATGACCGCGGCAGGGAAGAAGCCGGCTTCCGTCACGCCCAGCATGAAACGTGCGAAGTAGAACTCCGCTGGCGTGCTCACCAGCATGGTCGCGGCGGAAACCAGCCCCCACACGATCATGATGGCGGCCATGCTCTTGCGCATGCCCAGCCGGTAGATCAGCAGGCTGCTGGGCACCTGGCAGAGCATGTAGCCCCAGAAGAAGATACCGGCCCCGATGCCGTACACCACGTCGCTCAGCCCCAGCGCCTGCTGCATCTGCAGCTTGGCAAAGCCAACATTCACCCGGTCCAGGTAGCTGAAGAAATAGCAAAGGACGATGAACGGCACGATGCGCCTGGTCACCTTGGCGAAGGCGGCGGCGTCCAGCCCGCTCTCAACGCGGGGCACTTGCCCCGCGTCACCCAGGGTGGCGGGGTTCTTGACAACGGTCATGCTGGTCTCCTGCTGGTACGGGATTACTCAAACGCTTCGTCGTTGGGCTGGTCGTAAGCTCTCTTGACCGCGGCGCTCATCGGGAACTCGAAATTGATGTTCTTAGGCGGCACCGGCTTGCTGAACCATTTGTCGTACAGGCCCTTGATCTCGCCGCTCTTCATCAGGCCGGTGATCACGCCGTCGACCAGCTTCTTGAACTCGGGATCGTCCTTGCGCATCATGAAGCCGTAAGCCTCGAACGATTGGGGCGTGCCAACCACTTCCCATTCCGCCGGGTTCGGCGCCAGCGTTTTCGCGCCCGACAGCAGCACGTCGTCCATCATGAAGGCCCAGACGCGGCCCGATTGCAGGATCAGGAACGACTCGCCGTAGTCCTTGGCGCTCTGGATCGTGATGTTGGCCTTCTTGTCGTCGTTGAGCTTGCGCAGGATCCGCTCGGACGTGGTGCCCGCGTTGGTGACCACGGCCTTGCCGCTAAGGTCCGGGAAGTCGTGGACCGGGCCGCCCTTCTTGACCAGCAGGCGCGTGCCGGCAACAAAGAAGGTGGTGGAGAACGCCACCTGCTGCTGGCGCGCTTTCAGGTTGGTGGTGACCCCGCACTCCAGGTCGACTGTGCCGTTCTGGACCAGGGATATGCGGTTCTGCGACGTGACCGGCACCATGCGCACGTCAAGCTTGGCCAACCCCGCCTGCTTCTTGACCTCGGCCACCACCTTGTCGCAGATGTCCTGCGAGTAGCCGATCACCTTCTGGTTGCTGTCGTAGTAGGAAAACGGGATCGAGGTGGTGCGATGCCCGATCGTGATCGTCCCCGACTCCTTGATCCGGGCCAGCGTGGGGCTGGCAGCCACATCCGAGGCCTGGACCGCCCCCACGCCAAGCATCGCTCCCAGCATTGCCAATCCGAGGCAGGTGGCTTTCACAGCTTTCATTTATCGCTCCTTGTTTAGCAGACATGCGACGGGCCATCGCGTTTGAATACTATTCACTGAGCAACAACTGTTCCATCATGGATAACCATGAAACATATGTATTTTTTACGAGAAAAATGAAGTAACAGACGCATCACGCACCAAATAAGGCGATACAAATGGTGCATGACCAGCCTCGTTTTGAGGCATGACGGAACCAGCAGGCCTGCGCAACCAGGCGTAGCATGTCGCGCTCGCCTCCAGCTTTTGACCCAGCCTCATGCGTTCCATGCGATCCCTGCCGCCTCTCGTCACCCTGCGCGCGTTCGAAGCTGCCGCCAGGCGCCTGAGCTTCAGCCTGGCGGGCCAAGAGCTTTTTGTGTCACAAAGCGCCGTCAGCCACCATATCCAGCGCCTGGAGAACGACCTGGGCGTGACGCTGTTCGAGCGGCGCGCGCGCGCGGTTGCGCTGACGCCCGCGGGGCAGGCGTATTACGCCAAGGTGCACGCGGCGTTCGAACTGCTGCGCGACGGCACCGAGCAGGTACGGGCGCCCAGCACGGCGCGCACGACGCTGACCGTGGGGCTGCTGGCGTCGTTTGGCACGCGCTGGCTGGCGCCACGCTTGCAGGCGTTCTCGCTGGCGCATCCCGGCATCGACCTGCAATTGCGGCCCGATATCGGCCTGGCGGATGTGGCCGGCGGCGAGGTCGACGTGGCGATCCGCTACGGGCGCGGCGCCTGGCCGGGCGTGCAGGCGCAGCAACTCATGCCGGAGCGCCTGTCGGTGGTCTGTGTGCCCGGCCTGATCGCCGGGCCGGATCGGCCCGCCAAGCCACAGGACCTGCTGCGCTTTGCGTTTTTATCGTCGCATGCCCGGCAGCCGTTCGAGTGGGACGCCTGGTCGCGCCGCTTTGGCCTGGACCTGAGCCAGGCGCAGACCGTGCATCTGCACGACTACAACATCGTGGTGGAAGCGGCGCTCGCCGGCCAGGGCATCGCCATGGGCCGCCACCGCCTGATCGCCCAGCAACTGGCCAGCGGCGCGCTGGTGCAGGCCCTGCCCGACGCGGTACTGGATGATCCCGGCATCGGCTGGTGGCTGGTCGCGCCGCGCGGCGCGCTGGGCGAGGCCGCGTCGGCATTCCGTGGCTGGCTGATGGCGGTGGCCACCGAGGATGCGCTGGACCGCGCCTGACGCCGCGTGGCGCCACGTGATCACCCACGGATTAGTTTTGCTCATGTGTGGCGAAGCAAGAATTGATTGGTTTCCCGGCCACCAAGCCGATAGGATGGGCCTTCCCAATCCCTTTCCCGCGCAACCCACATGACCCTCTCCCTCTCCGCCCGCGTGGCCGAACTCGGGCTGACCCTCGAGGCCGCGGCCGCGCCCGCTGCCAACTACGTATCGTTCGTGCAGGACGGCAACCAGCTCTATATCTCCGGCCAGATCTCCCGCGAAAATGGCCAGGCCGCGTACCTGGGCCGCCTGGGCGACACTATTTCGGACGAAGACGGCGTGCGGGCGGCGCGGCTGTCGGCGCTCGGCATCCTGTCGCAGATCGCCGCCGCCACGGGCGACCGGCTCGACCGGGTGGCCCGTGTGGTGCGGCTGGGCGTTTTCGTGGCTTGTACGCCGGACTTCAATCGCCAGAGCGCCATCGCCAACGGTGCGTCGGACCTGATGGTGCAGGTCTTCGGCGATGCAGGCCGCCATGCGCGCAGCGCCGTGGGCGTGGCCTCGCTGCCTGCCGGCGTTGCCGTGGAAGTCGAAGCGGTCATCGCGCTGACCTCGCCCTGAACCGGACACGCATCCCAGGAACCCCCATGCCAGCCCCCCTCACCGCTGCTCCCCTTTCCGCTGCCGCCGTCGACGCCCTGCGCGCCCTTACCCCGGGTGCGCAAGGCACCACGCACTTCAACCACGGCGGCGCCTCCCTGCCGTCAGCGGCCACGCTCGAGGCGATCTACAGCCACCTGCAGCGCGAGGCCACGCTGGGACCGATGGAAGCCGGCGTCGCGGCGCGCGAACAAACGGAACGCGCGCGTACCCTCGCCGCGCAACTGCTCAACGCCCAGCCGGCGGAGATCGCGCTGACCACGGGCAATTCGCCCGGCTGGGGCGCGGCGTTCGCCGCCCTGGGAGCCTGGCAACCCGGCGACCGGATCCTGGTCGGGCGCCACGAATGGGGCGGCAACCTGGCCGCCATGCGCCTGAATGCGCAGCGCGCGGGCGCGTCGATCGAAGCCATTCCGTCCGATAGCAGCGGCGCGGTGGATCCCGAGGCGCTGGAGGCCATGCTGGACGACCGCGTGCGCCTGATTGCGCTGACCTGGCTGCCGGCCAACGGCGGGCTGATCAACCCGGCAGCGGCCATCGGGCAAGTGGCGCGGCGCAACGGCGTCCCCTACTTCATCGACGCGGCGCAGGCGGTGGGGCAATTGCCGATCGATGTGGCCCAGTTGGGCTGCGACGTGCTCAGCGGCGCCGGACGCAAGGCACTGCGCGGCCCAAGAGGCACCGGCCTGCTGTATGTGCGGCAGGACTTCCTGCCTCGGCTCACGCCGGCATTCGTCGACACGTACTCCGCGCCGCTGGACGCGGACGGCGAGCCGGTACTGCGGGCCGGCGCGGCCCGCTTCGAATCGGCGGAAGCATCGATGGCGCTGCGCTGCGGCCTGGCCAACGCCTTGCAGGAAGCGCTGGAGATCGGCCTTGAGAACATCCGTGCGCGGATCGATGCCACCGCGCAGGCGCTGCGTGCGCAACTGGCCGGCATACCCGGCGTGACGGTGCTGGACCAGGGCCACGAGCGCTCCGGACTGGTGGCGTTCAACCTGGCCGGCCAGGACCCAGTGTCGGTGCAGCGTAGCCTGGCGGCGCAGGGCGTGGTGATCGGCAGCAACGGCGTCGCCTATACCCCCCTGGATATGCACGCCCGCGGACTCAGCCAGATCGCCCGCGCCTCGGTCAGCTACCTGACCACCGAGGCAGAGATCGGGAGGTTGCTGGAGGGCTTGCGGGCGCTGGTGCGTTAGGGTGCCGGACCGGGCTTCTCATCGTGATGCGCATCGTGCGACATCGAGGCCAGTCATGCTAGCCAACTTGGGCGAATGTCCAATTCCTGGGGAGGCGGCGGGGCAGATGCCTCATGTGGCGCTTGATGGCGCGACGGGCTAGGATACAGAGACTGCGGGACGGTGAGGCTGATGCATCGCAGCATTCGCCGCCGACGTCTTCGCATCTCTTACCCTATGCCAGACAAGCCCCTGTCTCCGCCAGGAACGCTGACGCGCAACCGCCTCGTCAGGCGCATCGCGATTGTCGTGGCGATACTCGCAGGCCTCGTTGGCACAAGCTGGTACGCAACCCGAGCCAAGCCGGTAGCGGTACTGACGGCCAAGGTCGAGCAGGGGCGCGTCGAGGCCACTGTCGCCAACACACGGGCGGGCTCGGTCTCAGCCTGCCGGCGGGCGAAGCTGGCGCCTCCGGCGGCCGGACGCATCGAGGTGTTGAATATCCACAAGGGCGATCGCGTGAAGGCTGGCCAGGTACTTCTCGTCCTGTGGAACGAAGACCTGGTCGCGCGCGAACAACTCTCGCAACACCAGTTGCTGACAGCCACCGCGCACGTGCGCGAAGTGTGCGAACTAGCCAAGGTGGCGGCAAGCGACGCCAGGCGCTCGCGGGAACTGGTGGCGAAAGGCTTCGTCTCACCCCAGGCGGTGGAGCGGACCGATGCCGACGCCGACTCCAGGCGTGCCGCGTGCGAATCCGCGAAGGCGCAGGTGAAGGAGGCCGGGGCGCGTATCGCCGCCTCGCGCGCGGATACTGCGCGCACGGTGCTGAAAGCGCCCTTCGACGGCGTGGTGGCCGAAGTCAACGGCGAGATTGGCGAGTACCTGACGCCCTCGCCGCCCGGCATCCCGACGCTGCCTGCCGTGGACCTGATCGATGACTCGTGCCTCTATGTATCCGCGCCGATCGACGAGATCGACGCGGCTCGCCTGCAGGTAGGCATGCCGGCGCGGGTCACCCTGGACGCCTATCGCGGCAGGCATTTCGAGGGCAGGTTGCGGCGCGTCGCACCCTACGTCCTGGCGCTGGAGAAGCAGGCCCGCACCGTTGAGGTCGAGGTCCAGTTCGACAGTCCCGACCTAGTCCGCCATCTCCTGGTGGGCTATAGCGCCGATGTGGAAATCGTGACCGATGCCCGCGACCAGGCGCTGCGCATCCCTACCACGGCGCTGGCATCCGGCAACCGCGTGCTGGTGCTGACCCCCGCCGGCAGGCTGGAAGCGCGCACGATCGGCACCGGGATTGCCAACGCGGAGTTCACCGAGGCGACCGCGGGGCTCAGGCGCGGCGAGCGCGTCGTCACCTCACCGGAACGGATTGGTCTCCAGGCGAGCATCGCCGCTGTCGAGGAAGAACCGGCTACAGCGGAGATGCAAGCAAAATGATCCGGCTCGACGGCATCGGGCGGACGTTCGTGCTGGGCGGCGAGGCTGTGCACGCGCTTCATGGCATCGACCTGGCGGTTGCTCAGGGAGAGTACCTTTCCATCATGGGCCCATCGGGCTCCGGCAAGTCCACCTTGCTCAATATCCTGGGCCTGCTGGACCGCGCCGACACCGGGGCTTACCAGTTGGGCGGCCGCGACGTCACCGCTCTCCCGGACGACGAACTGGCGCGCCTGCGGCGTGAGAAGATCGGCTTTGTATTCCAGTTCTTTCACCTGGTGCCGCGCCTCACCGCCGCCGCGAACATCGAGCTGCCGATGGTGCTCGCAGGGATGGACCCGGCCGAACGCCGGCGCCGCGTGGACGCGCTGCTAGGTGAGTACGGCCTGCAAGACCGCGCCCGGCACCGGCCCGACGAGCTCTCGGGCGGGCAGTGCCAGCGGGTTGCCATCGCCCGTGCCATGGCCATGCGCCCGGCGATGATTCTCGCCGATGAGCCCACCGGCAACCTGGACCGGCATACCGGCCAGGAAGTCATGGCCGTGCTGGAAGGCCTGCATGCACAGGGGGCAACGCTGATCGTGGTCACGCACGACCCGGAAATTGGCGCCCGCTCCCGGCGCAGGCTGCGCATGGTGGATGGCGGCATTGCCGGTGACGAGGCGCGGCAGGATAGCCATGCGGCTCACTGACGTTCTCGACTTCACCTGGCAGGTACTGCGCGGCTACCGCTCACGCAGCCTGCTGATCCTGCTCGCGATGGGCATCGGCGTTGCCGCCGTGGTGGCGGTGAGCGCGCTCGGCGAGGGGGCAAGGCTATATGTGGTGAACCAGTTCGGCGCACTTGGCACCAACCTCGTTATCGTGCTGCCCGGGCGCAGCGAAACAGCCGGCGCAGCGCCAGGGATCGTGCTGGGCGCAACCACGCGCGACCTGACGCTGGACGATGCGCTCGCACTCAGGCGCAGTCCCGCCGTCGCGCGCATCGCGCCGCTCATTGTCGGGAATGCGGATCTGCATGTCGGCGCGCGGCGACGCGAGGCGCCGGTGCTGGGGTCCACCGCCGAATTGCTGGCGGTGCGCCATATGGCGCTGGCCCAGGGCAGCTTCCTGCCCGAGGGCGATCCGCACCATGGCCAGCCCGTATGCGTGATCGGCACCAGGGTGGCGATGGAGCTGTTCGGCACGCGCCAGGCGCTGGGTGAGTGGCTGCGCATCGGAGATCGGCGCTTTCGCGTGATCGGGCTGCTGGCCGGCCAGGGTGAATCGCTGGGCTTCAACACGGACGAGCTGGTCATCGTTCCCCTTTCCGCGGCCCAGGCGCTGTTCAACACCGACTCTCTGTTCCGCATCCTGATCGAGGCCAAGACCCGCGAGCAGATCCAGGGCGCCAAGGCCGACGCCGAGGAGATCATTCGCCAGCGCCACGAAGGCAAGCGCGACGTGACCGTCATCACACAGGACGCGGTACTCGCCACGTTCGACCGCATCCTGCGCGCGCTCACGCTGGCGGTGGGCGGCATCGCGGCCATCAGTCTTGCCGTGGCCGGCATCCTCATCATGAACGTCATGCTGATTGCCGTGACCCAGCGGCAGCGCGAAATCGGGTTGCTCAAGGCGCTCGGCGCCACCGCCGGCCACATCCGGCTGCTCTTTCTCACTGAAGCCGTACTGCTGGCGCTCGGTGGCGTGGCCGCGGGCCTGGCTGTGGGCGAAGCCGCGTGCAGGCTTGCCGTACAGCTCTATCCGGCGATTCCCTTCACGCCGCCTTGGTGGGCCTTGCTGGGGGCGCCGGTCATCGCCGTCGTGACCGCCATCGCCTTCACCGTGGCACCGGCCCAACGCGCGGCAAAGCTGGATCCGGTGCTGGCCCTGTCGGGACGGTGACCCATGCGCTACGCAGACTTCATCCATTTCACCGTCGCCTCGCTGGCTGCTCACCGGCTACGCACCTCGCTCACCGCGCTGGGCATTGCCGTTGGCATCGCCGCGGTCATTTTGCTGACCTCGATCGGCGAAGGGCTGCATCGCTTCGTGATCGAAGAGTTCACCCAGTTCGGCACCAACCTGATCGGCGTGACGCCAGGCCGCACCCAGACCCACGGCGCTTCGCTCGGGTCGATCAACACCGTGCGCCCGCTCACGATCGAAGACGCCATCGCCCTGCGCCATGCCCCCCACGTGCGCGTGACCAACCCACTGGTGCAGGGCAATGCTGAAGTCGACTACCTCGGCAAGAGCAGGCGGGTGACGCTGTATGGTGTCGGGCCCCGCTTCACCGAGGCGCTGAGCATGCGCGTGGCCACCGGGCAATTCCTGCCGGATGACGATCCGCGCGCCGCGCGGACGCTGGCGGTACTCGGCGCAAGAGTGGCGCGCGAACTGTTCGGCGGCGACAACCCGCTGGGCGCACGCATCCGCATAGGCGGTGAACGGTATCGCGTGGTGGGCGTGATGGAAGCGAAGGGCCAGATGCTGGGCTTCGACCTGGACGATACGGTCTATATACCGGATGGCCGTGCCCTGGACCTGTTCAACCGGGAAAGCCTGGTCGAGATCGAGGTCACCTACGATCCCACCGCCCCGCTCCCCGACGTGGAGGACGGCATCAAGCGCCTGTTGAGCGCGCGCCATGGTGCCGAGGACTTCACCGTCACGCCCCAGCAAAAGATGCTAGAGGTGTTCGGCACCGTGCTCGATGCCATCACCTTCGCGGTAGCAGCGATCGGCGCCATCTCGCTGATCGTGGGCGGCGTGGGAATCCTCACGATTCTCACCATCGCTGTGGCCGAACGCACATCCGAGATCGGGCTCTTGCGCGCCATCGGGGCGACCGAGGCACAGGTCATGCTCCTCTTTCTTGGTGAAGCCGCGCTGCTCGCCGCCATCGGCGGCATAACCGGACTGCTGCTGGGATGGGGCATCGCGCTGGTGCTCGCGGCGGCGTTGCCGGCGCTGCCAGTCCACACACCGTGGTCCTACGCCGTGCTGGCTGAGCTGGTGGCGGTGGTGATCGGTCTGGCTGCCGGGGTGCTGCCGGCACGCCGGGCGGCACGGCTTGCTCCGCAGGAGGCCTTGCGCTCGGAATAGAAACTGGAAACTGGAAACCCGAACCGCAGCTTTCTCGGCTTCCAGGCCAGCGCTCCTCCGGCTGCCTGAATAGGGGTTTATGCCAGCTTCTCTCCGGCTCCGGGTTGCGGTCTACTGGAAGCGAATCAAGACGTGGCTGGAGCGTGGAATGGCACTGCTTAGCTTGCCACTACATACCAGCCGTGGGATTCCGACTCCAGGAGACAACACCATGGTGACCAAGCAGGACGAAAGCTTCATCTTGAAGAACCTTCTCGCGCTGGCAGCAGTGGAGGCGCTCGGTGGCGCGATTGCGCTAGGGTTCGCCTTCAATCTCCTGACCTGACTGAAAGAACAACAGAGATCCGCCGTCGTTGTCAGGTATCAAAGGTATAAAGAGAATCCAGGAAGCAAGGAATCTAGGCATCAAGGAATCAAGGAATCAAGGAATCGTTAAAGCTCCCCGGCACTGGCTTTGATCCGGCCAGTTTTCCGGGGATCTCTGTCGTCAGGGACCCGCATTTGCGATACTGTCCCACCGTCCGCTGCCGGCGGAACCTGGGCGCATTTCAGCTCGCAAGCTCCCTGCCGGCACCGCCAGGTCAGTTCAGGCTTCCCGGATTCTGCGCCGCGGCTTTCTGCTTGGCCTTGGCCGCAAAGTACGCACCAATCTGCTTCTGCGTAATCGCGCCCTTCTTCCTCGTATCGATCTTGTCGAAGTTCTTGTAGACCTCCGGCATGCCGGCCTCTGCTTCCTCGCGGCTCAGCTTGCCGTCGTGGTTGGTATCGGCGGCAGCGAACTTCTCTGCGAATTTCGCCTTGGCTTCCTTTGGATTCATGGGCGCTTGCGGCGCCGCCTGGGGTGCGGGTTGTGGCGCGGGTTGTTGCGCGCCGACAGTGCCGGATGCAAGGAATGCGACCAGCGCCAGGCTGGCGGTCGACAGTAGCCGTGGAATCATTAGAGTCTCCTGGAACACTTCGATGGTATTGCCCGCCGGTCCCGCGAGCGTGGGCGACCGGATGGCTTGTGCAGAGATCGGGAGCAATCGATCCCCCGGGCCCGTGGCTAAGATCATCGTCGGCTTTCCGGCATTGCGGAATTTAGTTATTTCGGTATCTGATATTAGCGTTTTGCCAGTCAGGCGGTGGTGACGCGCGGCAATGCGCGCTGGCGGGTCAGGGCCGGGGAGCCCCCGCATCCCGCGCCCGCCCCAGCAAGAATTCGCGCTCGCGGGTGTTGCGGGTCATGCCGGCCGCGCGCTCGAACTCGGCGCGGGCCTCGGCGAAGCGGCCGAGCTTGTACAACAAGTCGCCGCGCACGCTGGGCAGCAAGTGGTACTTCGCCAGCGAGGATTCGGTGAGAAGCGCGTTCACCAGTTCCAGGCCGGCCTCGGGGCCGAAAGCCATGCCGATCGCCACCGCGCGGTTCAGCTCCACCACGGGTGACGGCGCCACCTCTGACAGCGCGTCGTAGATGGCGGCGATCTGCGCCCAGTCGGTATCAGCCGCGGCGCTGGCGCGGGCGTGGCAGGCGGCCAGCGCCGCCTGCAAGGCGTAGGGGCCGAGCGCCCCGCCCAGCTCTTGCGCGCGCGCCAGCGCCGCCAGCCCGCGCCGGATCAGCAGGCGGTCCCAGCGGCTTCGGTCCTGTTCCAGCAGCAGCACCGGGCGGCCTTGCGCATCGACCCGTGCATGCGTGCGCGAGGCCTGGATCTCCATCAGCGCTACCAGGCCGTGCACCTCGCTTTCCTGCGGCGCCAGGCCGGCCAGCGTGCGGCCCAGGCGCAGTGCTTCCTCGCACAGCGCGGGGCGCATCCAGTCGTCGCCAGCCGTAGCGGAATAACCTTCGTTGAAAATCAGGTAGATCACCTCCAGCACCGACGCCAGGCGCGGCGCCCGTGCCTGTGGGCCGGGCACTTCGAAAGGCACGCGGGCCGCACCGAGGGTGCGCTTGGCACGCACGATGCGCTGGGCAATGGTGGCCTCCGGCGTGAGAAAGGCGCGCGCGATTTCCTCGGTGGTCAGCCCGCCCAGCAGGCGCAGCGTCATGGCGACCCGCGCATCCGTGGAGAGCACCGGGTGGCAGGCGGTGAAGACCAGCCGCAGCAGATCATCGCCGATGTCATCCGCGCGCGCGGCATCCAGCGCATCGACAAAATCCGGCACTACGTGGGCCTCCATCGCTTCAAGATCCTGGCCGATCTGCTCGTGCTTGCGGGCGTGCAGCGCTTGCTGGCGCAGATGGTCGAGCGCGCGGTTCTTTGCCGTGGTCATCAGCCAGGCGCCCGGGTTGTCCGGCACGCCGGTCTCGCTCCAGCGCTCCAGCGCGGCAACGAGCGCATCCTGCGCCAGTTCTTCGGCCAGGCCCACGTCGCGCACCACGCGTGCAACGTGGGCGATCACCTTGGCGGATTCGATGCGCCAGACGGCTTCGATCGCCCGCTGCGTCGATGTCGTCATCACCATGTGTTTCAGGCCGCGCTGGTCGCGCCGGGTGCCGAGGGCTCCATATACACCAACTCCCAGATATGCCCGTCGAGATCATCGAACCCGTGCCCGTACATGAAGCCGTGGTCCTGCGGCGCGCGCGGCGCCGTTGCGCCGGCGGCCACGGCTTTGGCGACCAGGGCGTCCACCTCGGCGCGGCTCTCGCAGGAGATGCAGATCAGCACTTCGGTGCTCTCGGAGGTATCGCACAGCTTGCGGGTGGTGAAGGTCTGGAAGAATGCATGCTTGAGCAGCATCGCGTGGATGTTCTCGCCGATGACCATGCAGGCAGCGCTGTCGTTGGTGAACTGCGGGTTAAAGGTGAACCCCAGGCCCTTGAAGAAATCCTGCGAGCGCTGCAGGTCGGCCACGGCGAGGTTCAGGTAGATTTGCTTAAGCATGATTCGTCCTAGGATTCGGTTTCGCGTGATTGGGTGGAAGCTCGGCGGGTTGCCCCGCTTACCGGGCCGCCGGCGCCTCGGCCAGTGTCTTCAGGTTGACCAGCCCTTGCTCGAAATCGTTGCCGACCATCTTGTCCATATTGAAGACCAGGTGCATCAGCTTTGCAAAGTACGGCACGCCACCTTCCATCGACCAGGTCACGTTGGTGGCATCGGCCTGCGGCCTGAGCGTGAATTCGACGGTGTTGTGCGCCTCGAACGGCTTGATGAAATCCAGCCGCATCGTGACCTTGGAGGCCGGCACCGCATGGAGGATTTCCATGCTGCCCACGCCCACCTTGTCGCTCTCCCAGGCGTAGGCGGCGCCCTGCCCGCTGCGCGTGGCGCCGTAGGTGCCCTTCAGGGACGGGTCCTTCTTTTCATAGGGGTTCCACTGGTTGAAGTTGTGGAGGTCGTTGATGAGCGCGAACACGCGCTCCGGCGGCGCCTTTACGCTGGCGCTGCGCTCGACCCGGAAGGTATCGGGCCGCGTGGCGGCGTAGATCAGCAGCAGGGCAATGGCGCCGAAAGCGGCGAGCAGGATGGGCTTGAGCATGGTGTCGGATCCGGCAAAGGGTGGGTTGGGCTAGAGTGAGATCGTGGGATCGTTGGCTCAGTGCTGGCCGACATCCAGGTCGCGAATGCGCTCCACCGCAGGGCTCGGCGCGAAGTCCTCCAGCTCGAACAGCTGCCGTACCTCGATCTCGCCGTCGGCCATATCGCCATGCGGCGACGGGAAGCGCCGCGCCCATTCCATGGCTTCCTCGCGGCTGCGCACCTGGATCAGCGTGTAGCCCGCCACTATCTCCTTGCTTTGCGCAAATGGCCCGTCGATGACGGTGCGCTGGCCGGCGGCATAACGGATGCGCCATCCATTGGCGGTGGGCTTGAGGCCAGCGGCGTCCAGCAGCACGCCCGCCTTGGCCAGTTGCTCGTGATACGCGGCCATCGCCGCGAAGAGGCTTTCGTCCGGCATCGCGCCGGCCTCGCTGTCTTGCGTGGCCTTCACCAGGATCATGAATCGCATCGCGGTTCTCCTTAGCTTGAGTTTGTCGGTGGTAAGCCATGGCGGTGGCAGGGCGCTGCCATCTCGCTGGCTCTTACCGGTACGACGAACCGCGCGCCGCCGGATCGACATCCGAGGCAAAAAAACCTCAAGACCAAGGGTAATTACCTAGGAAAGCCCCTCGCCGGCTGCCTTACAGGAAGCAAGGCCCGACCTCGCGGACCTCCACGGTGCACCATGCCGCGGCGGGGCACTCGGCGGCGATGGCAATGGCCTCGTCCTGCGTGGCGCAGTCAAGCAGGAAGTAGCCGCCGATCATCTCCTTGGCCTCGGCAAAGGGGCCGTCGAGCAGGTCGCGGCGGCCTTCGCGCACCTGTACGCGCACGCCATTGGCCTGCGACGTGAGCGAGTTGACACCCAGCAGCAGCCCGCGCTCATTCAGGCCTTCGGCAAAACGCTGCATGCTGGCGTAAGCCTGGCGCCCTTCTTCCGGGGAACGCTCGGCGCGCTGGCCAACGGGTTCGACAATCAACAGCATGTACGACATAGGGTCTCCACTTTGATTTGCGCATTTTCGGGTATGGCTTACCGCCCACATCCTGCACGCCGCGGCCGCCGGCCGCAAGCGGCCGGCGCGCCACTGATGGATGGCAGAAATGCTTGGCCGTTAATTGCAATGGCCGAGGATTCGCCAACCATTGCCGATCTGGGCGGACAGTTTAATATGTCGACCTTGCTCCACTCGGCACCCAACGCCTTCCCATGACCGCATCGCGCCAGCCAACCAACCATCCTTCGTACTTCATCGAGGGCGACACCGTGATCTGGTCGCACGGCGACCGGCCGCTCTGGGCCAAGGACGGCAGCCCGCTGCCCATTGCCCATCCACAGGCGTTCCGCTGCATCGCCGGGCGCTGGTTCACCGACGGCGAGCACGTCATCGTGCAGGCCCAGCAAGGCAGCGGTGCGGCCTGGTACTACTTCTACCGGATCGAGAACGCCGACATCGCCACCTTCGAAGTCCTCAACGAGCGCTACGCCCGCGACGCCCGCCAGGCTTACTTCATTACCGGCAAAACCATCCGCACCCGCAGCCCGCAGGCTTTCCGGCCGCTGGTCTATCAGGACTGGCGCTGGCCGGAGAATGGCCCGCTGGAGCCGGTGACCTACATGCATGACTACTACGCCGTGGACGCCGAGTCGGCCTACTTCAACGGCAAGCGCGTGATCGGCGCGGATGGCGCCACCGTGGTGGGCTTGCCGGGCAACTACATTGCCGATGCTGGACATGTGTACTACTTCGGCCAGCGCATCGAAGCCGACCGCGCCAGCCTGGTGGTAGCGCCCAGTGGTGACGGCCCGCTGCGCATGACCGACAAGATCGGCCCCATCGACGACGGCCAGCGCATGACCGCGCTCGACCACCGCCAGGTCGAGCACTGGCGGGACTTCTTCACTGCCCTGCCCGCGCTGCAGGACTACTGGTGGCACCGCCTGCAGGCGCCAGCCGCGCAAGCCACGCCAGTGCAAGAAGTGGAATACGAGGGCCATCGCCTCACCGGGCTCGATCCGGCCACCTTTGCCGCGAGGGAAATGCCCGTTGGCCACGGCCTGATGGGCGTGTTCTGTGGCGATGCGCATGGCATCCACTGGCTGCACTGGTACGCCAACGGTCCGTGCGAGCTAACCTTGCTTTCCTCGCGGCCGATCACCAGCCTGCAAGCGCTGGGGGATGGCTATCTCAGTGACGGCGTCACCGTGTTCTACGCGCCGAACCATTACCAAACGCCGCAAGCCCTGCGCAAGGTCGATCCCGCCGGGTTTACCGTGCTGCAGGGCTCGTGGGCCCGCGATGCCAGCCGTGCCTTCTATCGCGGCAAGGCCAAGAAAGGCGTGAACCCGGATGCCTTGCGCATCGCAGGCTGCTACGCGTGGGACGACGCGCAATTGTTCTGCGACGACAAGCCGCTCAAGGTAGCCGTGCCGCACGATACGCTGCAGGTACCGCACCCTGGCTTCCTTCTGGCGGGCGACCAGTTGTTCTTCGGGCGCCGGCCGGTCTCGGCCAAGCGCGTGCACCTGCCCACACTGGAGTTCCTCGACGCGGACTTTGCGCGCGACCGCAAGCACGCCTATATCATCGGCTATGTGAACCTGGTAGCAATCGACGGCGCCGACCCGGCCAGCTTCCGCGTGCTGGAAAAAGGCCGCGCCGCCGATGCGGCGCGCGAGTACGACGCGGCCGCACTGAAGGAAGCGAGCGCACCGGCAATCGACTAGCCTCTGAGCGTCATCGGTACAATGGCTCGGACTTGGCACGCGAGCTGTTTCCTGACCCCGACGCCATCATGACCCAGGCTTATTCAGACACCGTCAGCCGGATCCTGGCTTCCCATCTGCAAAGGCATGCCCAGCCGGCTGCGTCCGCCAGCCCTGCCACCGCCCCGCCGCCGATCGTGCACCAGCATTTCACCGTCGCGAACGAGGCGGTGACGCTGCAGTTGCCGGCCTGGCGCGACTATGTCGGCCGCATACTCGATGTCCCGGTTTCGCGCGCGCAGGTTGCCGGCGGCTTCCGGGGCGAGATCGATACCTATGTGCTCAAGGACCTGACCTACCTGGACAGCCGCACCGATCCGGTGGGCCAGATTCGCACCACCGCGCGCATCTCCACCGACAGCGTGCGCGACTACGTCTTCCATGTGGCCGTGGACGGGATCGCCGAAACGGTGACGGACTTCTCCCGGCAGCGCAAATCCGCCCAGTTCGTGCCTGGCATCCTGGCGCTCGACATGAACCAGCCGATGCACATGCACCGCCCCACGCGCGCCCGGGTGCTGGCTTTCTTCGTGCCGCGCGCCACGGTGGAGGCGGCCATTCCCGATGCCGAGTCCATCCATGGCCGCGTGGTGACCTATACCTCGCCGCTGACGCGCCTGATCTTCGATCACGTGACGGCGCTCTGCCGCAACCTCCCGGCACTGTCCGAGGCCGATGCGGAAACAACCATCCGCGACTGCGCGCACCTGATCGTTGCCGCATTCGGCAAGCAGGCGCGCCTTGCCGGCAACGCGCGCGCGGCCGCCCGCGCCGCCATGCTGGAGCGCGTGCAGCGCTACGTGCAGGCCAATCTACAACTGGAGAACCTCTCGCCCGAAAGCATCCTGCAAGCGTTCGGGCTGCCGCGCCCAACCCTGTACCGGATGTTCGAGCACGAAGGCGGCCTTGGCGCGTATATCCGCAACTGCAGGTTGCGGGCGGCGGCCGACGATCTCCTGCGCCTTGCACACATCAGCATCGGCGAGATCGCCTATGGGGCCGGCTTCAACAGTGCCTCTGACTTTACCCGCGCATTCCGCCGGGCCTACGGCGTGTCCCCGAGGGATTTCCGGGGGCTTCCAGGCGCTGGCGCCGTCGCCAGCGCCTGGAAGCCCCCGGACGCGCCGCATGCGCCATATGTCACATGACTGTCATGCGCGCGCCATACAATCGGCAGCTTCCCAATAGTCCGAATGCCCTGGCGATGCCTGACGTTCCGGTTGACTCACACTTGGCTCGTTCCCGCTTCCGGCAGCCCTGTGCCGAGGATCTCTGCGTCGCCACGCCATCGGTGACCACGGAACAGAACAATCAGGAAGTCCTCGATGTGTTCGGCAAGCACCGGGACCTTGCCAGCTTGCCGGTGACCGAGAACGACACGCCGATCGGCTTGATCAATCGCGCGATCTTCATGTCGCAGATGAGCAAGCCCTATCACCGCGAGCTGTACAACCGCAAGAGCTGTATCGCCTTCATGGACAAGGAGCCGCTGGTGGTCGATGCGGCGATGAGCATCGAGGCCCTGACCTTCAAGGCGGTGGAGTACGGCGAGAAGGCACTTGCCGACGGCTTCATCATCGCGCGTGACGGCCGCTTCCTTGGCATCGGGCATGGCTTGCAGCTGATGCGCGTGGTCGCGGACATGCAGGCCGAGAAGAACCGCCAGATCATGCACAGCATCGACTACGCCAGCACCATCCAGCGCTCGATGCTGCGCCCCTCGCGCGAGGCGCTGGCCAGGACGCTCGGCGACGCTGGCCTGGTGTGGGAGCCGCGCGATGTGGTTGGCGGAGATTTCTATCACTTTGCCGCGTTCGAGGACGGCTGGTTTGCCGCGCTGGCCGATTGCACGGGCCACGGCGTACCGGGCGCGTTCCTGACCCTGATCTCCTCGTCCATCCTGATCCAGGCCATCGAGCAGCGCGGCCCGCGCGACCCTGGCGCGCTCCTGATGGCGGTGAACCGCGGCATCAAGCAGATGCTCGGGCAGCTCGACGGCGATGATGAAACGCCTGGCTCGAATGACGGCATGGATGCGGCGTTCTTCTGGTTTGACAACGCCAGCCGCCGGCTCGTGTTCGCCGGCGCCAAGAGCGCCCTGTTCGTGCTCCAGCCCGGCGAGGAGGAAGGCGAGATCGTGGACGGCGAGCGCATGGGCGTCGGCTATGTGGACACCGACCTGGACTTTGCCTGGCAGAACCGCTTTATCCAGACCCAGCCGGACAGCGTGGTGTTTGTGACCACCGATGGCCTGATCGACCAGATCGGCGGCCCCAAGGAAATCGCCTTTGGCAAGCGCCGCATCCGCGAAGCGATCCGCGGCAGCCGGCATGCCTCGGCGGCGCAGATCAACGAGGCCGTGCTGAACCAGTATCGCGCGTGGCAAGGCCATCACCGCCGCCGCGACGACCTCACGTTTTTCTGCTTTCGCGTTCAATAGTCCTGCAATGGCCTGCTATAGCACTGAGATGAACGGTAATTCGATTGACCATGAATATGGGCCATTCTTTGAAATGGCCCGGGAACGCAACGTGATCTTCTACTACGTCGGCTACTTTTCCCAGAACATCATCGCGGCAATGTCCGATGCAGTCCGGCTGCAACTGACGGTGAGTGGCGTCGATGGCTCGACCCGGCGCAAGCTGTTCTCCTCGTTCGTGGAGATGGCGCAGAACATCGTCCACTATTCGTCCGACGCGCTCACGCCGCCCACCCAGGACACCAACCAGCTGCGCCACGGTTCGGTGTGCATCTGCATGGTGGAAGACCGCTACCGGCTGATGTGCTCCAACCCGGTGGCGCTCACCCGCGTGGGGCAACTGCGCGCCGCGCTGGAGCCGTTGCGCACCATGACGCTGGACCAGATCAAGCAGGCCTACAAGGAAACCATGCGCGCCGAAGCGCCGGAAGGCAGCAAGGGCGCCGGCCTGGGATTCCTGACAGTAGCCCGCGACGCCAGCGCGCCGCTGGAGTACAGCTTCCAGCCCATCGACGCGGACCCGGTATCGACGATGTTCTTCCTTACCGCAACCATCTGAATGACTGAACGGGATCGAAAGGGAAACTGATGGAAAACCTGTTCATTGCCGCCACACCGACCTCGCCCGAGGTGAGCTTTGATTTCAAGCAGCACACGCTCTCCCTCAAAGGCGAGTCCTATCCGGAAAACGCCGCGGTATTCTACGGCGACGTGATCCTGCGCCTGCGCAAATACCTGGCGGCCTGCGAGGACACCGAAGTCACCGTGCATGTGGCGCTGACGTACTTCAACAGCTCCAGCACCAAGGTGCTGTTCAGCATGTTCGACGCCATGAACGACGCAGCCGACAAGGGCAACCGGGTCATCGTGCACTGGTATCACGACGTGGACGACGACACGATCCTGGAATTCGGCCAGGACCTGCACGCCGACTTCCCCGCCATCGATTTCCTCGACCACGCCACCACGGCGAGCTGAGCAGCGCATGTCCGAGCCAGATCTCTTCGAGTCGGAAAACGGCGTCCTGGCGGGCGCCAGGGCGGTATTCGGCAATCCCGATGCCGGTGCCCAGGCATACCGCGACACGCTGGGCGAGCTGATCGGCTACTACGAGCGGCTGATGCGCGAAACCCGGCGCCTGATACGGCGCAGCGACCGCGAAGAGCTGGAAATGAACCGGCTCAACCATCGCCTGCAGGACCTGGCCCGCGAGCTGGAATTCCGCGCCACGCGCGACACGCTCACCGGCGCGCTGAACCGTGGCGCCATCATCGAGCGGGCCGGTGCGGTGCTGGCGAGGGACAGCCTGTCATTGATCGTGCTCGACATCGATCACTTCAAGCGGGTCAACGACTCGATGGGCCACCCTGTCGGCGATACCGTGATCTGCGGCGTCGTCGACTGCCTGGAGCGGTCGGTGCAAGGCGCGGGCGTCATCGGCCGGGTGGGCGGCGAAGAGTTCGCTGCGCTGCTGCCGGCGCGCGCGCTGGACGCCGCTGTCGAACTGGCGGAGCGCATGCGGCTGCAGATCGAGCAGCACGTGTTTCCGGTCAAGGCGGGGCTGCAGGTGACGGCTAGCTTCGGCGTGAGCTGGAGTCCCCCTGGGACGAGTTTCGAGCAGGCCTATGCGCGCGCTGATGAGGCGTTGTATCAGGCCAAGCGGAGCGGGCGTAACCGGGTTGTCAGTTTGCTGGAGAGCGAACTGGTGGTGCCGTTGCATTGAGGCGCCGCGCCGGTCAGGTTCACGCAAGACGCCAAGCCACAACATGCCGCGGCGCGCTCGGCGCCACCTGCGGCCCGGTCAGCTCGCCGGGTTGACCTGCACCGCCAGCGGAAAGCCGGCATCGAACGTGGTCCGCACATCCAGCCGCTGCTTGAGCAGCCCTGCCTTCAGGTAGAAATCCGCCGTGCGCTGCTGCTCGGCAATCACTGCCGCATCGATGTTGCGCCACCGCGTACGGCGCCGCTCAAACTGCAGCCGTGCGGCTTCCGGCGAGATGCCGATGATGCGCGCCAGCGCAGCGGAAAAGCCGTCCACATGCTGGTACGACCACACCTGCGCGCGCACCACGCGCTGCAGGAAGTCGCGCAGCACCTCGCGCTTGGCGGCCAGCGCGCTGTCCGTCGCCGCCAGATAGCTCAGGCCGGACCACAGCCCGCGCCCGCTCACCAGCACGCGTGCATGGCCGCTGGTCTCGGCCAGCGCGGTGTACGGCTCCCATGTGGCCCACGCATCGATCGAGCCGTTGACCAGCGCCAGCTTGGCGTCCGCCGGCGGCAGGAAGCGCAGGCTGGCGTCCTCGGGCTTCAAGCCGGCCGATTCGAGCGCCTTCAGGGCGACGAAGTGACCAATGGAGCCACGGTTGGTGCCGATATTCTTGCCGCGCAGGTCCGCCGCCGTCTTCAAGGGCGAATTGGCGCGTACCAGCACGGCGGTGCCGAACGGGTCCGAGCGGTTGGCGCCGATGATCTTGATCGGCGTGCCAGCGGCCAGCGCGAAGATGGCGGGCGCATCGCCGATCGGGCCGGAATCCACCGCGCCGGCGTTCAGCGCCTCGGCCAGCGGCGCGGCGGCGGGAAACTCCGTCCACTGGATGTCGTAGGCCAGGCCCTTGAGCTCGCCGGCGCTCTCCAGCAGGGCACGCAGGCCACCCTTCTGGTCGCCGGCCTTGAGCACGGGCCGGCCCTGGGCCGACACGGTAAACGGCAAGGCGCCGCTGGCCGCCGCCAATGCGGCGTAGCGCAGGAATTGTCTTCGGGATGCCGTCATGTTGCCGCTCGCCATCCCCTTCAGGCTGCCTTGCGGCCAGCACCGGCACCAGCGCCGGCCGCGGCATCGCGCTGCGCCACCAGCGCGCGCACGCGGGGAATCAGCTCGCGGCCGTAGTCCACGGCATCCTCGAGCGGATCGAAGCCGCGGATCAGGAACGTGGTCACGCCAAGGTCGTAGTAGTCCAGCAGCGCGTCGGCGACTTGCTCCGGCGTGCCAACCAGCGCGGTGGAGTTGGAGCGCGCGCCGGTGAGCTTGGCGATCTCCGTCCACAGGCGCTTGTCCACACGCGGGCCCTTGTCGGCGGCGGCCAGCAGGCGGCGCGCGCCTTCGCTTTGCTGCGGGCCGCCCTGCCCCAGGCCAGCCGCTTCGCGCAGGCGGCGCGTTTCTTCGAGGATGGCATTGGCGCGTGCCCATGCCGCCGTCTCGGTTTGCGCCAGGATCGGCCGGAACGAGACCGAGAAGCGCACCTGCCGCCCATGCGCGGCCGCCTCGGCGCGCACCCGCGTGGTGATGTCGCGGACCTGCTCGAGCGATTCGCCCCACAGTGCGTAGACATCGGCGTGACGCCCGGCGACTTCAATCGCCGCGTCCGAAGCCCCACCGAAGAAGATCGGCACGTGTGGCTTCTGCGCCGGCTTCACTTCGGAGAAGCCCTGGGTGAAGCGGTAATACTTGCCTTCGTGGTCGAACGGCTTGTCCTGCGTCCAGATGCGCCGCAGGATGCCGAGGTACTCGTCGGTGCGCGCATAGCGCTCGTCGTGGCTGAGGAAATCGCCGTCGCGCTGCTGCTCGGAATCGGAGCCGCCGGAGATGAAGTGCACGCCAAGCCGGCCACCGCTGAACTGGTCAAGCGAGGCGATCTGCCGGGCCGCCAGCGTGGGCGCGGTAAAGCCCGGCCGGTGCGCGAGCATGAAATGCACGCGCTCGGTCACGGCAGCCGCGTAGGCAATGGTTAGCGTGGCGGACGGGCCGGTGGAGTGATGCGGCACCAGCACGCGGTCGAAGCCGGCGTTCTCATGCGCTTGCGCAAATGCCCGCACATAGTCGCGATCCACGACCGGTCCGCTGGCCGGATGGATCTCCGACTGCTTCTGGCTCTGGATCATGCCAATGATTTCCACGCTCATCGTAGGCTCCTGTTCCTGGTTTGCGATGATTTGAAGCGGCTGCGGGGGAGTTGCGCGCCGTATCGCCAAAGCATGAACATACGCCGTGGATAAGCGATTCTTAAGGAATAAGAACGAGGGAAGATATGCGGTTTTGCACGATGAGGGGCAGCCCTTGCCTGGCTGGCGCCGAACCGGCGCCATCGTCCGATAGCGCTGGTTCGGGCAGCCGAATGCGATTTTTTTCGGCGCCGCGTGATTAGCCGGCGGCCGCGCTCTTCAAACCGTCCGACACGCCTTGTGCCGAGTCTTGGCACCACTGCTTGGCGCCGAGCGGGCTGCTTTCAATCCCTTCTTCCTTGCCGTCCGGCATCAGCACGTTACCGCGCAGCCCCGCGGCCTCGCTGGCCTCGCCACCACTTGTATCTACCCCCGGGATCCCCGCGATCAGACCGACCATCTTCCTGGCGTTCTTGACACTGTCGGCTTTCAGGAAGCCCTTTCCGACACAGTAGCTGGTGAGGCCAGCGACGTTGCGGGACATGTCATACATGCCCTTGAGCACAGCCGGGTCTGCTTGCGCATGCACCGGAGCGGCAAGCACGATCGTGCTCGCGGCCATCAGGATTGCTGGCATCTTCTTGTTCATCGTTCTCTGTGTTTCCCATCATTGGTGCCCGGCTTCAATTAGCCGGATTTGCCAAGTATACTGGCAGTCACATCGGGCTTCGTGGCCTGCCGTCAAAGCGGACCCTTCGGGGCCCGCTTTCTCGTTGATCGGACTGACACCCTCCTACCTTTTCCTCCTCTCTGCATGGCTCTTCGATTTCGTCCCATCCCCTGCGCTCTATCGGCCTTGCTTCTTTTCGCCGTCGCCGCCTCGCCCCATGCCCTGGCCAACGATTACGTCCTGGTCCCGATCACCGGCAGCGAGCCGGAGACCAGGGAGGTTTCCGTGCTGGAACCGGCCGTGGCCCGATTTGCCGGCCTGGCTTCCGGCTCCTACTACTGGGAGGACGGGCTGCTGGCCGAGCAACTGCTGACCGGCCTGGCATCGCGCCCGCACAGGTTGGAGCAGGCGCTGCCTGATGGCCTGCGCCTGGTGGCGTCGCGCCGGGAGTTTTCCGACGGCGCCGAGCGCGCGGCCGTGCTGGTCGACGCGCGCGGCGCCGTGCTGGCCGCGGCGCTGGTGCACCGGCAGTGCGGCAAGGAATCCGTCTGCCAGGACAGCCAGCACGCCGTGCTGTCGGTTTTCCTGCGGCCCGGCTTCGACCGCGCCCAGGCGCAGCCGCTGGTCGCGTGGGGCCAGGATGTGCCCAAGGACCTGAAGCTTGGCAGGGGCGAGACGATCGCCACGGTGGAGACCATCACGCTGGATGCCAGCCGCACAGGCGCCAGCCCGGTCCAGCGCCCCACGGGATTCCCGGCGCAGGTGCCGCTGTACCCGAGGGCCATCCTCTATCGCACCGGGCAGAATGCATTGAGCGACGCCCGGGCCAGGCGCGTGGTGCGGCTGCAGACCACCGATAGCATCGGGCAGGTGCTGGCCTTCTACAAACGGTTGTCGCCGCCGATGGGGCAACTGGAGACCGGCAAGAATGACAACAGCGGCTACGTGAGCGGCAAGCGCAAGGGCGTGGCGTTTTCCGTCGAGGCGCAGCGCAATGAACACTTCCCGAGCCTCACCAACGTGGAGGTGGAGATCGCCGACTGAGCGCGGCGAGGACGATGTGGGAGCCATGTCAAGCCGGTCGCCGGCCTCGCTGTCGGCCCCGCATCGATCGCCCCGGCATTACCAAGTATACTTACGATCACATCAGGCTTCGCAGCCTCCCGTCAAAACGGACCCTCCGGGGCCCGTTTTCTTGTTGAGCGGACTGACAATCCCCACCATTTTTCCTCTCCTTTTTCCTTTCCGTATGGCTCTTCGATTTCGTCCCGCCTCCTGTGCAGCGCTGGCATTGCTGCTTTCCACCCTCGGCGCCGCGCCCCTTGCCCTGGCCGCGGATGCCGTCCTGGTCCTGGACACCAGCCACCAGCAGGAAACCCGGGAAGCTCCCGCGCTGGATCTCGCCATCACCCGGTTTGCGGGCAATGCGTCCGGTACTTACTACTGGGAGGACGGCCTGCTGGCCGAGCAGATCCTGTCGGGGCTGCAGTCGCACGCCAACCGGGTCCAGCAGGAACTACCCGATGGCCAGCGCGTGCTGTCGTCGCGCCGCCAGCTATCGCATGGCGCCGAGCGCGCGGCCGTGCTGGTAGACGAGCGCGGTGACGTGCTGGCCGCTGCGCTGGTGCACCGCGAATGCGGCAAGGATGGTTGCCAGGACGACCAGCACGGCCGGCTGTCCGTCTTCCTGCGGCCTGGCTTCGATCGCGCCAAGGCGCAACCGCTGGTTGCGTGGAGCCAGGACGTGCCCGAAGACCTGCAGACCGACTCCGGCGAGAAGATCGCCAAGGTGGAGACCGTCACGCTGGATGCCGCCAACACCGCGGCCAAGCCGGTCAAGCTCCCCAAGGGATTTTCGTCGCAAGTGCCGCTATACCCGCGGGCCATCGTTCACCGCACCGCGCAGGATGCGCTGAGCAACGCCAAGGCCAAGCGTGTGCTCCGGCTGCAGACCACCGACAGCATCGAGCAGGTGCTGGCCTTCTACAAGCAACTGACGCCGCCGCTGCAGGATGCTGTGTCCGACCTGGATCGCAACACCGGCTTCATGGCGGGCAAGCGCAAGGGGGTGGCGTTTACCGTCAACCTGAAGGAGGACAAGCACTTCCCGACCATCACCAACATGGAGGTCGAGATCAGCGAATGATCCGGTTGCCGGGCGGCGGGCGGCGGCAAGCGGTGGATTACATGCCGTTGTCGCCCTCCACCTTGCCGATCGACGCCTTGATCCCGACAGCGGTGCGCAAGCCCTTGACGGAATACGTCCGCGCTTGCGCCTGCTCTTGGTCCTCCGGCTTGCGCATCCACAGTTGCGCGAACAGCCCGTCCTTAGGTGAATAGCCGCCAAACCAGTCGACCAGTTGCCCGATGTGGCACTGGCGCCCTACCCAGACGGGCATGTCTGCCACGATTTCAAAGGTGTAGTGGCCCGGGCCGTAGCTGTAGTAGACACCACGGTCATCGCCCTTGACCGTGTCCGGAACCGGGCAAAGGGGCTTGTCCATGGTGCCGACATCGCGTGCCACCTCGTTGCTTGCCTGCGCAAGCGCGCGCGTCAGGGCGGCATGCAGGGTGCTGTCCAGCGTGGTCACCGCGCCCTTCTCTTCGTCCTTCTGGATCCTGGGGATGGAGAGCTGGTAGCGGTATTGCACAGCAAGCCTTGGCACCTCGCCAACCACCGTCAGCGGCCTGAGCAGGTGAACGTTGTCCACCCCGTAGTAACTGCTCCGGTACGCTACATATACGCGTCCGCGCAGGCGGACCCAGTCCGCCGCCTGGTTGGCGCCGCGTCCGTTGACCGAGTAGAGGTAGCCTCCTTGCTCCAACGCGTCGGCCCGGCCCGTCGAGCCATCGGCGCCTGCGAATTTTCCGCCCTCGCGGCGCAGCGCGCTCACGTACGAGAACAGCCCGGTCCCGCCGGAATAGGTGTCGATGATGAGATCGCGCTGGCCGTCGCCGTCGATATCCATCAGCGTGTAGGAAGCGTTGCCGTTCTCCCCGCCGCCCTCGATGCCGGAGGCCAGCAAGGCGCGCCATTCGTCGCTGGTGACGCCTGGGGGGCGCGTCGTCGGGAAATGCGCGTCGTCGCCCGTCTGCTTGCCGTCTTTCACGTTGGCGAACGTTGTCATGCCCGTCTTGATGCGGATCGCATCGAGGGCCTTCTCAAGCGGGAACGCCGGCTCGGTCTTGCGCATGGCTTCCACCGCCTGGCGCAGGTCCTCCAGCGCCTGCCGGTCCACGCTGTCCGGCTTGTAGGCGGCGGCTTCGCGCAGTTGCGCCTGCAATGCCGCAAGCCGCTCGTCATATCGTGCGTTGATACAGCTCTTGTCCGCGCCACACTGATCCCGGGTCTTGAGCCACGCAAGCTGGGCTTGCCGTAGCGCGGCGCGCTGCTGGGCCTGGGCGCTGGCGAGCTTGCCATACACGGCCGAGAGCTTGCTGTCGAGCTTGCGCAGATCCTCATTGGCGCAGATCGCGATCTCCGTGCTGCTCGCCGCGCGCTCGCATTGCATGCCGGCCTGCGCCGCCTGTGCGGCAGAGACATACAGCGCCAACAAGGCGATCAGCGACGAGTAATTCCTGATATTCACATTCACAACGCGCGTTCTCTTCTGAGTGGTTCCAGCCTGGGAAGGCAAGCAGGCACTGCCCCCTCAACAAGCGCATATGGAAGCGCAATATGCTTCTTTGTGCCGATGCGCACCGGCCGGTAGTCTAGCAAGTCCTTGTTCATGGCAAGCCCGCCGCTACCTGCTCCATGCCTCAAAGCTTCTCCACGCTGCCCGATGGCGCCATCCCGCTCCACGTGGCGGCACCGCAAACGCTTGCGGCCTTGCTGGAACAACTGCCGCCGGTGCAAGCGCAGTGGGCACGCGCAACCGGCTTCGTCCCGTTGCCTGGCAAGACGCTGCTGCTGCCGGATGCCGAAGGCGCTCTGGCGGGCGTGATCGTTGGCGCCGATCCGGCCCAGCCGTTGTGGCAACTGGCGGGCCTGCCGAAGCAGTTGCCACCGGGGCGCTATGCCATCACCGCCGCGCAGGACGAACCGCCGCTGGCCGCGCTCGGCTGGGCCATCGGCGCCTTGCCCGCGAGCTGGGACGACACCGAGGACGACACGGTGGACGACGCGGCGAATGGCGCCGAAGACCTCGCGCAACTGGTCGTGCCACAGGCCACGCTGCAAGCCCTCCAGCCCCTGGCCGCGGCCATCGGCCTTGTACGCCGGCTGGTCAACACACCGGCCAACGTCCTCGGCCCAGCACGCTTGTCGGAAGAAGTCCGCGCACTGGCGCGGGCGCATGGCGCCGAGTTCCGCGAATGGATCGGCGACGCCCTGCCGGATGCGGGCTTCCCGCTGGTCCACGCCGTCGGCCGCGCGGCTGCCGAAGCGCCGCGCGTGGCCACGCTGCATTGGGGCGACCCGGCTGCGCCGCGCGTGGTGCTGGTCGGCAAGGGCGTGTGCTTCGATTCAGGCGGGCTGGATATCAAGCCGGCGCAGGGCATGCGCTGGATGAAGAAAGACATGGGCGGCGCGGCCCACGCCATTGCGCTGGCGCGGCTGGTGATGCAGGCGCGCCTGCCCGTGCGGCTGACCCTGGTGGTGCCGGCCGTGGAAAACGCCGTCGGCGCCGGCGCGCTGCGCCCAGGCGATGTGATCCGCGCTGCCAATGGCACGTCGGTGGAAATCGAAAACACCGATGCGGAGGGCCGGCTGGTGCTGGCCGATGCCCTGCATCACGCGCTGGGTGAGCGCCAGGAGAGCGCCGCCATCGCCATCGACCTGGCCACGCTGACCGGCGCGGCCCGCGTCGCGCTTGGGCCGGAGCTGCCCGCGCTGTTCAGCAATGACGACGCCCTTGCAGCCGACCTGCTCGCGCAGGCCCAGCGACTGGCCGATCCGCTGTGGCGCATGCCACTGTGGCAGCCCTATCGCGCCATGCTGAAGTCGTCGTTCGCGGATACGCAGAATGCCGCCGCCGCGCCGCTGGCCGGTGCCATTACCGCTGCCCTGTTCCTGCAGCGCTTTATCCCGGACGGCACGCCCTGGCTGCACCTGGACCTGTTCGCCTGGAACCAGGAAGACCGCCCGGGCCGCCCGCGCGGCGGCGAGGCGCAGGGACTGCGCGCGCTCTTTGGCTTGCTGGCGCAGCGCTTTCCCGCGGTTGCCGGCGAGCCCACGCATTCCTGATGACAAGACAACTACCGTAAGTGAGAACAACCGACATGATCCAACGACTGGCGCTGGCCGCCACCCTGGCCGCCGCATTGCTGGCCGCTCCCGCGCTGCATGCCGAAACCCTGCGCTGGGCGCGCTCGGCCGACGCCTCCACGCTGGACCCGCATGCCGTCAACAACGGGCCCAACCACAACCTGCTGCACCAGGTCTACGAGCCACTGATCATCCGCACCGCCGATGGCAAGCTGCTGCCCACGCTGGCCACCTCGTGGCGGCGCACGGACGACCCCACGGTATGGGAGTTCCAGCTACGCAAGGGCGTGAAGTTCCACGATGGCAGCGTATTTACCGCCGACGATGCGGTGTTCTCTCTGTTGCGCGCCAAGTCGCCCACCTCGGACATGAAATCGCTGCTAGTCTCGATCACCGAGGTGACCAAGGTTTCGCCCTTCGTCATCCGCATCAAGACCGCCGGCCCCAACCCGCTGCTGCCCGACAACCTGACCAATATCCAGATCCTGAGCGCGGCATGGTCCAAGTCGCACAACGTGGAGCAACCGCAGAACGCCTCGGCCAAGGAAGAGACCTACGCCACGCGCAATGTGAACGGCACCGGCCCGTACACGCTGGTGTCGCGCGAGCAGGACGTGCGCACGGTGCTCAAGCTCTTCCCGCAGTACTGGGGCCGCGGCCAGTTCCCGCTGGAGATCGACGAGCTGGTCTACCTGCCGATCAAGTCGCCCGCCACCCGCGTGGCCGCGCTGCTCTCCGGCGAGGTGGACTTCGTGCAGGACCTGCCGATCCAGGACACGGCGCGGCTGCGCGCGGACCCCAAGCTGCGCGTGAACCAGGCGGCGGAAAACCGTGTGATCTTCTTCGGCCTGAACGTGGGCAACGCGCCCTTGAAGTACTCGGACGTGAAGGACCGCAACCCACTGGCCGACCGCCGCGTGCGCGAGGCGTTCCAGCTCGCCATCGACCGCAACGCCATCAAGACGGCCGTGATGCGCGGCCTGTCGGTGCCGACCAATATCATCGCACCGCCGTTCGTGCATGGCTATGACAAGGCCTTCGACGTGGTCGGCAAGCCCGACGTGGCGCGCGCCAAGGCGCTGCTAGCGCAAGCAGGCTATCCCAACGGCTTCGGCATCACCCTGCATTGCACCAACGACCGCTACCTCAACGACGAAGCGATCTGCCAGGCGGCTGCCGGCTTCCTGGGCCGCATCGGCGTAAAGACCACGGTGGTCTCGCGCCCGCTGGCGATCCAGACCGCCGCCATCAACAACCTGGATACGGACTTCTACCTGTACGGCTGGGGCGTGCCGACCTACGACTCCGCCTACATCTTCGACTACCTGGTCCACACGCGCGGCAAGAATGCGCGCGGCGCCACCAATGCCACGCGCTACAGCAACCCGGAGCTGGATGCGAAGATCGTTTCGCTCTCAAGCGAGGGCGACCAGAAGCAGCGCGACGCCACCATCAAGAGCATCTGGACCACGGTGCAGAACGAACTGGTCTACCTGCCGCTGCACGACCAGATCCAGACCTATGCCATGGTGCGCAAGTTCGACATCCCGGTGAACCCGTCGAACACGCCCTACTTCAAGCTGTTCAAGCTGGCGAAGTCGTGACAATGGGCGCGCGCTGATGCTGGTCCACCTTCTCCGCCGCCTCGGCCAGTCGCTGCTGGTGCTGCTGGCCGTGTCCTTTATCGCCTTCCTGGTGTTTCGCCATATCGGCGATCCCACGGTCAGCCTGCTGGGCGAGGATGCCTCGATCGAAGACCGCCAGGCGCTGGTGGCCGAACTGGGCTTCGACCGGCCCGTGCCGGTGCAGTACGCGCGCTATCTCGGCAACGTGCTGCATGGCCAGTTCGGCATCTCGTACCGGGTCAAGCGGCCGGTGACGCAAGTCATCCTGGAGCGCGCGCCTGCCACGCTGGAGCTGGCGCTGGTGGCGGCGGTGGTCGCCGTGCTGGGCGGCGTGGCGCTGGGCGTCTACACGGCGATACAGCGCGACGGCTGGGCCAGCCGCGTGCTGATGACGGTGTCGCTGGTCGGTGTCTCGCTGCCGACCTTCCTGATCGGCATCCTGCTGATCTACCTGTTTGCCGTGGAGCTGCGCTGGCTGCCCTCGTTCGGGCGCGGCGACACCATAGCCGTGGGCGGGTGGAACACGGGCCTGCTCACGCGCTCCGGCTGGGCCTCGCTGGTGCTGCCGGTGGCCACGCTAGGCCTGTTCAAGCTGACACTCATCATGCGCCTGGTGCGCGCGGAAATGATGGAGGCGCTGCGCACCGACTACGTGCGCTTTGCCCGCGCGCGCGGCCTGCCCGAGCGGCGCATCCACTACGGCCACGCGCTGCGCAATACGCTGATCCCGGTGGTCACCATCACCGGGCTGCAGATCGGCTCGCTGATCGCCTTTGCCATCGTCACCGAGACGGTGTTCCAGTGGCCCGGCGTTGGGCTGCTGTTCATCTCATCGATCCAGGCGGTGGACGTGCCGGTGATCGCCGCCTACCTGCTGATGATCGCGGTGCTGTACGTGTGCATCAACCTGGCGGTGGACCTGGTCTACCTGCTGGTGGATCCGCGCCTGCGCCGTGCCTGATCTCTCCATGACCTCAATGCAAAACGCCCCCGCTCCTGCCGCCCCGGCCGCCCCGGCGCAAGCCCGCTGGCGCAATGCCGAGTCGCCCGTGGTGCGGGCGCTGGCGCGCTCGCGTACCACGCAATTTACCGTGCTGCTGCTGGCGCTGCTGGTGCTCGCCGCCCTGTTCGCGCCCTGGCTGGCGCGGCAGAACC
The DNA here is from genome assembly GCF_058802485.1 of Cupriavidus sp. GW822-FHT02D05. Lineage (NCBI taxonomy): Bacteria > Pseudomonadati > Pseudomonadota > Betaproteobacteria > Burkholderiales > Burkholderiaceae > Cupriavidus > Cupriavidus sp. GW822-FHT02D05. The sequence continues at coordinate 122,839 of NZ_JBXAOE010000017.1, read as the reverse complement.
CCTTCGATCCCGCCGGGCTGGAGTTGCTCGATGCCTTCACGCCACCTTGGCAGCATGGCGCGTCCGGCGCGTTCTATCCGCTTGGCAGCGACGACCAGGGGCGCGACATTTTCTCCGCCATCCTCTACGGCTTGCGCATGTCCCTGCTGGTGGGCACGGCGGCGGTGGCGCTGTCGCTGGCCATCGGCGTCACGCTTGGCCTGGTAGCCGGCTATGCCGGCGGCTGGTTCGATACCGTGGTGATGCGCCTGGCCGATGTCCAGCTCACCTTTCCCGTGCTGCTGGTGGCGCTGCTGATCTTTGGCATCGCACGCGGCATCCTGCCCGCTGGCTACCGCGACGAGATGGCGCTCTACGTGATCGTGACCGCCATCGGCCTGTCGGAATGGGTGCAATACGCGCGTACCGTGCGCGGCGCGGTGATGGTGGAAAAGCACAAGGATTACGTGCTGGCGGCCCGCATCATCGGGCGCTCGCGCACGGCGATCCTGCTGCGCCATATCCTGCCCAACCTGCTGGCGCCGGTGCTGGTGATCGGCACCATCAGCTTTGCGCTGGCGGTGGTGGCAGAGTCCACGCTGTCCTATCTGGGCGTGGGCCTGCCGCCCACCCAGCCCTCGCTGGGCACGCTGATCCGCGTTGGCCAGGGTTTCCTGTTCTCCGGCGAGTGGTGGATCCTGCTATTGCCCGCGCTGGTGCTGCTGGCGCTGGCGCTCTCGGTCAACCTCGCGGGCGACTGGCTGCGCGACGCACTCAACCCCAAGCTCCAATGACCAAGATGCCTGTGAACCAGCCCGTCCTGAGCGTGCGCGGCCTGTCCGTGGCGTTCGACACCTATCATGGCACGGTGAACGTGCTCGACGACGTGTCCTTCGAGATCGCACCCGGCGAGATCCTGGGTGTGGTGGGCGAATCCGGCGCGGGCAAATCGATGACCGGCAATGCCGTCACCGGCCTGATCGAGCCGCCCGGGCGCATCAGTGCCGGCAGCGTGACGTTGCGCGGGGAACGCATCGACACCTTGCGCGGCGAAGACATGCGCCGCGTTCGGGGCAAGCACATCGGCATGGTGTACCAGGACCCGCTGACCAGCCTCAACCCGGTCTGCACCATCGGCCACCATCTCACCGAGACCATCCGCACCCACCTGCCGCTATCGCCCGCGCAGGCACGCCAGCGCGCGCTGGCATGGCTCGCGGACGTGGAAATCCCCGACCCCGCCACGCGCTTCAACCAGTACCCGCACCAGTTCTCCGGCGGCATGCGCCAGCGCGTGGCCATTGCGCTGGCGCTGTGCGGCGAGCCCGAACTGCTGATTGCCGACGAGCCGACCACCGCGCTCGATGTGGTCGTGCAGGCGCAGGTGATCCAGGTGCTGCGCCGCGTCTGCCGCGAGCGCGGCACCGCCGCCATGCTGATCACCCACGACATGGGCGTGATCGCCGGGGCCGCCGACCGCGTCCTGGTGATGTACCAAGGCCGCGTGCTGGAAACCGGGGCGGTACGCGACATCCTCGACCACCCCCGCGCGGCTTACACGCGCACGCTGATGGCCGCCATTCCCTCCGTGCACCAGCGGCTGCACCGCCTGCCCGTGCCGGACGAAGGCGCCGTGGCGCCGCTGCCAGCGCAGGCATCCCGCCCCGAGGCCAGGCAAGACACCGCGCCACTGGTGCAGGTGCAGGACCTGTCGCGCGACTTCGATCTCTCCGCCGGCTGGCTGCTGCGCACCCTCGCGCGCCAGCCGCGCAAGGTGCTGCACGCGGTGCGCGACGTCAGCTTCGCCATCCCGCGCGGCACCACCTTCGGGCTGGTGGGCGAATCCGGCTCGGGCAAGTCCACCGTGGCGCGCATGATTGCCGGCCTGACCCGGCCCGGCGCCGGACGCATCGTGATCGACGGCGTGGACCGCTGGGCGGACCGCCAAGCCGCGGCCACCCTGCCCGGGCGTTTCCAGATGATCTTCCAGGACCCGTACGCCAGCCTCAACCCGCGCTGGCGCATCGACCGCCTCATTGCCGAGCCGCTGCAAGCGCTGGGACTCAGCAAGAGCCCGGAAGACACCGCGGAACGCGTGGCGCAGGCACTGCGCCGCGTGCGCATGTCGCCGGACGCCGGCCGGCGCTATCCGCACCAGTTCTCCGGCGGCCAGCGCCAGCGCATCGCCATCGCCCGCGCCCTGGTCAGCCACCCCGACTTCCTGATCTGCGACGAGCCCACGTCATCGCTGGACGTCTCGGTGCAAGCCCAGGTACTCAACCTGATGCGCGACCTGCAGGACGAATTCGGCCTGACCTACCTGCTGATCAGCCACAACCTGGCGGTGATCCGCCAGCTATGCGACCAGGTGGGCGTGATGCAGCGCGGGCAGCTGGTCGAAGTCGGGCCAGCGGATGCGGTCTTTGCCGCACCCCGGCATGGCTATACGCGAGAGTTGTTGGCTGCGGTGCCGGATGTGGGGCGGGTACGGGGGTTGCCGGTGGTGGCGGTGGCTTAGTGGAGGCGCACTTGGTGAGTGGCACTCGTCAGCGAAGGAACGCAAGCATGACGCAAGAGAACCATGGCAGTACGCGCAAATGGCACGGGCGTGCGGGCACGGCCGCCGGCGCTGCGGGGCTCTATCTGTCGCTGGGGACGGAACTGGCGTGGATACAGCTGGGGGGTGTCTTCCTGACCACCCTGGGGATTCACTTCTGGGTGATGTCCCGCCAGCGGGATTGAGCGATCACCGGGGAACCCCGGCGATCGTCATGACGCAATGGCCTTCAGTGGCCGGTACGCTTAGCCAACAAATGCCTTTTCAAGCACAAAATGGCCAGGCTCGCTCATATTGCCTTCCGTGAAGTGCTGCTCGGTCAGCATCGCGCGGATGTCCTTGAGCATGTCCGGGCTGCCGCACAGCATGATGCGGTCGTTCTCCAGCGAGAACGGCTCCACGCCCAGGCGCTCGAACAGCTCGCCGTTGGCGATCAGGTCGGTGATGCGGCCCTGGTTGTCGAACTCTTCGCGGGTCACGGTGGGGAAATAGACCAGCTTTTCGCGGATCAGCTCGCCCAGGTGTTCGTGCTGCGGCAGGTGTTCCTGGATCAGCTCGCGGTAGGCCAGTTCCTCGACGAAGCGGCAGGTGTGGGTCAGCACGACCTTGTCATAGCGCTCGTACACTTCCGGATCGCGGATGATCGACAGGAACGGGGCCAGGCCGGTGCCGGTGGCCAGCAGCCACAGGGTCTTGCCGGGCAGCAGGTTGTCGACCAGCAGCGTGCCGGTGGGCTTCTTGCCGACGAAGATCTGGTCGCCTTCCTTCAGGTGCTGCAGGCGCGACGTCAGGGGGCCGTCCGGCACCTTGATGCTGAAGAACTCCAGCGTTTCCTCGTAGTTGGCACTGGCGATGCTGTAGGCACGCAGAAGCGGACGACCGTTCACTTCCAGACCGACCATGGCGAACTGGCCGTTTTCGAAGCGGAAACCGGGGTCGCGGGTGCAGGTGAAGCTGAAGAGCGTGTCGGTCCAGTGGTGGACGGAGAGGATGGCTTGCTGGTTGAGATTGCTCATGAATAAGGCGCTATATGCGCTGGATGGCGCCGGCGTCGATGGCCTGTTGTGGCCTGATACCAAAGGCTTGGCGGTAGCTTGCCGGTTGCGTTCAACAAGGCGGGCTCCGGTCCGAAGGCTGGAAGGCGCGCCGATCAAGGTGAGAAGATAGCGGATTTTAGAAGAAAACGCAGGGCGCGTCCCGATTCATGCAGTTTCAGGGGGGTTATAAGCCCCACGCCCTGCGTTTTCAGGCTCAACGGCGCCCCGAAAGCCGCCTGACCACCGAGATCAGCCGGTCCACCTCGTCCGTAGTGTTGTAGAAGGCCAGCGACGGCCGCACCGTGGCCTCCACGCCAAAGCGGCGCAGGATGGGCTGGGCGCAGTGATGCCCGGAGCGCACGGCGATGCCTTCCTCGTTGAGCGCGCGGCCCACTTCCTCGGTCTCATAGCCCTTGAGCACGAAGGACAGCACGCTGGCCTTGTCGCGCGCCGTGCCTACCAGCCGCACGCCCGGGATGGGCTGCAGCAGGTGGGTGGCGTACTCCAGCAGGTCGTGCTCGTAGCGGGCGATGTTCTCGATGCCTACCCGCTCCACGTAGTCCAGCGCGGCGCCCAGCCCCACCGCATCGGCGATGTTGCCGGTGCCCGCCTCGAAGCGGTTGGGCGGCGGCTGGAACACGGTGCGCTCGAAGGTCACGTCGGCAATCATGTTGCCGCCGCCTTGCCAGGGCGGCATGGCCTCCAGCAGCTCGCGCTTGCCGTAGACCACGCCGATGCCGGTGGGCCCGAACACCTTGTGGCCCGAGAACACGAAAAAATCCGCATCGATGGCCTGCACGTCCACCCGCATGTGCGAGACCGACTGCGCGCCGTCGACCAGCGCGCGGGCGCCGGCACGGTGAGCCAGGTCGACGATCTCCTTGACCGGCACCACGGTGCCCAGCGCATTCGAGACCTGCGTCACGGACACGATCCTGGTGCGGTCGTTGAGCAGCCGGCGGTACTCATCCAGCAGCACCTGCCCGGAATCGTCCACCGGAATCACCCGCAGCCTGGCCCCGGTCTGCGCGGCGAGCTGCTGCCACGGCACGATATTGGCGTGATGCTCCAGGTGCGAGACGATGATCTCGTCGCCCTCGCCCACGTTCTGCACGCCCCAGGTCTTGGCGATCAGGTTGATGGCCTCGGTGGTGCCGCGCACGAAGATGATCTCGTCGGGCGAGGATGCGCCGATAAAACGCTGCACCTTGCTGCGCGCGGCCTCGTAGGCATCCGTGGCGCGCCCTGCCAGTGCATGGGCGGCGCGGTGGATGTTGGAGTTCTCGTGCGCGTAGAAGTACGAGATGCGGTCGATCACCGACTGCGGCTTGTGCGTGGTGGCGGCGTTGTCGAACCACACCAGCTGGCGGCCGTTGACGCGCTCCTGCAGGATCGGGAAATCGCGGCGAATCGCGTTGACGTCGAACGGCACGCGCGCCGAAGGCGATGCCCACGGCGGCGTCCGCTCTTGCTCGCGCCCATAGCCGTAAGCGCCCGCCCCCTGCTGCGGCAGATGCAGCGAGAGCGGATCGCCGAACGCGGCGATCTCGCGCAGGCTCGACGCGCCGCCATGCAGGTCGCGGCCCGCGCCCTCCAGGAAGTAGTAGGCAGGCGCGGCCGAGGACTGCGGCGGCGGCGACGGCGCATGCGGCACGCCCAGCGCCTGGCCGCCGAAGCGGCTTTCCACCGCGGGCGCCACCGTGGCAACCGTGTCGGGCAGGCCATTCTGCGCCACCGAGGTCGGCCGCAAGGCCGGCGCGCGATTAGCCAGCGAGAGCACATGGGTCGGCGCGGCGGGCAGCAGGTTGGCGCCGGGCACGTGGCCCTGCGGGATCGCCGCACCCGGCACGCCGGTGCCCGTGCCGCCAGGACCCGCCACGGGCGAGCCAGGCGGCGCCGGGTTGTTTACCACGGGCAGCGACTGCGCGGCAGCCGGCGATGTCCCCGGCAGGGCCGAGAAAAACGCCCCCGCCAGGCGCGCCAGCACCGCCGGATCCGGCAGGCCGGGCGGCACCGAAGGCGCGCCCGGCAGCGCGGCCGACGGGCCGGCCGGCGGATTCGGCGGATTCACCGGATTACTTGTAGGTGTCAGGATAGTCATGGTACTTGCCGATCTCCACGTCATCGAGAACCGCCAGCGCATCCGGCGCGTGCACGGCCAGCGAGCAGTACAGCGAGATCAGGTACGAAGCGATAGCCTGGTCGTTGATGCCCATGAAGCGCACCGACAGGCCCGGGCCCTGCTCGCCCGCCACGCCCGGCTGGAACAGGCCGACCACGCCCTGGCGCTTGTCGCCCACGCGCAGCAGCAGGATCTTGCTCTTGCCATCAGCCACCGGCACCTTGTCCGACGGGATCAACGGAATGCCGCGCCAGGTGATGAACTGCGAGCCGAACAGGCTGACGGTCGGCGGCGGCACGCCACGGCGCGTGCATTCGCGGCCAAAAGCGGCGATCGCCAGCGGGTGGGTCAGGAAGAACGCGGGCTCCTTCCACACCTTGCTCAGCAACTCGTCCATGTCGTCCGGCGTGGGCGCGCCGGTCAGCGGAAATACGCGCTGATCTTCGGCCACGTTGGCCAGCAGGCCGTAGTCCGGGTTGTTGATCAGTTCGCCTTCCTGGTGCTCCTTGATGGTCTCGATGGTGAGACGCAGCTGTTCCTTGATCTGGTCGTGCGGGCTGCTGTAGAGGTCCGAGACGCGGGTATGCACGTCCAGCACCGTGCTGACCGCGTTCAGGAAATACTCGCGCGGCTGCTCTTCGTAGTTGACAAAGGTGCGCGGCAGCTTGCCTTCGTCGTCGCGCTGGGTGCAAGCAACCTTGACGGACTCGGGGTCCTGCACCTTGTTGAGGCGGTAGATACCGGCTTCCACCGGCACCCACTGCAGGAAATGCGTCAGCCAGCGCGGCGTGATGGTCGCGAGCTGGGGGATGGTCTTGGTGGCATTGGCTAGTTGCCGTGCTGCGTTATCGCCGAGCGCCGTCTGGCCGCTCCCGTTTACCGACATGTGCTACTCCGTTTAGCTGTGAGCTGATGGCTGATGGCTATATGAGAAAAACAAGAATCGTTATTACCGCAGCGATTATCGGGAGACGGCCCGGCCCGTTCAACATGCTATAGACGGCAATGCGCATGGATTTGCGCGTGGATCTGCGCGTGGTTCGTGGCGATCCGCGGCGATGGCTAAGACCGCGTGCCTACCACCTGCGCATCACGCAGCGAGACGTGTGCGGCGCCCGATCCGAGCAGCCACGAGATCGGCACGCCCAGCGCCACGGCCAGCTTTTCCACCGTGACGATCGAGGCAATCGCGCTGCCGCGCTCGATCTCGCCGATATACGAGCGGTTCATGCCCGCATGCTCGGCAAGCTCTTCCTGCGACCACGCATGCGCCTCGCGCAACTGGCGCACGGTGGCGCCCAAAGTCCGCACCAGGTCCGTCATGGCAAGCTCGCCTCGATCACGCGCGCCAGCTCGCTTGCGCCCGGCACCCTGGCGGTCTCGTTGCGCGATACAGCCTGCGTCACATGGGCGCCGGCGGCGACATCCTGCGTGACCCACACATTGCCGCCGATCACCGCGCCGCGGCCCAGCGTGACGCGGCCAAGGATGGTGGCGCCGGCGTAGATCACCACATCGTCCTCGACGATGGGGTGCCGCAGCAGGCCCTTCTCCAGCTTGCCCGTGGCATCGCGCGGAAAGCGCTTGGCGCCGAGCGTCACCGCCTGGTACAGCCGCACGCGCTCGCCGATGATGGTGGTCTCGCCAATCACCACGCCCGTGCCGTGATCGATAAAGAAGCCGCCACCGATCTGCGCGCCGGGATGGATGTCGATGCCAGTCTCCGCATGCGCCAGCTCCGCCACGATGCGCGCCAGCAGCGGCAGCCCGAGGCTATAGAGCGCGTGGGCGATGCGGTGATGGATCATCGCCAGGATGCCGGGATAGCAGAGCAGGACTTCATCCACGCTGCCGGCCGCGGGGTCGCCATGGAAGGCGGCGAGCACGTCGCTGTCGAGCAGTCCTCGGATCCGTGGCAGCTCGGCGGCGAACTCGCGCACGGCCTTTAGCGCGCGCGCCCTTAGCGCGGCTTCATCGCGTTCGGCGTGGCGTGCGGCGTAGTGGAACTCCAACCTTGCCTGGGCCAGCAGCCCGTGCAGCGCCGCGTCCAATGAATGCGCGATATAGAGGTTCTCGCTTTCCTGGCGCAAATCGGGCGGCCCCAGCCGCATGGGAAACAGCACCCCCTTGAGGGTGGCGACCACCTGCGCCAGCGCATCGCGCGAAGGCAGGTCGCGCCCGCCCGGCTCCAGCAAGCGTTGCTGGCCTTCTCTCCATTGCTGGCGCACCTGCTGCAGGGCGAGCACGATCTCGCCGATCTCGAAGTCAGCCACTGTGGTACTCCCCGTTCTGCGTTGTCCGCGCGATAGCTCGCGCGGCTTGTTGATCGCTATGCTTGTGGATCTCTATGGATCGATTGCTTGCGCCAGCCGCGGCTCAGTCCTGGATCCACGGCAGATCGTGAAAGCGCCAGCCGCCGCGCTTGCCGCGCCGTTGCCGCTCGTCGATCTCGCCTTCGAAGCCTTCGAGCACGTTGAACACATGCGCGATCCCCGCCTTGGTGGCGGCTTCGGCAGCCAGCGCGGAGCGGTTGCCGCTGCGGCACAGCAGCAGCACCACGGCGTGCCTGCCGGTCTTGGCTTCCAGCTCGCGCGCAAAGCGCGGGTTGCGGGTCAGGCTGGTGCCGGTGGCCCAGGGCACGTGCAGGGTATCGGGCACATAGCCGACGAACTTGCGCTCTTCCGCCGTGCGTACATCGACCAGCACCGCGTCGCCGGCGCTGAACAGCGCCCAGGCCTGCTGCGGCGTCACGCGGCCTGCATAGGGCAGGCCGGAGGAACGTGCCACGCCGCGCGCGGCTTCCAGCACGGGATGCTTGATCTTGTCTTCCGATGCGACTGTCATGAAACGCTCTCCTTGCAGCATGTTGTCCGCGTGCGGGCTAAGCCGGGCCTGCCCGATGCACGCTTTGTCGTTGACGGCAACCGCCTATAGCCATCACGGCTCAACTATGAAATGACGCTGCTGGATTGAGAACGAATAAAAACGCATTTCCTAAGACGCTTCCTCGAGGGCGGCACCGGCCAACGCGGGAAAGGCATGAGCCGGCTTGACAAACCTGCCTGGCTGCGTCCAGATTCAGGGGCGGCGATGGATAGCCACCGCGCGCCGCGCCATTTACCACTCACCTTCAGCAAGGAATGCCATGACTCCCTCCCCTGCCCGGCGCCGTTTCGTGCGGCACGCCCTGCTGCTGGCCGGCGCCGGCATGTTGGCCGGCGCGGCCGGCGCCGCGCCGGCCGCAGGAGACGATGCCCTCGCCGCCGCCATCGCCGGTCCGCAGCGCAGTGCCGCCAACAAGGCCCGCGACGTGTACCGCCATCCGCTGCAAACGCTACGGTTCTTCGGCTTGCAGCCGGACCAGGCAGTGATCGAGATTGCGCCGGGCGGCGGCTGGTACACGGAGATCCTGGCGCCGGTGCTGCGCGACCACGGCAAGCTATACGCCGCGCACTACGATGCGAGCGCCGCGGATGCCAGCGAGGAAGGCAAGCGCTCAAGGGCGAACTTCGAGAAAAAACTGGCGCAGGATCCGGGCAACTACGGCAAGGTCACGGTCGGCACGCTGCCGGTGCGCGCCTTTACCGATATCGCCCCGCCGGGCGGCGCCGACCTGGTGCTGACCTTTCGCAACATCCACAACTGGATCAAGGACGGCCACCTGGACGACAGCCTGCGCGCTTTCTACGCCGTGCTCAAACCCGGCGGCGTGCTAGGCGTGGAGGAGCACCGGGCCACGCCCGGCACCTCGCTGGAGCAGATGATCGCCACCGGCTACGTCACCGAAGACTACGTCATCGACCATGCCCGCGCGGCTGGCTTTGCGCTGGCCGGGCGCAGCGAGATCAATGCCAACCCGCGCGACAGCCACGACCATCCCGATGGTGTGTGGTCATTGCCGCCGACGTTGCGCGGCGGCGAGCGCGAGCGCGCGAGCTTCATGGCCATCGGCGAATCGGACCGCATGACGCTGAAGTTCATCAAGCCGCGCTGAGGCACGCTTCACGCTTGTCAGGCGATGGACGCCAGGCGGTCGCCCACCTTGATCGCCGAGCCCGCACGGCAGCGCATGGCCAGCAGCGTGCCCGCCACCGGGGCCAGCACGGTCAGCTCCATCTTCATGGCCTCGACCACCAGCAGCGGCTGCCCGGCACGCACCTGCTCGCCGGGCTGCACCAGCACCTTCCACACGCTGCCGCTCATCTCCGCTGTCACGGCATGGCCGTCGTGCTCGTCATGACGCAAGACGGCCGGCGCTTCGATGGGCGCGGCGTTGGCCTCATGGGCTTTCCAGTGCGCCACCTCCGCGCTGAAGGCCGCCTGCTGCCGCGCCTGGAAGGCGGCAATGCTGTGCGCGCTGTCCACGAGCGACTGGCGGTACGCGGCATAGTCGAAGACATCGTGCTCGATGCGCACCGTGGCGCGTCCTTCGCGAAAATCCTCCCGCAACCGGTCCAGCTCCGCCTCCGACACGGGGTAGAACTGCACCTGGTCAAAGAAGCGCAGCAGCCACGGCGCACCGGGCGCGAACACCGGGTTCTTGAGGAACTTGTTCCAGATCGGCAGTGTGCGCCCGATCAGCTGGTAACCGCCCGGGGAGTCCATGCCATAGATGCACATATAGACCCCGCCGATGCCGACCGTGCCTTCCGCGGTGAAGGTGCGTGCGGGGCTGTACTTGGAGGTGAGCAGCCGGTGGCGCGGGTCAAGCGGCACGGCGCAAGGCGCGCCAAGGTAGACGTCGCCCAGCCCCAGCACCAGATAGCGCGCCGCGAACGCAATGTCCCGCACCTCGTCGCGATGCGCCAGGCCGTTGATGCGCTGGATGAAGTCGACATTGTTCGGCAGCCATGGCGCGTCGGCGCAGACCGTCTCGCGGTAGCGCTGCACGGCATCCAGCGTGGCGCCATCCTCGAAGGCCATCGGCAGGTGCACCACGCGCGTGGGGATCTTCAGCATGGCCACGTCCGGCAAGCCGGCCTCGATGGCGAGCAGCGCCTCGATCAACGCCGCCTGATGGATGCGCTGGCCGTCGTAGCGCACCTGCAGCGAGCGCACGCCGGGCGATAGCTCCAGCACGCCGTCTATCGGCTGCGCCTTGAGCGCCTCCATCATGAGGTACACCCGCAGCCGCAGGCCGATGTCGAGCACGTTCTCGCCGTACTCCAGCAGCAAGTAGCCATCGCCCGCCTGGCGGTAGGCGATGGCCGGGTGATGCCCGCTGGCCGCGCGCCCGGCAAGGATGGCGGTGGAACACGCTGGCGCCGGCAGCGGCGGCGCACGCGTTATTTGCCGCAGCCCGGCAATGTCCCGATCCTGCGCCGCCTGCAAGGCACGCGCGGCATCGAAGCTGATCGGCCGGAAGCGGATCCGGTCGCCTGGCTTGACCTGGCCAACCTTCCACAGCTCGGCCTGGGCGACCGTGACGGGACACACAAAGCCGCCGAGGCTCGGGCCATCATTGGTGAGGATCACCGGGAAGTCGCCGGTGAAGTTGATGGCGCCGATTGCGTATTCGCAGTCGTGCACGTTGGATGGGTGCAGTCCCGCCTCGCCACCGTCGCGCCGCGCCCATTCGGGCCGGGGCCCGAGCAGGCGCACGCCAAGGCGGTTGGAGTTGTAGTGCACCTCCCAGTCCGTGGCGAAAAAAGTCTCCATCGATGCCGGCGTAAAGAAGTCGGGAGCGCCATGCGGGCCATGCAGGACCGCGATCTCCCAATGCTGGCCGTAGGCCGGCACCAGTGCCGCGGGTGCGGCCTGCGGCGCTGTCACCGGGGCCTCGATGCCGCTGGCAGCCAGATGTGGCTGGCCAAGCGGGAGCATGTCGCCCAGCCGCAGCGTGCGGCCGGCATGCCCGCCGAACTGCCCGAGCGCGAAGGTGGACCGGCTGCCCAGATAGCGCGGCACATCGAAACCATTGCGCACAGCAAGGTAGGTGCGGCAGCCTTGCGTGGCCTTGCCGAGCGCCAGGACCTGCCCAGGGGCTACGCTGATTGGCGCCCAGAACGGGACGTTCATCCCGTCGAGTGTTGCCGTGCAAGGCGCGCCGGCCAGCGCCACCACGGCCGCGCCATGGAAACGTAGGCGTGGCCCCACCAGCGTGCATTCCAGCCCGGCCGCGCCCGGATGATTGCCAACGATGCGGTTGACCAGCCGGAAGGCGTAGTCGTCCATCGGGCCGGACGGCGGCACGCCGATATGCCAGTAGCCCGTGCGGCCCGGCACGTCCTGGATGCTGGTGTAGGTGCCTGGCTCCAGCACCTCGATGACTGCCGGCGCGTAGGGAAAGCGGTCGAGCATGCGCGTGAAGGCGCGGCCCGTGGTGAACTCGGGCGAGTCGACGATCTGGCGCAGGTAGTCCAGGTTGGTGGCGATGCCGCACAGGCGCGTGGCGGCCAGCGCTGCCGCGAGCCTTGCGCGCGCGGCAGCGCGGGTGGGGCCGTGGACAATCAGCTTGGCCAGCAGCGGATCGTAAAAGGCAGACACCTCCGTGCCGGTCTCGACCCAGCCGTCGACGCGCACGCCGTCCGGAAAGGCCACCTCGGTCAACGTGCCCGGCGAGGGCTGGAACTGCTTGAGCGGATCCTCCGCATAGAGCCGCACCTCCATGGCCGCACCCTGCGGCGGGCGGGAGATGGCATCCCAGTCCAGCGCATCGCCCGCGGCCACCTTCAGCATGCACGCGACCAGGTCCAGCCCGGTCACCAGCTCGGTCACGGGATGCTCCACCTGCAGCCGGGTATTGACCTCCAGGAAGTAGAAATCCTCCCGCTCCACGTCGTAGATGAACTCCACCGTGCCGGCAGAGCGGTAGCGCACCGATTCGCCCAGCTGGATCGCGGCCCGATGCAGCGCGTGGCGTGTGGTCTCGCTCAGGTGCGGTGCCGGGGTTTCCTCCACCACCTTCTGGTTGCGGCGCTGCGTGGAGCAATCCCGCTCGCCCAGCGCCACCACGCGGCCCGCGCCATCTCCAAAGATCTGCACCTCGATATGCCGCGCGCGGTCCAGGCAGCGCTCGATAAAGACGCCGCCATCCTTGAAGAATTGCTCGCCCAGCCGCTGCACGCTGTCAAAGGCCGCGCTCAGCTCGGCGTCATCAGCGCAGCGCGACAGGCCGATACCGCCCCCGCCGGCCGTGCTCTTGAGCATGACGGGATAGCCGATGCGCGCGGCCTCCCGCAGGGCTTGCTCCACGCTGGAGAGCAGGCCGGTGCCGGGCGTCATCGGTATCCCCGCTTCGGCGGCCAGCTCGCGCGCCCGGTGCTTGAGCCCGAACTCGCGGAGCTGGTGCGGCGTCGGGCCAATGAACACCAGGCCCGCCGCCTCGCAGGCCTCGGCAAACGCCGCGCTCTCCGACAGAAAGCCGTAGCCGGGGAAAACGGCTTGGGCGCCGGTATCCAACGCGGCTTGCAGCACGCGCTCGGCCACCAGGTAGCTATCCGCCGCACGCTCGCCACCCAGCGGCACGGCCAAATCGGCCAGCCGGGCATGCGCGGCATTGCGATCGGCATCCGAATACACGGCCACGCTCTTGATACCTAGCGCACGCAGGGTGCGAATGGCCCGCACGGCGATCTCGCCACGATTGGCGATCAGTACGGTGTGGAACATCGGCGCTCCCGGGTCAGGTTGCGTTGGCGTCCGCGCTGGCGAGATAGGCGCGCCAGCCGCCAAATGCCGTGATATCGCTGGCGCCTTCCAGGCCTCGGGGTTCGCAGATGAACCCGGTAACTTGCCGGCCGTCTTCCAGCAGCAGCTTGCCGATGCCAAGGGGCGCGGGAATCTCCGCGACGAAGGCGCCAAAGCTGGCCAGTGGCACATCCCAGAGCTCGACTTCGATCGGCGCGCCCTGCCCTGTGCCGATATGCACCAGCCCGGGCTTGGGCGGGATCGTGTCCGCCAGCGCATAAAGCCGGTAGCACGGCGCCGTGTTGCAAGCCTCCACAAAGGCCGCGTGGCGCGTGAGCAGTTGATGGTTAAGCGGCATGCCGCTAAGGTGGGCGCCGACCACGGCCAGCCGCACCGATCCCGGCGTGACCGGCGTCGCGCGCTGCGCACCAACGGGACAAGCCCGCCCGGTGGCGCCCAGCGGCAACGCTTGCGCCGTCTGCCACTGCCGGCCAAAGCGGGCCAACGCGCGGTCCGCCCAGGCCGGGGCAATCAGCGTGATGCCGGCAGGCAGGCCGTCCTCGCGCGCACCGGCCGGCAGCGCCAGCGCCGACAGGTCAGCCAGGTTGGCGAAGTTGGTATAGGTGCCAAGCCGCGCGTTCAGGCGGATCGGATCGTCCTGCACCGCGGCCAGCGTATAGATCGACGGCGCGCTCGGCACCACCAGCGCATCGACCGTTGCCAGCGCCAGGTGGATAGCGCGGGTCAGCGCCGCGCGCCGGTACTCGGCGCTGAACGCGTCCATCGCGCTATAGCGGCCCGCTTCCTCCACGATCACGCGAACGACCGGATCGATGGCTTCCGGCTGGCTGGCGTGAAGCTGGCTCACCGCCAGGAAGCGTTCGGCCACCCATGGCCCCTGGTAGAGCAGTGCGGCCAACTCGGCGAATGGCGAAAAATCAATCGGCACCAGCTTGGCGCCCATGGCCTGCAAGTCCGTCAGCGCTTGCTCGAAACTGGCCTGCGCCTGCGTATCGCCAAAGAATGCCGGCGCATCGGGAATGCCCAGCACGGGCGATGGCGCCAGCGCGGCAGGCGCGCTCTGCGGATAGGTGCGCGAGTAAGGATCGTCGTGGTCGAAGCCGCCGGCGATCTCCGCCACCAGCGCGGCATCGTCGACCGTCAGCGCAAACACGCAGACGCAGTCCAGCGTGCGGCAGGCCGGCACCACGCCGGCGCTGGAGAGCCAGCCCCGGGTCGGCTTGAGGCCCACGATATTGTTGAATGCCGCGGGAATGCGCCCCGAGCCCGCCGTATCGGTCCCGAGTGAGAACGGCACCCAGCCGCGCGCCACCGAAGACGCCGAGCCCGAACTGGAGCCACCGCTGACATATGCCGCATCGAAGGTGTTGGGCACCGCGCCGTAAGGCGAACGCACGCCCACCAGGCCCGTGGCGAACTGATCCAGGTTAGCCTTGGCCACCACAATGGCCCCGGCCGCGCGCAGCCGCGCCACCGCGCCGGCATCGCGCTCGGCCACATACGCAAACGCGGGACACGCCGCCGTGGTGGGCCACCCTGCCACGTCGATGTTGTCTTTCACCACGAACGGCACGCCGTAGAGGGGAAACGCATCGAGCTTGCCGCCCGCTTCTTCAACGCGCGCGGCCAGCGCAGCTAGCTGGGACTGCAGCCGCGCCGCATCCAGCCGCGCGATCCAGGCCGGGTCCGCTGCGTCCAGGTCCAGGAACGGCGCCAGCGCGTCCGCGGGCGAGGCGCCTCGCGTCTTGTAGAGCTGTTGCCAGTCAGGCAGCGTTCGGCAACTGCCAAGCCTGGCGGCGGATCGGCGCAGAGGCGTCTTGCTGGTCATCGCTTGTATCCCAGGTTGTATACATGAGGGCGTTGCAGACCAACAAAGCAGGAGACATGCCATGTAAGAAGGAAAATGTATTCAAATGTGTTCCTCTTACATATCAGGGAGATTGGTCACCAGGGCGCCTTCGCGGGCCGAATACGCATGCAGGGCACCCGCGCAAGCCGCACCATGGGGCGGCTTGCGTGGACCTAAACAGTGCCTGTGGGAACGACCGAGCCGCAATGTGGTGCGTCGTGGGCCGGCTCCGCTAGCGCTTGGTTTATCCCGGCGTTTCACGCGCTGGCGAAGTACCTGCTGGCCAGGCCGCGCTGATCGCGGCGGGCTGGCTATTTCGTGCGCCGCGGCGCGCGCGCCGGCCTCTTCGCACCGGCCGGCGGCGCGGCCAATTGCCCGGCCGCTGCCCGCAGGCATTCGACCAGCTGGATGCTGCTGGGCGTGGGCCGCCCCTCGCGCAGCGTGATCACGCCCACTGGCGGCAGCTCCAGCGCTATGTCCATGGGCAGGATATGGAAGCGGCCTTCCCGCTCGAACTGCTGCCCCACCGACCTGGCCAGGAAGCCCACGGCATCTAGCTGGGAGACGAAGGTGGTGATGCCAAGGTAGGACGACGACTCGATCAGGTCGGTTGGTGGCTGCAACCCAAAGCGGTAGAACTCCTGCTCGATCTTGACCCGTAGCGAGGCCCATGGCGGCGGCACCACGCAAGGCATGCCGGCCAGGTCCGCCCAGCCCGGTGCACGCTTGCTTGCCAGCGCGTGGCCGCTGCGCACCACCGCCACCATCGGCTCGTTATAGAGCGGCTCGGTGATGAGGTCCGGGGCGGCGTAGCCAGGCTCCAGCCGCCCCACGATCAGGTCCAGTTCGCTGATGCGCAGCTTGGGCAGCAGGTGGGGCAGGTCGCCCTCCTCCACCAGCACGGTGGCCTGGGCCGAGCGCTGCTTGAGCAGGCCTATGGCTTGCGCCAGCAGCACCGGCAGGGCCGCGCCCATCGATCCCACCCGGGTGCGCCCGGCGGCGCCGCTGGCCTCCGCGGCGATCTCGTCGCGCGTGCGCTCATATTGCGCCAGCACCGAGCGGGCAAAACGCACCAGCGACGCGCCCGCCAGCGTGGGCTCGGTGCCGCGGGTGGAGCGCGTGAAGAGCGTCAGGCCTAGCGTCTTCTCCACCTCGGTGAGCATCTTGGAGACGGCTGGCTGGCTGACGGAGAGGAACTCGGCGGTATGGCCGAGATGGCGGAACTCGTCCAGCGCCACCACCAGTTGCAGGTGGCGTAGCTTGATATTGGAGCGCAGGGCGCGGTCGATCTGGGGCATGCCACGATTCTACTTAACTTTAAGGTTATGAAGCCATTCCGATGATTGATTGGATTGTTATGAATGGCTTTGCCACAATCCAGCCTGACCGGTGGACGTTGCCACCAGCCCATGACTCCAATAACGACACCCTGCGAGGACGACACATGACCGCACCCCACGGCATCAACCACGGGCGGCGCCGCCTGCTCATCAGCGGCGCCGCTGCCGCCACGGCTGCGACGGCTGGCAGTGCCGGCCTGTTGCTGCCGGGCCTCGCACGTGCCGCCGACTATCCGGACCGGCCCATCACCTTCATCTGCCCGTGGCCCGTTGGCGGCACCGCCGACCAGTCCATGCGCGCGCTGTGCCAGGTGGCGTCCGGCGTACTCAAGCAATCCATCGTGGTGGAAAACCGCGCCGGCGCATCGGGCATGATCGGCACCAAGGCACTGGCCCGCGCCAAGCCGGACGGCTACACCATCGGCCAGGTGCCGATCTCGGTGACGCGCTTCTCGCAGCTTGGCATGCTGCAGTTGGACCCGCGCAGCGAGCTGACCTACCTGGCGCGCACCTCCGGCCAGACCTTCGGCATCGCGGTGCCGGCGAACTCGCGCTTCAAGTCGCTCAAGGACGTCGTGGCCGAGGCCAAGGCGCATCCGGGCAAGCTCACCTATGCGCATGCCGGCATCGGCGGCGCCACCCACGTGGGCATGGAAGAATTCGCGCAGGCCGCCGGTGTGCGCTTCAATGCCATCGCCTACAAGGGCGGCGCGCAGGCCTTGCAGGACGTGCTCGCCGGGCAAGTGGACCTGCTGGCCGATTCCAGCTCGTGGGCGCCCCACGTGGAAGCCGGCAAGCTGCGCCTGCTGGCCACCTGGGGCGACCAGCGCACGCCGCGCTTCAAGGACACGCCGACGCTCAAGGAACTGGGCTACAACGTGGTGGTGGAAGCGCCCAATGGCATCGGCGCGCCCGTCGGCCTGGATCCGGCGGTGGAAAAGAAGCTGCGCGACGCCTTCCGCCAGGCCGTGGCTAGCAAGGAATTCCAGCAGGTCGCCGCCCGCATCGACGCGCCGGTGATGTACCTGGACGGCCCGGAATACAAGCGCTACATCAGCACGGTGTACGAGCAGGAAACCCACCTGATCCAGCGCCTCAAGCTCAAAGAACTGCTGCAACAAGGCTGACCCAACGTGAACTCCGCCGCCCTGATCCGCCTGCATGCGAACGACAACGTCCTGATTGCCCGGGACGCCCTGAGCCTTGGCCAGCACCTGCCTGAACTGGGGCTGCGCGTGCGCGCCCAGGTGCCCGCGGGGCACAAGATTGCCGCCTGCGCCATTGCCAAGGGCACCCGGATCCGCAAGTTCGACACCGTGATCGGCGTGGCCGAGCGCGACATCGAGGCCGGTGATCATGTGCATTCGCACAACCTGGCGCTGGTGGATTTCTATCGCGACCCGGGTTTCTGCCAGGACGTGCGGCCGGTGGACTATGTGCCCGAGGCCGAGCGCGCCACCTTCATGGGGTTCGTGCGGCCCGACGGCCGGGTTGGCACGCGCAACTTCATCGGCATCTTGTCGTCGGTGAACTGCTCGGCCACGGTGATCCGGCATATCGCTGACCACTTCACGCCCGAGCGCATGGCGGCCTTTCCCAATGTGGACGGCGTGGCCGCCTTCGCGCAAAGCAGCGGCTGCGGCATGTCCTCGCCCAGCGAGCACTTCGACGTGCTGCGGCGCACGCTGGCGGGCTATGCGCGCCACCCCAACCTGGCCGGCGTGCTGATCGTGGGCCTGGGCTGCGAGCGCAACCAGGTAGCGGGCCTGATGGAGTCGCAAGGCCTGGTGCCCGGCAGCCACGTGCGCACCATGGTCATGCAGGACAGCGGCGGCACGGCGGCCACCATCCAGGCCGGCATCCGCGCCATCGAGGCAATGCTGCCCGGCGCCAATACCGCCACGCGCCAGCCCGTGCCCGCCAGCCACCTGAAGATCGGCCTGGAATGCGGTGGCTCCGACGGCTTCTCCGGCATCAGCGCCAACCCGGCGCTCGGCGCGGCCATGGACATCCTGGTGCGCCACGGCGGCACCGCCATCCTGTCGGAAACCCCCGAGATCCACGGCGTGGAATACATGCTCACGCGCCGCGCCGTCACGCCGGAAGTCGGCCAGAAACTACTGGACCGCCTGGCCTGGTGGGAGCGCTACACCGCCGGCCAGAACGCCCAGTTCAACGGCGTGGTCGGCCACGGCAACCAGCAAGGCGGCCTCGCCAACATCTTCGAAAAATCACTCGGCTCCGCCATGAAAGGCGGCACCACGCCGCTGCAGGCCGTCTATGAATACGCCGAGCCCATCGAGCAAGCCGGCTTCGTCTTCATGGACTCCCCCGGCTACGACCCCGTCGCCGCCACCGGCCAGATCGCCAGCGGCGCCAACCTGATCTGCTTCACCACCGGGCGCGGATCGATGTTCGGCTCCAAGCCAGCGCCGACCATCAAGCTAGCGAGCAATACGCCGATGTACACGCGGCTCGAAGGCGATATGGACATCAACTGCGGGCTGGTGCTGGACGGCGAATTGACCGTGGACGAGATGGGCCAGCGGATTTTTGAGCACATCCTGGAAGCGGCCTCGGGACAGCCAACCAAGAGCGAAGCACTCGGGCTGGGGGACAACGAGTTTGTGCCTTGGCACTTGGGGATTGTCAGTTAGAAAGTAGAAAGCCTCGCAGCCTGGAACCATTGCGAAATTGCGATCACCCGCCCTCTCCCCCGCCCCTCCCGCAGGCGGGAGAGGGGAGCAAACCAGCGGCAAGATCAACCAACTGGTGTAGCCGTGTTTCCCGCCCGAATGGGCGGGAAACACCCACGCGCGATGCGAAGCGAGCCGTCAAGGTGTGCCAAGGCCGTATGGGGCGCCTCGGGATTCGGCGAAAAGAGCGGAAACGAGGGACCCATGTCTGAGTATCGCCCTAAGGCGATGCGAGTTTGGGTCCCGGCCGCTCTTTTCGTCGAAGCCCGAGGGGGTGTCGCCCCATCCGGCGCGCCTTCTTTGCCTACTTTCTTGGCAAGACAAGAAAGTAGGTCGCCGCCCCGCAGGGGTGGTGAAACTGCAGTTGCAGTTGTCATTGAATTCAAGCAGTTGCAGTTGCAGTCAACCCCCCCATATCCCAAAAACCATGCCATCCACCCCACTCCCCCTAACCCACCCAGCCCTGCTCCGCACCGGCAACCTAATCGGCCAAGCGTGGTCAGCCGCCCACACCGGCCACCGCCTGGATGTCACCAACCCTGCCACCAACACCGTCTTCGCCTGCGTGCCCGACAGCGACGCCCAGGATGCCATCCAGGCAACCGATGCCGCAGCCGCAGCTTTCCCAACCTGGAGCCGCCGCACCGCCCGCGACCGCGCGCAGATCATCAAGCGCTGGCACGCCCTGATCCTCGAACACCAGGAAGACCTGGCCCAGATCATCTCCGCCGAACAGGGCAAGCCCATCAAGGAGGCCCGCGGCGAAGTGCTGTACGGCGCCTCCTACGTAGAGTGGTTCGCAGAGGAAGCCACCCGCATCAGCGGCGAGATCGTCGCCGAGTCCGTCCCCGGCCGCAAGATGCTGGTGCTCAAGGAACCGGTTGGCGTGGTAGCCGCCATCACGCCGTGGAACTTCCCGCTCGCCATGATCGCCCGCAAGATCGCGCCCGCGCTGGCCGCCGGCTGCACCGTGGTAGCCAAGCCCGCGGAAGACACGCCGCTGACCGCGCTGGCGCTGGTCTACCTGGCGCAGCAAGCCGGCCTGCCCGCCGGTGTGCTCAACATCGTCACCGCCTCGCGCGCCAATACCCCCGCCGTGGTCGATGCCTGGCTGGCCGACAGCCGCGTGCGCAAGATCACCTTCACCGGCTCCACGCCGGTGGGCAAGCACCTGGCCCGCGAATCCGCCGGCACGCTCAAGAAGCTGTCGCTGGAGCTCGGTGGCAATGCGCCGTTCATCGTGTTCGACGACGCGGACGTCGATGCCGCCGTCGATGGCCTGATGGCCTCCAAGTTCCGCAACGGGGGCCAGACCTGCGTCTGCCCGAACCGCGTCTATGTACAGGCTGGCGTGCACGACCATTTCGTCGCGCGCCTGTCGCTGCGGGTGGCCGCGCTGCAGGTCGGGCCTGCCACCGAGGACGCGTCGCAGATCGGCCCCATGATCAACGCGCGCGCCGTGGAAAAGATCGCCCGCCATGTCGAAGATGCCGTCGCCAAGGGCGCCGTGGTGATGACCGGCGGCGAACGCGTGCGCCTGGCAGACGGCCCGCACTACTACGCGCCCACCGTGCTCACCAACGCCACGCCGCAAATGGCGCTGTCGTGCGAAGAAACGTTTGGCCCGGTAGCCGCCGTGTTCCGCTTCACCGATGAAGCCGAAGTGATCCGCGACGCCAACGACACGCCCTTCGGCCTGGCCGCCTACTTCTACTCCAATGACGTGCGCCGCATCTGGCGCGTGGCGCAGGCGCTGGAAACGGGCATTGTCGGCGTCAATGAAGGGGCCATCGCCTCGGAGGCCGCGCCCTTCGGCGGCGTCAAGGAATCCGGCTACGGGCGCGAGGGCTCGCGCCACGGGCTGGACGACTACATGCACACCAAATATATTTGCCAGGGCCTGCTCGGCTAAGACCCGGCGGCATCCCATCCACGCCCACGACATTCTTCGGAACACCATGCCCGCACAAAACGCATTCAAGGCCGCGCTGGCGGCCAGCCGGCCCCAGATCGGCCTGTGGCTCTCGATGGCATCGCCTTATCTCGCCGAAGTCTCGGCCACGGCCGGCTTCGACTGGCTGCTGATCGACGGCGAGCACGCGCCCAACGACCTGCGCGGTACGCTACATGCGCTGCAGGCGATCGCCCCGCACCGCTCGCAACCGGTGGTGCGCTGCGTGGCCGGCGAAGTCCCGCTGATCAAGCAGTTGCTGGATATCGGCGCGAAGAACCTGCTGGTGCCGATGGTGGATACCGCCGAGCAAGCCGCCGCGCTGGTATGCGCCACCCGCTACCCGCCGCAGGGCATCCGCGGTGTGGGCAGCGCCGTGGGCCGTGCCTCGCAATGGAGCGCACGCGCCGATTACCTGGATGTGGCCGACGATGAGATCTGCCTGCTGGTGCAGGCCGAAACCGTGAAGGCCCTGGCGAACCTGGATGCCATCTGCGCTGTCGACGGCGTCGACGGTGTCTTTATCGGCCCCGCCGACCTGGCCGCCTCCATGGGCCATCGCGGCAACCCGGGCCACCCCGAGGTGCAGGCCGCCATCGAAGGCGCCATGCGCACCATCGCCGCCAGCGGCAAGGCCGCGGGCACGCTGAGCTCCGACCCCAAGCTGGCGCGCCGCTACCTGGATCTGGGCTGCACCTTCGTGGCGACAGGCGTGGATGTGCTGCTCTATGCCGGCGCGGCACGCCGGCTGGCCGCGGACTTCATCGGCACCGGCGCCGCGCCCGCGGCAGGGCCATCTGCCGCATACTGATGCCCGCCACCGCAATCACAGAACACGACAGAACACGACAAAGCACGCCAACATGCCGACTGATTCCCACACCGCCCCTGACACCAGCGCCACCAGCGCCACCCTGGCCGCGATGCAAGCCATCGTCGGCGCCGGCGCCTGCCTGAGCGGCGACGCCGACACCGAGTCCTACGTCACGGATTACCGCCGCATCTATCGCGGCAAAGCCCAGGTGGTGGTCATGCCATCCACCACCGAACAGGTCAGCCAGGTCATGGCCTGGTGCCACGCGCACGATGTGCCGGTGGTGCCGCAAGGCGGTAATACCTCGCTGATGGGCGGCGCGGTGCCCGACGACAGCGGCACCGCGGTGCTGCTCAGCCTGGGCCGCATGAACCGCGTGCTGGCCGTGGACACCATCAACGACACCATGACGGTGCAGGCCGGCGTCACGCTCAACGCGGCCCGCACCGCAGCCGAGCAGGAGCAGCGCCTGTTCCCGCTGCGCATCGGCTCGGAAGGCTCCTGCCAGATTGGCGGCAACCTGGCCACCAACGCAGGCGGCACCGCCGTGCTGCGCTACGGCAATATGCGCGACCTGGTGCTGGGCATCGAGGCCGTGCTGCCCGATGGCCGCATCTACTCGTCGCTGCGCGGCCTGCGCAAGGACAACACCGGCTACGACCTCAAGCAACTCTTCGTCGGCTCGGAAGGCACGCTCGGCATCATCACGGCGGCCGTGCTCAAGCTGATGCCGCAGCCGCGCGCCAATGCCGTGGCCTTCGTGGCCGTGCAAAGCCCCGAAGCCGCCGTGCGCCTGCTCGGCGTGGCCAAGCAGCATGGCGGCCAGGCCGTCACCGCGTTCGAACTGATCTCGGCGCCCGCGCTGGAGCTGGTGCTCGAATACCTGGGCGACGTGGCTTCGCCGCTGCCCGCGCGGCACGACTGGATGGTGCTGATCGAGCTGACCTCCGGCGGCAGCGACGAAAGCCTCAATGCCACGCTGATGGAAATCCTCGAAGCCGGGCTGGCGCAAGAACTGGTGCTGGACGCCGCGGTGGCCGCCAGCCTGGCCGACGCCCAGCGCTTCTGGCGCATCCGCGAGGAAATCTCGGACGCGCAGACCCGTACCGGCGGCAGCATCAAGTGCGACGTGTCGGTGCCGTTGTCGCGCATCGCCGCGTTTATCGGCGACGCCTCGGCCAAGGTGCTGGCACTGGAGCCCGCCGCGCGCATGGTGATCTACGGCCATATGGGCGACGGCAACGTGCACTTCAACCCGCTGCGCCCCAAGGACCGCAGCGCCGCGGACTTCCTCGGCCAGTGGTACGCACCGATCTCCGAGGCGGTGGACACCCTGGCCCACGCGGAGAACGGCTCGATCTCCGCCGAGCATGGTATTGGCGTGGCCAAGCGCGACGACCTGAAGCGCTACAAATCACCCGTGGAGCTGGAACTGATGTGGCAGGTCAAGCGGGCACTGGATCCGAAGAACCTGCTCAATCCCGCCAAGATGCTGCCAAGGCTGGACTGACGGAAAGCGGGCTCCGGCGGCCTATCAATGCGGAACATTCTCACTGATAATCCGCCGGTTCCTGCCTTTGAAAAAAACGGAAGCCGGTGGTTATTGGTTTCTCACCATGCGCAGGTAATTCCGAATTACAGGCTGTCGTTGGGAAACCGGACTAAATCGTCCGATATCTCCTGATAGACGATCGCAGCGCCATGGACAGCGCGAGCAAAACGGTCGCCGCAATGATTGCGCCGTCGAAGATCCAGAGCGCCGAATGCACACCGACCCGATCCGCCAGCGCACCGCTCGCGATGACCGGCACGCTGAATCCGAAATACGCGAAGAGGAAATAGCCGGACGTTGCCCGAGCCCGGTTGGCGTCGGTTGAACAGGTTGAATTCGCGGCGAGGCCTGCGAGATAGGTAAAGCCGTAGCAAGCCGCGCTCGCGAGCATCGCGCCTGACAGCAGCAACGGCAACGACGAGAAGACGACGCCCACGATCAATACGGTGAAGCCGCAGGGTACGAGCAGCATGCCCAGGCGCAACGACCGCGGAGGCGATAGCTTGCGCGCCACAGGCTGGACAACGAGTCCGGTTGAAATCACGAAGAACGTGGAGAACCCCGTCCACGCATCGTGCCCATGCGCGGCGAGCGCCACCGGGACCAGAGCGATCACCATCCCGACGGCCGACCAGGCAATGAGGATCGCAATGCTATAGATGAGCGTCTGCCTGGGAAAAACGGGCATGCGAAGCCACGCCGACGACCGCGGGAACGATGGCTCCCGGATCATGGCGAGCAAAACCACCCCGCAAGCGGCGCAAAATATGTAAGCACCGTAGGTCGCGGGGGTCTGTTGAGACGGCACCGCCAAGAGACAGAGGCCGGTCGCCAGCGCGCCGCAGCCGAAGCCCAGCGAGGTGGCCGCCGCAACGATGCGCGCGGCCCGCGCAGCCGCCGCTGGCCGAGGCCCGATCAGTTCGACAAGGAACTGCGTGCCGCTTCCGGCCATCAGCCCGGTCGCGATGCCGCACAATCCGCGTGCCGCTGCTAGCGCCTCCAGCCGGGGCCACATCATCGGCAACGCGGTTGCTGCGGATGTCAGCAGCAGCGCGCCGATCAAAGGCAATTTTCGCCCTACGCGATCCGATAGCCCGCCAAGGAAAACCAGCGTGGGCACCAATCCGGCCACGTAACAAGCGAAGGCAAGCGTCTGCGCCCCCGCGCCCATCTGGCTTGCCCGTGCGTAAGTCGTGTAAAGCGGCGCCTGCAGATTCACCGCACCGGTAATCAGGAACAGCGTCAGGGCCACCACCCGGACGGGCCATGGGCCCGCCTTCGCAGTGGAACGGACCAGGGGATCAAGCATGGATTCGTGGGCAAGGGATCGAGGGAGCTTAGTATTGGCCCTCGGGGATATTAGTGCAATAATTTCATTGCACTAATATCAATCCAAGAAACGATGGCTGCCCCTGCGCGATACCTGGAACACGTTGAAAGACTTGCGTCGCTGATACAGGACGGCACGCTCGAAGCGGGCAGCCGGTTGATGGCGCATCGCGATTACGCGGATGAGCATGGCATCGCCGCCGCGACTGCCGCCCGCGTTTATCGGGAACTCATTGACCGCGGACTGGCGATTGGCGAAGTTGGGCGGGGTACCTTTGTCCGCGCACAAGAGACACAGGCCGCTGCCGAGTTCTCTCAAATCAGCGAACGCGAGCCCGGCCTGATCGACCTGGCATTCAACTATCCGGTCCTGCCTGAGCAGGCCGCACAGTTGCGTCATGCGCTTCGCCATCTCTCCGACAAGGGGGACCTGTCGACCCTGCTGGACTATCACCCGCATCCGGGGCGTCGCGAAGACAGGGAGATGGCGGCAAAGTGGTTCTCCACCGCCAGCGCGCCAATCGATGCCGCGGGCATCATGGTCTGTGGCGGCAGCCAGCACGCCCTGAGTGTCATTCTCGCAAGCCTTGTCACGCGGCGTGATCTGGTTGCCGTGGAATCCCTGACCTACCCCGGTTTCAAGAGCGCGGCAAAACTGTTGGGCATCCCCTTGGTCGGCGTACCAATCGACGACGACGGCATCGTGCCGGAGTCCCTCGATGCGGTTTGCCGCAAGCATGCAGGCCGGGTACGCATCGTCTACACGATGCCCACGGTTCACAATCCCACCGGGAGCGTGATGCCGCTCGAGCGCAGGCTCGCCTTGATCGAGGTCGCGCGTCGCCACGACTTGCTACTGGTCGATGACAGCGTGTACGGCTTTCTCGAGGCTTCGCCTCCGCCAACGCTGCGCAGCCTGGCGCCAGATTGCGTAATCGAAATTCACAGCCTGTCGAAGAGCGCGGCCCCAGGCTTGCGAGTGGGCTATATTGTCGCACCCGAACGGCTCAGGGAACGGCTCCATGAGGGACTTCGCGCCACGTTGTGGTCCGCAAGCGCCATGACGGCCTCACTGGCCACCGCATGGATGCGGGATGGCACGCTGGCGCACTGGATCGTGGCGAAGCGCGACGAGGCGCGCTTGCGGCAAGACCTCGCGCGGCGCATCCTCGGGGCGTGGCCCATCAAGGCGCACCACACCAGCTTTCATCTTTTGCTCGACCTGCCGAAACACTGGAGACCCGATGACCTCGTCGTCGCGTTGGCACGGCAAGGCGTGACAATCACCCCCCTGGCCGCCTTTGCCGCGCCTGATGTGTCGGCAAGCCGTACGATAAGAATCGCCATGGCGGCGCCTGCCACAATCCGGCAACTGGAAGCCGGGCTCCTGGCCGTGGCGCAGACGTTGAACGGACCACGCCAGCGTGACGCGTTGCAGACGGCCAGGAACGTACGCCCCAGCCCTTGACGCGGGCCTCGATGTGATAGAGCTCAGTCAGCCGGGCCACTATGGTCGGCTCCTACATAGAAGCGACGCAGTCTATACTTGCCGTTTAGCAGCCGAGACATTCACGATGGCGTCGAACCATGAAGACAAGATCATTCTGTTGCGCGGTGTAACGCCGACGGGAAAGAACAAGGTGCTCATGGCACCGCTGCGCGCTGCGCTGGAAGAAGCGGGGCTCGGCAACGTGAGAACCTACATCCAGAGTGGCAACGTCATTGCTTCCACGAACCTGAGCCAGTCCGCCATCGAGGACCTGGTTCACGATGTCATCAAGGAACGGTTTGGTGGCGATATCAAGGTCCTGGCAAGGTCGGCGCCGTACTTCAACAAAGCGATGGAGAACAACCCGTTCAAGGGCGCCGATCCCGCCAAGCTCTATTTCACGCTGCTGTCAGCCGGGCCTGAAGATGCGTTGCTCGAAGCGTTCCATGCGCTTGGACATGCGCCAGACCAGGTACAAGTGGTCGGCGACATGGCGTATGTGTTGTGCGCCACGAAATACAGTGACCTGAAGGCCAACAACAATTTCATCGAGAGAAAGCTCAAGGTGGCCGCGACGACGCGTAATTTCAATACGATCTCGAAGCTCATTGCGCTCGGTGCTATTGGCTGACGGCTTTCCCGCTGAATTTTCTTTGAAACGATCTCCATATGAAAAGAACACTACTGCTGCCGATCTGCGCAGCGCTCATCGTCCAGATTCATGGTTGCGGAGAGAAAGCCAAAGTCGACGCGAATCCCGCGCCGTCCAGCGTTGCCCAGCAGCCGGCTGTCACGCTGTCGATCGAGTCCGTGGCAAGCAACACGCACGGTTTCAATGCCGGCAATGTGCTCAGCGCCAGGAAGATCTATATCTTCTTTGATCCGCAGTGCCCCCATTGCGGTGAGCTCTGGAAGGCAGCGAAGCCACTGCTGTCGTCCGCGCATTTCATCTGGATCCCGGTCGGACTGCTGACCCCGGAAAAATCCGCGCTGCAGAGCGCCTACCTGCTCGGTAGCCAGAACGCCGTCAGGGAAATGGACAATCATGAAGCCTTGCTCGATGCGCGCAAGGGTGGGCTTGAGGTCTCCGCCGCACAGACCCCGGAAAATGCCGTGAGCCAGGTCAAGGCCAACACCGAGTACTTTCTACGTTTGAATCTGGACAGCGTGCCGTTTGCCGTATATCAGGGCCCTGGGGGCGAGATGTTGACGTTTTCGGGAGCGCTGACTACCGATGCACTCAAAGAGCGGCTGGGCATATAGTCAGCCGTTGTTTCCCAACCTGGCAAACTACCTGATCGTGATGGCATGAACGCTTCACGATTCCACCCAATGAACCTGAGAACAGACAAGACCATGTGGAAGCACCCCGTACGCCAAACCCTTGCCGCATTCGCTGCCACCCTGGCGTTACCTGCGCTGGCCGGTATCGTGACGGGCACGGCGACTTATCGTGAGCGTATCGCGCTGCCTCCCGATGCCGTGTTCGAAGTCACGCTGCAAGATGTGTCGCGCGCCGGCGCGCCAGCCCTGGTTATCGGCCGGTCCACGCTGGATCCGGCGGGCCAGCCGCCCTTCCATTTCGGGGTTGCCTACCAGGACCAGGCGATCGAGCCTGGCCATCGCTACGCCGTGCGGGCGGTGATCCGGCAGCATGGCCGCTTGCTGTTCACCACCGACACGCATGTCCCGGCACTGGGCGGCAACAACGCGCCGCTCCAGTTGCAGCTGGTATCGGCTTCCAGGGGCGAGGGGAAGCCATCGGGAAAGCCAACAGCCCAGGTGCCTGACAGCCCGTTGCGGGGGACCTACTGGAAGCTCACGCGGCTGGGCGATGCGCCGGTCAGCGTGGCGGAGCACCAGCGCGAACCGCACCTGATCCTCGCCACGAACGACGCGCGGCTGTCTGGCAATGGCGGCTGTAACAGCCTGATGGGCGGCTATGAAGCCGATGGCGACCAGCTTCACTTCAAAGGCCTGGCGGGCACCATGATGGCCTGCGCGCAGGGCATGGCCCAGGAAACGCAGTTCCTGCACGCTCTGGAAACGGTACGGCGCTACCGCATTGCGGGCCGCCAGCTCGACCTGCTCGGCACCGGCAATGCCGTGGTGGCGAGCTTCGAGGCTGTAGCGCTGCGGTAGAAGAGAGGCTGTCCATCTAAGGGGGGCAGCTGCTCGCTTGAGTGTTGTCATGCACGGCCCAGGCTGAAGTCCAGGCCTGGCTTGGGCGCAGGTGACTGCGGCCACCTCACAGCGGATACAGGCCTGACCGCAAGCCGTGATGCACGTCAATTCGCATCATCTGGTGCTGGGGGCGCTGCGCGACCGGCGCCTGTCAGCGGTCGCGGATCGCACGGGACTGGCCGCGCGGTCAGCGCGCTAGCCACTGGTTGCCCCCGCCGAGAACCATCAAGAAAGCGCCACTTTTTGCAGACAAGCCACACAGGTCACGGGTAAAGTGCAGCTTCCGTCGCGTGCCACCACGCCACGTGCTGGGTCGCATCGCCCGTCAACCCGTCAACCCGATCGACGGATTGCCGCCGTGGGCGGTAGCGCTCAGGCCTCACTCAAATCGGCTTTTCTGACCGGCTTTCCGACTTCTTACCTATTTACCTATTACTCCGGAGCGTGACGATGAATCCAGATTCCGATTCAATTTTTTCCAACCTCGACAAGGCGGCCGCAGAGGCCCGCGCACAGGGTGACAAATGGATTGTGATCGATCGCATCTACGAACACCTGGATGCGCTAGAAAGCCAAGACTATCAAGATGTCCTGGCGCGCATATTGGCCCTGATCGAAAAGTATCCCGAGCTGGATTATGGTGGTCCTGGCCCCTTCGGGTCGCTGATTGAGCGCCAGCCCGTCGGCGCCTATGCGGCGCAGTTGCTGGCGTCATTAAAGCGGCAGCCGAGCACGCAAGTGGTAGCGCTCCTGGACCGCATGATGCGCATGGACGAAGCTGAGCGAGAGGAGCAAGGCGGCCCAACCGTTGCGGCCTTCCTGGATGCGCTTGACGCGGTGCTGCGGCATCCCGCCGCGAACGACGATTGCAGAGAGTTTGCGCGGATGTGCCTGACTCCGTGAGCGCCAGGACCTGCTGTTTGGAAGCCGCATATCTGCTACGCGAGCTCACAGTAGAAATGCCGTATCAGGCGCACTAACACAACCTCTTTGCTGTTGAGCGTCGGAATGGCGCGGATACCCAGAGTGGCGCGGCTTCGGTTATCGCGCCACAATCGCGCCACTTCTGAGGGGAACCGCGCCAATCTCCCGTGCCCGCCGCGCATTTCTCGGTTGCGCCTGTGTCAAAATGACGCGCAGCCTGCCTGATCGCACCTCGCCTTGGCTGGGGTAGACTGCGCCGCGCCCGCTCGCAACTAACAATGACGCTTATCCGCCGCATCCGCTTGACCGCATGGCTTGGCCTGATCGCCATGTGGCTCATCGTGCTTGCGCCGGCAGTCAGCCAGTTTGTGGCCGCGGCCCAGGCCAGCGATCCCGCAGCCGTCATCTGCTCGGCCGCCCACCCGGGCGATGCGCCGCATGACATGCCGGGCAGCTCGCTGAACACCTGCGGCTATTGCGATCTGCTGGCGGACCATGTGCCGCTGCCTACCCTAGCGCCTGCGGCGCTGTCGGCGATCCCGCTGCTGGTGGTCGCCACGTCGCACGTGCTGGTCACCCGCTTCACGCCACTCGGGGCTTTTCCTTCAGGACGCCCCAGGGACCCTCCGGCCCTGCCTCAATCCAGTCTGTAAGCAACGCACGCCCTTTGGCGTGATCGTGGCGTCCGCGCGCACCTGCGCACGGGCGCCGGACAACGATGTGAGGTAGACCCAATCATGCGCACGCTGCTGCCCCTAGTCATCCTTGGCACCATCGGCACGCTGGCCGAGGCCGCCGACGAACAGAGCCTGCCGGCGGTCCAGGTGACCGAAACTCGCTCGTTTGCCGAGAAAAACCAGTTGCCGCAGACCACCGCGAGCATCACCGGCGAACAAGCCGCGCAGGCCATCAACGTGATGGGCGCGGAAGACGCCCTGAAATACCTGCCCGACGTGCTGGTGCGCAAGCGCTTTATCGGCGACACCCAGTCCCCGATGGCGACCCGCACCACCGGCATCAACGCCAGCGCGCGCAGCCTGATCTATGCCGACGGGGTCTTGCTGTCGACCCTGATCAACAACAACAACGGCAACGGCTCCCCGCAGTGGTTCATGGTGACGCCGCAATCGATCGACCGGGTCGACGTCATGTACGGCCCGTTCGCCGCGGCGTATCCGGGCAACTCCTACGGTGCCGTGACCGAGATCACCACGCGGATGCCGAAGACGTTCGAGGGCAGCCTGGAAGTCACGGGCGCCATCCAGCAGTTCAGCAAGTACGGCACCGACCAGAACGAGCCGGCGCAGCAGGTCAGCGCCACGCTGGGCGACCGCACCGGAAAGTTCTCGTGGTGGTTCAGCGCGAACCACCTCAACAGCTTCAGCCAGCCGCTTAGCTTCGCCACGGTCGGCCAGTCGACGGCCGCCGCCGGTGCCGCCCTGCCGGTCATCACCGGCGCGTACGCCGACCGCAACCGGACCGGCGGCGCCATCCAGGTAATTGGCGCTGGCAATTTCATCCATACGCTGCAGGACAACGCCACCGTCAAGCTGGGCTACGATTTCACGCCAACGTTGAGCGCGGTCTACACGCTGGGCTATTGGCAGAACAGTTCGAAAGCGAGCGCGCAAACCTACCTGAGCACGACATCCGGGTCGCCCTTCTACGGCGCGTCAGCCGGCAACGTCAATATCGGTGGATTCGCGTACAGCGCCAGCACCATCGCGGGCCAGTTTTCCAGCAACAACGTCGATCAGGAACACCTGATGCAGAGCCTCAAGGTCGGGACCCGGACGCAAGGGCTGTTCGACTGGGAGGCCATAGTCAGTAATTTCTACTATCTGCAGGATTCGAGCCGCTTGTCCACCGGGCTCTACCCGGCGGCGCTGACGGGTGGGCCGGGCCGGACCACCGACATGAGCGGCTCCGGCTGGTCCACCTTCGACGTCAAGGGCATCTGGCGGCCGCAGGGCATCGCCGGCGCGAACATCGTCAGCTTCGGCGCCCACTACGACCAGTTCAAGCTGAGCAGCCCGACCTACAGCACCACCAACTGGGTCTCCGGTGGCAATGGCGCCCTGTTCAGCACCTCGCAGGGCAAGACGCAGACCGGCGCGCTCTGGCTGCAGGACGTTTGGCGCATGACACCAAGCCTGCAGGCAACGCTGGGCGGCCGCTATGAGATGTGGCGCGCCTATGACGGGTTCAACTACGCCATTGGCAGCAACGGCGTGGGGGTGCCGATCCAGCAGCCCAGCCTCGACAAATCCGGCTTCTCCCCCAAGGCGTCGCTGACATGGGAGGCCAGCCAGCTGTGGTCGGTGACCGGCTCGTTCGGCAAGGCGCTTCGCTTCCCGACGGTCGGCGAGCTCTACCAGAGCGTGCAGACCGGGACGACGTTCACCCAGGCCAATCCGTTCTTGCAACCGGAGCGCGTCCTGTCTGGCGAACTTGCCATCGAGCGCCACACCAGCGAGGGCAAGCTGCGTGTTTCCGCCTTCAGCGAGTACGTCAAGAACGCGCTGATCTCCCAGACCTCGACAATTGCCGGGTTCGCCACGCCCGTCTCCTTTACGCAGAACGTGGGCAAGACACGACAACTGGGGCTCGAGCTGGCCGGCCAGCAAGACCATGTGCTGATCAACGGCCTGACGCTCTCGGGCAACGTCACCTATGTCAACTCCCGGATTCTCTCGGACGACAGCTACGTGCCGACTACCCCTGGCGCAACGGCGGTCGGCAAGCGCGTGCCCTACGTGCCCACGTGGCGCGGCACGGTAGCGGCAACCTATCGGCCTGACAACAAATGGGCTTACACGCTGGCCGCGCGCTATAGCAGCCGCGTGTACGCGACGGTCGACAACACCGACATCAACCCCGCGACCTACCAGGGCTTCGAGAGCTTCTTCGTGATGGATGCGCGCGTGCACTACCAGCTAGACAAGCATTGGAGCGGTGCACTGGGCGTGGACAACCTGAACAATCACAAATACTTCCTGTTCCACCCCTTCCCGCAGCGCACGTTCTACCTGAGCCTGAAATACACCCTTTGACAGATCCCGCCATGTCCCAGCCTCTCGAACGGCCGCCCATGCCCGCGCAAGCCACCCAGCCCTCGCCGGCCGCAGCGGCGTCTTATCGCATGCTCTGGCGGTGGCACTTCTACGCCGGGCTCTTCGTCGCACCCTTCCTGGTCATCCTGGCGATCACCGGCACGCTCTACTGCTTCCAGCCGCAGATCGAATCGCTGCTCTATCCGCAATTGCTGCGCGTGGAGCCCGTGGGCGCGAAGCTTCCCGCCCAGGCCTTGCTGGACCGGGCATGGGCCCAGGCGCCGGAAGGCGCCGTGGCGACGACGTACACCGTCGATTCGTCCCCGCGTGCCAGCGCCGAGTTTGTCTTTCGGCTGCCGTCGGGCAAGAGCGAAAGCCTGTACCTGGACCCGTACACCGGCAGCTTTCTCGGCAGCCTGAGCGTGGAGGACCGGCTCATGAAGCAGGTGCGCATGCTGCATCGCGCGCTGCTGCTGGGCAAGACCGGGGAGCTGCTGATGGAGCTGGCGGCATGCTGGTCGCTGGTGATGATTGCCACGGGCGTCGCGATGTGGTGGCCGCGGCTGCGCGACAAAGGCGGCAAGGCCTTCGTGATGGGCAAGGCCGCCGGCGGGCGCGGCTGGTGGAAGGAAGTCCACCTGGTCTTCGGCGCGTGGATGGCCATCGGCGCCGTGGCGTTCGTGTTGTCCGGCTTACCCTGGACCGCATCGTGGGGCAAGCAATTCAAGGCGATCGCGACCGCAGCGCGGCTGGGCAATCCGGCCGGCGCATGGGGCGACGCGGGGGTCCGGTCGACACCGGGCGCGGCCAGCATGGATGCACTTCCCCTCGCTGCAGTCCCCTGGGCGGTCGGCATGGCCAAGGTTCCGTCCGGCACGCCGCCGGCAGTGGGCGCTGCCACGATCAGCCTGGACCGTGCGGTGGCGATCGTGGCCGAGAACGGTGTGTCGAGCGGCTACCAGCTCGTGCTGCCGAAGTCCGCCACCGGCGTGTTCACCGCCTCCTATTTCCCCGCGGATCCCAAGGTGGAACGCACGCTGCATATCGACCAGTACACCGGCAAGGTGCTCAAGGACATTCGCTACGGCGATTACGGCGCGGTGGCGCAGGCCATCTCCTACGGCACGTCCCTGCACATGGGCCGCTATTTCGGATTGGCCAACCAGATTGCGTGCACGGTGATCTCGCTGGGCCTGATGCTGCTCGCCGTGACGGGCCTCGTGATGTGGCTAAAGCGCCGGCCCGCGCGCGCCCTGGCCGCGCCGTCTTTCCCGCGCACGCTCCCGCCCATGCGGGCGTGGGTGATTGGCCTGGGTCTGCTGGGCGCGGTGTTCCCGATGATGGGCGCCACGCTGGTGATGGTCTGGCTGCTGGATCGCTGGTTCGCACGGCCGGCCGCCGTGCGGCGGGCTGCGCCAGACGCTGCCAGTCCGCTCAGAAGCGGTAGTTGACGCTCAGTTCGACCCGCCGGCCAGATCCTTGCAACCATTGCGTGGCGTTGTAGTAGGCGGTGGTGACGTAGCGCTTGTCGAAGACATTGAACCCGCGCAGCGCCAGCGTCGTGTCCCGGCGCGCGCGCCATTGGAGCGACAGGTCGGTGGTCGTATAGGCCGGCATCTCGAGCGTGTTGGCGCGGTCGGCGAAGCGCCGGCCCACATAGCGCAGGCCTGCGCCGGCGGTCCATGCCGGGTGGAAGCGCCACGTCACCCAAACGTTGGCCAGCCGCTCGGGCACGTCCGTGGGCACATTGCCACTACGGGAGACCGCTGCGCCCCCCACGGACTCCGTGAAATCGTCATAGCGCGCCTGCAGCAAAGCGGCATTGGCATCCACGCGCCAGCCGGAGAGAAACGCCAGCCCGAAGGTGGCTTCCAGCCCCTTCGACGACTGCTGGCCCACCTGCACGCTGGCCGAAGGATTGGCAACGTCACGCGTGACCAGGTTCTTCTTGACGATCCGATAGGCGGCCAGCGTCAGCTCGCCCTTGCCCTGCCAGAAGCACTGCTTGACGCCGACTTCAACCTGGCGACCGGTGGAGACGTCAAAGTTGCTGTTGGCCGGCGTCAGCATCAGCAAGGCGCTGACCGGATCGGCCGCTTGCGCGTACTGCGCGTACACGGCGAGATCCGGCGTCAGGTTGTATACGGTGCCAGCACGCCAGCCAACATTGGAAAACGTCCTGTCGAAGGCCGCCTGCCCGGCCACCAGGTCACGGCGCGACAGGTCGGCGCGGTCATAGCGCAACCCGCCCAGCACGGACCAGCGCGGCGTCACCTCAAGGCGATCCTCGGCAAACAGCGCGTATTGCGTCGCCTCGTTGCGATAGCGCGGCGTGGTGCCCGTCACGTTGATGAACGTACCGCGATCGAACACATAGGGATCCACCGCCGATGTGCCTGAGTACGGCGAATTATTGGTATGCGTGAACGACGCCCGGTTGACGTCGAAACCCACCGACACGCTGTTCTTCATGCCAAAAAGATGGTGCCGGAACGTGGCATCGGTAGTATTGCCGACCTGCCACTGGTCGTGCAGGATCTCCGTATAGGACGAACGGCTGACCAGCCCCGTGGCCGGCACGTAGTTGTAGTACTCGGCATTGCGCCAGTGCCGCTTGCTGTCGATGTAGTAAAAGCGCGAGCGCACCGTGGCATCGGCATTCGGTGTCCACTGCGCGGCGAGCTCCGTCCATTGGTCATCGAACTTGAGCAGGCTGTCGCCCACGTTGTAGTTCTTGCTCCGCAGCGCCGCGTCCTGCTGCCCGTTGACCAGCGGCACGCCGAAGTAGCGCTGCGGCTCCTGCCAGCCTTTGGCATAGCTGAGCTTCAGGCTCAGGTCCGGCGTGGCGTCCCACTGGATGGCACCGGACAGCGACAGGTTCCGGGAGTCGCCGAGATCGACGGATCCGTCGGACCGGTTGCCGCTCACATCGAGCCGGTAGGCGAGCTTGTCGTTGATGGCGCCGCCGCTGCCGAACGCCAGCCGCTGTGTATTCTCCGTGCCCAGCGCGGCCTGGATTTCACTCTCGACCGGGCCACGCGCTGGCTTCTTCGGCACCACGTTGACCACGCCGCCGATGGCGCCCTCTCCGTAGATCACCGAAGCCGGGCCGCGCAGCACCTCGATGCGCTCGACGGACCAGGTATCGAAGGGGAACGTGATGCCGATGCCGCCATACTGGCGAATCCCGTCATAGAGCTGCATCACCGAGGTCGAGCCCGTGAAGCCGCGCGCCGACAATGCGGCGCCGCCGTTGCCGGGGTGGCCGAGGCCGGACAGCCCGGGCGCGCGGGTGATGGCATCCACGAGCGATGCGTCGCCGCGTTCTTCCAATTGCTCGCGCCGGATGACGTCGACGCTGGCCGGGGTCTGCATGGGCGTCAGTCCGAGATTGGAGCCCGTGGATGCCCGCCCGCGCAACGCGGAATCCGGCGCGGCGGAGACAGTGACCGGGGCAAGGTCGGGCGCTTCGCGAAGTGCGTCCTCAGCGTAGGCGGGAAAGCCGGCGGTTGCGGCGGCGAGTGCAAAGCAATGATGTCGAAGCGAGGTGGGGAGCATGAATGGAGGCGCGCTGAGTCCGGAGAGTTGTCGGCTCGGAGCGCCACTCGTGCGAGTGGCGCTAGAGGCGCGAAAGTCTACCCAGCGGCCTGACATCAAAGGAATGCGGCAATGCGACGCATTGGGCGCATTGCGTGGTCGCGCCATCCATGCAGCGACCATTTGCCACGGGCTTGTCGATGAATCGAAGCCCGGCGAGATCGGCTACATCTCCTCGCTCACCAACCTGTCCGCCTCCGCCTTCACCCTCTGCCCATGCTGATCCAGCACCGGCGCCGCGAACGGCTCGGGCCCGGGCGTGCGCCCGAACTTGATGGCACGGGTAAAGCCGCGATACCGGCCCACGGTGGGATGCTCGAACGTGGTCACCATGCCTTCCGCCTGCACCTGCGGGAAGTCGAACATATCTTCCACGGAGCGCGCGGCAGCGCAGGGCACCGCTTCGCCGAAGTGCGCCTCCCATTCCAGCGCGGTGCGGGCTGCCAGCGCGCGGTGCAGCATGGGGACGATCTCATCCTGATGCTGCGCGCGCTTGCGCACGCTGTCATAACGCTCGGTGGTGAGTTCAGCCAGGCCGGTTTTCTCGCAAAGCGCCGCCCAGAAATGCGGCGTGTTCGCGGAGATGTAGAGATAGCCTTCCTTGGTCGGATGGATGCCGGTGATGCCGCCGGAGCGCATGTCGCGGCCAACCTCCCTGGGTTCGTTGTCCGCCCAGACCATGCGGGCCGATTGCATGGTCAGCGCCGCGCGCAAGAGTGAGATGCCGACATACTGGCCTTCGCCGCTTTTCTCGCGCTCGTAGAGTGCGG
This sequence comes from Cupriavidus sp. GW822-FHT02D05, assembly GCF_058802485.1. NCBI lineage: Bacteria > Pseudomonadati > Pseudomonadota > Betaproteobacteria > Burkholderiales > Burkholderiaceae > Cupriavidus > Cupriavidus sp. GW822-FHT02D05. The sequence goes on along the minus strand of NZ_JBXAOE010000017.1, from coordinate 85,946 downwards.
ACGCGACGCCGCCGGCGACCAGCGCCGAGCCGTAGTAGTCGACGACCGAGCCATAGAGAATCTCTGGCGCGCCGCCCTGCTTGCCCTGCAGCGTGCACATGCCGGTCATGGTCTGCAAGACCTGGTCGTAGCCGGCCTTGTCCTTGAGCGGGCCATCTTCCCCATAACCGGTCACGGCGCAATAGATCAGGCGCGGGTTGACCAGCTTGAGCTGTTCGTAAGCGATGCCCAGCCTGGGCGGCACGGTGGGCCGGAAGTTGTGCACCAGCACGTCGGCGGTGCGCACCAGCGCCATCAGCCGCTGCAGGTCGTCGGCTTGCTTGAGGTCCAGCACCACGCCCAGCTTGCTGCGGTTCACGCCCAGGAAGGCGCGGCTCTCGGCCTCCAGCGAGGAAGGGTACTTGCGCAGGTTGTCGCCGGCGGGCGGCTCGATCTTGATGACCTCGGCACCCTGGTCGGCCAGCAGCGAGCAACCATAGGGGCCAGCTATGTAGGCGCTCAGGTCCAGCACGCGCAGGCCGGACAGCGGGCCCGGCTTGCCGGTGCGCTCGCTCAGTGGCGCGGCGCGGTCATCAAAGGGGGGACGCATGGAAATCTCCGGAAACAGGAAATAGAGGCAGTAGAGGCAAGGCGGGCGAGCATCAGTCCACGACGATGTTCTGGCGCTTGGCGAGCGTCTTCCACCGTTCCACGTCCTGCCCGATGATGGCGGCGAACTGGGCCGGCGTGACGGGCCTGGCTTCGGCGCCCTCCTTCAGGAAGGCCGCTTTGATCTCGGGCTTGGACAAGATGGTGTTGACGGCGGCGTTGAGCTGGCTGACGATCGCCGGCGGCGTGCCGGCCGGCGCCAGCAGGCCCCACCAGAGTTCGAATTCATAGCCCGGCACCGCGCTGGACATGGGCGTGAGATCCGGCGCGATCGGGCTCGGCTTGAGGCTGGTGATGCCAACGGCGCGTACCTTGCCGGCGCGCACCATCGGCAGCAGCGAGGGGCCGCTGGAGATCAACAGCTGTGTCTGGTCGCCGATCAGGTCGGTCACGGCGGGACCCATGCCGCGATACGGGATATGCGTGATGAACAGGTTCCCGGCCCTGGCCTTGAGCAGCTCGGTGCCAAACTGGTTGACGCTGCCCGGCCCGCTTGAGGCGTAGTTGTACTTGCCCGGCCTGGCGCGGATCGCCGCGATCAGTTCCTGCGGCGTCCTGGCGGGAAACGCATTGTTGACCGCGACAATGAACGGCCCTTGCGCAAACATCGCCACCGGCACAAAGCTCTTGACCGCATCGAACGGCAGCTTGGCCTGCACCGCGGCATTGGTCGTCATGCTGGACGACACGGCGACCAGCGTGTACCCGTCCGGGGCGGACTTGGCCACGATGCCCGTGCCGGTATTGCCGCTGGCGCCGGGCCGGTTGTCGATGACCACGGGTTGCTTGAGCTCCTCGCCGATCTCCCTGGCGACAATGCGAGCGAAGATGTCGTTGGAGCCGCCCGGCGGATAGGGCACGACGATGGTGATGGGCTTGCTTGGATATCCGCCCTGTGCGAACGCCGCGCCGGATACCAGGCTGGCAATGGCCGTGGCGGCCAAGGCCACGCTACGGGAAATGGATACGAATGCGGATGCGGTTGCGGTTGCGGTTGCGGTTGGTGTAGTCAAAGTGTCTCCTTCTGTTTTTTTGTTTGCCCCATGCGATGCAGCCTGATCCCGGCAGCGGATCCCGGCGGAGTCAGGCAGGCAGCAATCCAAGGCGCCTGGCGGTAGCCACGATGGCTTGCGCCCGCTTCAGGAACGGCGGGTCGATCATCTTTCCGTCCACCACGTAGGCGCCCACGCCCCTGGCCATCGCATCGCGCGCGGCCTCCAGTACCCGCGCCGCATGCCCGATCTCCTCATCGCTCGGGCGGAAGGCCTGGTTGGCCAGGGGGACCTGGCTGGGATGAATGCAGCTCTTGCCAAGAAAGCCCATGCGGCGCGACAGCTCGGCCTCGGCACGGAAGCCGGCTTCATCCTTGATGTTGGCAAACACCGTGTCGTAGGCGAATACGCCGGCCTCGCCGGCTGCCATGCGCACCGCGTACATGGCCTGCTGGATCGCCGCGCTTTCGCGCCGGGCGATGCCCAGCGGCTCGAACAGGTCGCCCAGGCCAAGCTGCAAGCCAGCCACGCGCGGGTGGGCCGCGGCCAGTTCGCCGGCCAGGCGCAGCGCCTTGGGCGTTTCAATATTGAGCAGCAGGCGGACCGGGCTGTCCACGCCAAGCGCAAACCCGTTGACCCGTTCCGCCTGCTCGATGGCGGCGGCAGCGCGGCGCACGTCGTCGGCGCTCTCGGGCTTGGGCAGGTTGATCAGGTCCAGGCCGGGCTGCACCACTGCGGCCACGTCGGCCGCAAAGTGAGGGGTGTCCATCGCGTTGACCCGGACGATCAGGGTCTTGCCGCTGGCGCGGGCCTGGCCCGAGCGCAGCAGCTCGCGCAGTGCCTCGCGCGCTTGCGGCTTGCGCTCCTGCGCCACCGCGTCCTCGAGGTCGAACGAGAGCCCGTCCGCGGCGCTGGCCAAGGCCTTGTCGAACAATTCCGGGCGGGAGCCGGGGACGAACAGTTTGCTTCTCATGGCAACGTGAACCGATGGCTTTGGAGTGCGCCAGTGTGTGTCACGCCATAACAAAGATAAACTATGTATCTCTTTCTTTAATCGATAGAAAATGTATGGAGACAGCCTACCTCAACGCGTTCCTGGTCGTCGTGGATACCGGCTCCCTCGCGCAAGCCGCCCGGCGGCTCAACGTGACGCCCGCCGCCATCGCGCAGCAGATCCACGTCCTGGAGCGGGAGCTGGGCACTGCCCTGCTGGGCCGTGCCGGCCGCACCGTGGCGCCGACCGAGTCGGGCGCACGGCTCGCCGAACGCGCGCGCACCTTGCTGCGGGACTTCAGCCAATTGCGGGATTGGGTGAATGAGGTGGAAGCACCGCGCGAACTGCGCCTGGGCACGATCAACACTGCGTTGCACAGCCTGCTGCCGGAAACGCTAGCCGGGTTCGCCGCGGAGCATCCGGGTGTCTCCGTGTTTATCCAGTCGGACAAATCGGCGGCGCTGTATGACGCCGTGAAAAACGCAGAGCTGGATGCGGCCGTCTGCCTGCACCCGCCCTTCGCGCTGCCCAAGACCATCGTGTGGGAACTGCTGCGTGAGGAACCCCTGGTTGTACTGGCGCCCGCCCGGCTGGCCCGGCGCGATCCGCACGAACTGCTGCGCACCGAGCCGCTGATCCGCTACGACCGCAGCGTGGGCGGCGGCAAGCAGGCCGACCGGTACCTGCGGCAGGCCGGCATCGCCGCGCACGAGCGGTTCGAGCTCAGCTCGCTGGTGGCGATCGCCATGATGGTCGACCGGGGGCTGGGGGTGTCTCTGGTGCCCGACATAGCGTCGCCGCTGACGGCAGGCCTGCGCATCGCCAAGCTGACGCTGCCCGAAGCGACCGAGCCGCGCCGGTTCGGCATCTTGTGGCAACGCTCGTCTCCCCGCACGCCGTTGATCCACTCGTTGCTGCGGCACGCGCGGCAGGCAGCCGCCTGAGCGCTTACTGGCGCCGATCCGGCGCCGATCCGGAGATGCTCAAACGGCATGATCCGCGCCGCCCGGAAACACCCGCTCGCCCAGGAAGTCGATGAACACGCGCAATTTGGGCGACGGGTGCCGGCTGGCAGGCCACAGCACGCGGAAGGTGCCGCTACGGTCCACGTAGTCGTCCAGCACGGTGCGCAACCGGCCGTCGGCCAGCGCCTCGCGGATGGCAAAGTCCGGCAGGCAGGCGATGCCGAGGCCCTGCAACGCAAAGCTCACGCGGGTCTCGATGTTGTTGCAGATCATCGAGGTAGGCAGGTTCAACTCCGGATCGACGGCTGCGCGGCGCAACGGCCAGGCTTCCAGCTTGCCGCTGTTCGGGAAGCGGTATTGCAGGCAGGCATGCCCGGCCAGGTCCGCGGGCTGCCGGGGCTCCCCGCGCTGCGCGAGATACGCTGGCGACGCCACCAGCAAGATCCGGAACGCGCCGAGACGCCGCGCCGATAGCCGGGAGTCGCTTGGCTCGCCGGTGCGCACCACGGCATCGAAACCCTCTTCGATCACGTCCACCATGCGGTCGGTGAAATCCAGGTCCAGCTCGATTTCCGGGTACTGCCGCATGAAGTCGCCCAGCACCGGCAGCACCAGCGAACTCACCAGCGGCAGGCTGACGCGCAAGCGCCCGCGCGGCGCTTGCGCTGCGCGCGACAGCTCCTGCTCCGCCGCCTCGATCTCGGCCAGGATGCGGCGGCTGCGCTCCAGGAACTGCGCGCCTTCCGCCGTCAGGGTAATGCTGCGCGTGCTGCGGTGAAACAGCCGCGCGCCGAGCTTTTCTTCCAGCCTTGCGACGCTCTTGCCCACGGCCGACGCCGACACGCCCATCAGGCGGCCGGCGGCCACGAAGCTGCGGGTCTCGGCGACCTGCACAAACACCGTAAAGCCACTCAGGCTGTCCATCGGCTTTCCCCTCATGCCAAGCGCCTCGATCCTCGATTACGGATAATTATGTCCGGATAACCAGGAACTCTAGCCTACTTTTTCCCGAGTCAAATGTTTCTTATCGTTTGCTTGATCCCATCCCTGTCTTGCGACGAAGGAAAACACGCATGTTGTCACCCCTGCCCCCCCTGTCCGCCCGCGTTGACGCGGCGATTGAACAAGCCCTTGCCGCCCACCGCCTGGTCGGCGCCGTCGTGCTGGTTGCCCGCCACGGCGAAGTCATCCACCGCCGCGCCGCGGGCCTGGCCGACCGTGAGGCCGGCCGGCCCATGCGCACCGATACGCTGTTCCGCCTGGCGTCGGTATCCAAGCCCATCGTGTCGAGCGCAGCGATGGTGCTGGTGGCGCAGGGCCGCCTGGGGCTCGACGAGGCCGTGACGCGCTGGCTGCCGGATTTCACGCCGCGGCTGGCCGACAGCAGCCCCGCCATCCTCACCGTGCGGCAGCTGATGACCCATACCGCCGGGCTGGGCTACCGCTTCTTCGAAGCCGACGAGCACGGGCCCTATGCCCGCGCTGGCGTGTCGGACGGCATGGACCAGCCGGGCATCACGCTTGCGGAGAACCTGCGCCGCATCGCCAGCGTGCCCTTGCTCTATAAGCCGGGCACCGCCTGGGGCTATTCGCTGGCCACGGACGTGCTTGGCGCCGTGATCGAACGCGTTTGCGACGCGCCGCTGGCCGACGCGGTGCACGCGCTGGTCACGGGTCCGCTGGGCATGGGCGACACCGGCTTTGCCGCGGCCGATGCCGAGCGGCTAGCCACCGCCTACGTCAACGACACGCCAGTGCCGCGCCGCATGCGCGCGCACGATGTGGTCCCCGTCGTCGACGGCACGGCCGGCATCCACTACGCGCCGGCGCGCGCATTGGACACCAGTGCCTTCCCCTCCGGCGGCGCCGGCATGGTTGGCAGCGCCAGCGATTTCCTTCGCTTGCTGGAGACCCTGCGCCAGGGCGGCGAGCCATTGATGCCCGCGGCCTGGGTCGATGAAATGGGCCGCAACCAGACCGGCGCATGGGGTCCGCCGGATGCGCCGGGCACCGGCTTCGGCCTGGGCTTCTCGGTGCTGCACAATCCGGCTGCGGCCGGCTCGCCGGAGTCGGCCGGCACCTGGCGCTGGGGCGGCGCTTACGGGCACTCTTGGTTCGTCGACCGCGCCCGGGGCCTGAGCGTGGCCGCGTTCACCAACACCCTGTATGAAGGCATGTCCGGCCGCTTCGTGACGGACCTGCGCGACGCCGTCTATGGGCAAGAGGCGGTGGCGCGATGAGCGATGTGGCACCCATGAAGGCCATCGATGCCGGCCGCTCCCTGTTCTTTATCGCGCTCGGCCTGTTTGGCCTTTACACCATCGAGTTCGGCGTGGTCGGCATCCTGCCCGCTATCGTCGCGCGCTACGGCGTCACGGTCGCCCGGGCAGGCTGGCTGGTCGGCCTGTTCGCGCTGGTGGTGGCCATGTGCGGGCCGTTCATGGTGCTGTGGCTGTCGCGCTATGCCCGGCGCAGGGTGCTGGCGGGCTCGCTGTTCGTGTTCGCCGTGTGCAGCGTGCTGTCGGCGTGGGCGCCGAACTTTGCCGGGCTGATGGCGCTGCGCATCGTCCCCGCGCTGCTGCATCCGGTGTTCTTCTCGCTGGCGTTCGCGGCGGCCGTGTCGCTGTACCCGAAGGAGCGAGCCACGCATGCCACGGCGATGGCCTTCGTGGGCACCAGCATGGGCCTGGTGCTGGGCGTGCCAATCACCGCGTGGATCGCGGCGCGCTTTTCCTATGAAGCCTCCTTCCTGTTCTGCGCCGCCGTCAACGCGGCGGCGGGAATCGGCCTGCTGGCCATGCTGCCGGATGCGGCGCAGCGGCCCGCACCCGCGCAGGCCGCATCGGCCAGCCGGCCCTCGGCCATCCTGCGCAAGCCGGCGCTGTGGCTCAACCTGTTCGCAACCGTGTTCGTCTTCGCGACGATGTTCTCGGTCTACAGCTATGCGGCCGAGTACCTCGCGAGCGAGGCCGGCATGGGCGGCGAGGCCATCAGCGCGCTGCTGGTGGTGTTCGGTATCGGCGGCGTGGCGGGCAATCTGATCGCCGGCCGGTTGCTGGGCAGGAGCCTGGCGCGAACCGCGCTGCTGCACCCGGCGGTGCTGGGTGGTGCCTACCTTGTGCTCTACGCCTGCGGCAATGCCTCGTTTGTCCCGATGATCGCGGTCTGCCTGCTGTGGGGCGCCGCGCATACCAGCGGCCTGATCGTCAGCCAGATGTGGCTGGCATCCGCCGCGCCGGAAGCCCCGGAGTTCGCGACCAGCCTCTATATCTCGGCCGCCAACCTGGGCGTGGTATCCGGCTCGGCGGTGGGCGGCTGGTGCATCACCGCAGCGGGCATGACGGGCGCGTTGTGGAGCGGCTGGCTGTTCGCCGTTTTGACAACGCTGTGCATGGCGCTGAAGCTGCTGCTGTTCGACCGCAAGCCGGGTCACGCCAGCGTCATGGCGGCTAAAACCTAAAACGCCGGATGCAGCGGCAGGTACGCCTTGATCACGATCGCATTGGCCAGGTCGATGAGAAAAGGCACCGACCATGGCCACCACCAGGAACGCCAGGTGCCGCTACTCAGCCGCTACTCAGCCGATTCGCCCACCCGCAGCATGTTCCACGTCAGGCCAAGCTGGGCATCGGTCTTCAGCGAGAGCAACTGGCGGGAGAGCCGGGCCAGATGCGCCTGTTCCGCCAGGTTCTTGCCGACCACGCCTTTCTCCTCGGCGGCGTTGGCAAGCACGCCCTCCAGGTCGCCGTAGCGCTGCAAGAGCTTGGCCGCGGTCTTGGCCCCGACCTTCTCGACACCGGGGATATCGTCCGTGCTATCCCCCAGCAGCGCGAGATAGTCGGCCAGCTGGTGACTGCCCACGCCGAACTTATCCATGACGTAGCGTTCATCGAACCAGGACGGCTCCCCGTTCTTCGCGGTGGCAAAGTGGTTGCGCACAATGGCGCCGTCGGCAATCAGCTGCAGCACGTCCTTGTCCGTGCTCACCGGGATCACCTGCCCCTCCTTGCTCGCGGTCCAGCGATAAAAGGCCGTGGCGATGATGTCGTCGGCCTCGTAGCCGTCGATCATGGCTGTCTGCAGCCCGAGCACTTCCGTCAGCGTCAGCCGGAAGTCCGGCAGGACCTCCGCCAGCTCCGGGTCCATGGGCTTGCGGTGCTGGCGGTACTGGGGATACAGCGCGTGGCGCCAGGTCTTGCCGCCGGTGTCGAATGCCGCCAGCGCGTGTGTCGGCTTGCATTCGGTCAAGGCCCGGCGGAACGAGGCCAGCGCCGAAAGCACGGCGCCCTCGACCTTGGCCGGAATGTCCTCAGCCGGGTTGGCTTCGTAGACCCGGCGCAGGATGTTCAGGCCGTCGATGAGCAGTAGAGTGTGCTTCATTGTTCTTGCGATTCTTGCGATGCGTGCGATCAGACCCTCTATTTTGACGTGCGAAGCCCGTCGCGCAACCTTTTCGGGCGGGGGAATCAGCAAGAATGCGGGGTTGCGCCGGCGGTCCACCTCGTCTAGTCTGAGCAGACTCAACCTACGCCCGGAAATGAACAACAATCACGACACTCGCCAGGCAGTAATCGACGCCCTGCAAAAGACGGGCACCCCGATGGATGCATATCAGGTCGCAAAGGCCACGGGCGTCAGCCCGATCCAGGCAGCGCGCACACTCACGAAACTCGCCGCAAAAGGCGTCGTGCAGACCGACGCCCAGCTTGGCGCCGAGGCCGACTTGTCCGCGCAGTTCCGCCTGGCTCCGGCGCCGAAGGATGCCGCCGGAGGGTAAAAGCGGAGGTGGTTGCTGCCAGGCCGGCGCCAGGATTTGGTGCATGTGCACCGCCGATCTCACGGGCAATCGTGTCCGTTGATACCGCGCGTGCGGCGAATACGTGGCTTGACGACGCGATCGGCCACCGGGCGGATGCCCGAAAAAGCGCGAATGCCGCGCTCATTCTTGCAGCAACTGCATTGATTCTGGCAATGCGCCGAGACCATTTCTGGAAATAATCCCAATCAGGACTATCCATGACGCGCCAACCCGCGTATATTTCGGCCCGCGGGGTGGAGCAGTTGGCAGCTCGTCGGGCTCATAACCCGAAGGTCGCAGGTTCAAGTCCTGCCCCCGCAACCAGATTCTGAAAAGCCCGTACGGTTCACGCCGCACGGGCTTTTTGCATTGCCGGGGCCAGACGGCGAGCAGCGACGGTGTCAGCAGCTTCGGCACCACCAGTTCCATTGCCGGGTTGTCCGCCAGCAAGCAAGCCTGCGGGAAGCCATCGGCCGGCGCCGGAGGCAGCCTCGGGCAGTCCGGCGACCTGGCACCCTTGACTGGGCCAGCCAGACCCAGCCAGAGCCAGCCAAAGCGTCTGGCTGGCACAAAACGCTGCCTGGCTGGCAATATTCGGATGGCGCGCCGGATGCTACGGCCATGCCTTTTGCACGATCTTGCCCGATATCGGGCCTAACCCGACAACGCGATATCCGCGGCCGCAAAGGAGTAAAGCGCATGCCCCCGCTCGAGACACTATTGCCATTCTTCGGCATCGCCGTGGTGCTTGGACTGACGCCGGGCCCGGACAATGTATTCGTGCTGCTGCAATCCGCCATGCGGGGGCCCCGCGCGGGCATGGTCGTGGTGCTTGGCCTGTGCACCGGGCTACTGGTGCATACGGCTGCGGTCGCGTTTGGCCTGGCCGCGCTGTTCGCCGCGTCCAAGCTCGCATTCATGGTGCTCAAGATCGCCGGCGCGCTATACCTGGCCTATCTTGCCTGGCAGGCGTTCCGCGCCCCGGTGGGCGCGATGAGCCTGGGCAACGGCGACAAGGCTGGCGTGGGGCATATGTACCGGCGGGGCGTGGTGATGAACCTGACCAACCCCAAGGTGGTGATCTTTTTCCTCGCGTTCCTGCCGCAGTTCGTCGCGCCGGACCGTGGCCATATCGCGCTGCAGATCATGGTGCTCGGCGTGGTCTTCATCATCGCCACCCTGCTGGTCTTTTCCGTCATCGCCTACTGCTCGGCCATGTTCGGCGCCCTGCTGCTGCGCTCGGCACGCGCGCAGCGTGCGCTGAACTGGTTTGCGGGGGTGGTCTTCCTGGGGCTGGCCGCGCGGCTGGCTACGTCGAGGATGTAGGGCAGAGCTGGGGGTTCGGAGTTTTGATGTCCCGTTCCGTTGATTCGTACGCAAAATCTGTTGAGCTTGGAGCAGGAACTGTAGGTCGGGGGAAGTATGCGATGTGTATTGCTTGTAGCCCGCTGACGCGGGAACGTCTCTTGTGGGTGGGGTTTTGATGCTTCTAGCTGCTGTCGCGGCTAGAAGCATCAAAAC